>NZ_JBEZEX010000027.1:0-101005 GCF_040649115.1 Micromonospora sp. NPDC049049 | reverse complement strand
TCGAACGCTGTCGAGGTCCACTCCCAGACATCGCCGATGAGCTGGTGCACACCCAACGGCGAGGCGCCGCCCGGGTACGCGCCCACCGGCATGGATCCGGCCCGGGATCCACGGTCCGCGCCCATCACCCCGCCCCGCCCTCACCCCGCCCCGCCCTCACCCCGCCGATCTTGCAGTTTCGGTGGTTGAGATGCGTGGAATGCCCGGGTGTGTCGCGACAGAAAGTGCAAGATCGCGGACAGCTGCGGCTTCGGGCCGGTCAGCGCGGATAGACCCCGTACGCGCGCCAGCCCCGGTCCGGGAAGCCAGCCGCTTCGGCGACCCGGGCCGAGGCGTGATTGTCCCGCTCATGCAGGTAGGTAGGGATCGCTCCCTCGTCGAGCACCCGCCGCGCAGCCTGGGCCACCAGCCGACGGGCGAGGCCGCGCCCTTGGGCGGCCGGCACCGTGCCGACTGCCAACTCGTGCCCGTACGCGTCGTGCCGTTTGATTGCCGCACCGGCCAGATAGGCGCCGTCCGGGTCACGGACCACCAGCACCGGCCGGTCGAAGAGTCGCAGCCACGGCGGCAGCCCGGTGGCGGTCGGATCGGTCCACTCCCCCACGTCGGGCAGCGGAGCGGGTGTCCGGCTCCACCGGAACGGACCGTCGTGTACGCAGAATTCGGGCCGGCCGACGGCCTCCGGCAACGCGGCGAGCAACCGAGCCGGCGTTTGGCGAACCAACGCGCGGATCGCCGCCACCCGGTCCGGCGCAACAGAGAGCACGGCGCTCTGCCCGGTGTCCACGGCGAGCGCGGGGCGTAGCCGGCCGTCCCAGGCCGGTTCGGCACGCCGCTGCGAGGCGACCACGTGCAACCCCGGCCCGGCCGGCCACTGGCCGAGCCAGGTGGCCAGGTGCAGGTGAAGTCGCCGGTCGAGCATGCGCACCTCCCCGCGTCACCCGACCCGTCGTCGATCACCGTACGCCGGACGGCAGGGCCGGGCGCAGGATACGTCAGGGCCGAGCGGAAAAGGGTCCGGGAACCGAGCACTGGGATTGACCGTCATATGTATTTCCATATCTGGACACCTTTGTTTGGGACGGTGAACGCATGCCGATTCAGCCGAGCGACCACTACCAGCAGGACCCCGAGCGACTCTGGCGGGCCGCGGAGGCCGTCGGGGGCAATCCGCCCCAGCCGCGCTACCGGAACCCTCGGACGGTCGGCGGCAGCGCCCTGTCGTGGGCCGGCCTGAACAAGCTGTCCGTCGGCAGCTCCAGTCGGCACCGCCTGAACAACCACTGACGCACCACCGAGCGGGTGGCCTCTGACGTTCGCTCGGGGGCCGACACACCGGAGGAGGTCCAGCGGCGGCTTTCGCACACCTGTCGGGTAATTTCTTGTGGTCCGCCATCCCGGCCTACGACAGGAGAAGCTCCGCGCATGGGCAAGAAGACGATCCACGTCTCCGACTTCACCGGCACGGTTCTGCAGCAGGACGACGAGGTGGTCCGCGTCGTCGTACTGGAGCACCCGGACCTGGTCGCCGGGCCCGTGCAGTTGGACGCCACCCCGGGCGAGGTGGAGAACATCGACGACGCCGCGTTGGACGTGGCGGTGGTGGAGATCCACGATCGGCACGGCCACGGTGAGCCCCGCCGGGTGGTGCTGACCGCCAGCGAGTTCGACGCGATGGCCACCGACGTGCCGATGGCGCAACTGTTGAAGACGGCCGAGCGGGTCCGCCCACCCAAGGCCCGCAAGACCACCGAGAAGATCGACTACGGCACGCTGGAGCACGCCGGCAAGCCACACCGGGGCCGGGTCACCGAGGAGGAGGCACGCCTGGTGCGCGAGCAGCTCGACGAGGTCAACAAGCGACTCGCCGACGCGGGCGTACGCCAGATCGACCCGGCCGATCCGGAGCACGCCCTGCGTTACGGCTTCCCTGAGGCGTCCTGACCCCGGGTTCTCACTTCTTTCCGACGGCGGCGGCGAGGGCGGCAGCCAGGTCGCCCTCGACCGTCGCCTTGTCCAGGCCCAGGTTGGTGAGCACGCCGGCGCCGTCCTCCTGCTCCAGCAGGGCGAGCAGGATGTGCTCGGTGCCGATGTAGTTGTGCCCGAGGCGCAGCGCCTCCCGGAAGGTCAGCTCCAGCGCCTTCTTGCCGCGCGCGTCGTACGGAATGAGGTCCGGCACCTGCTCGGCGCGCGATGGCAGGACGGCGGCGACCGCCTCCCGTACCGCCTCGGGGGTGGCGCCGCGACCAGCCATCACCCTGGCGGCCAGCCCTTCCGGCTCGGCCAGCAGGCCCAGCACCAGGTGCTCGGGGCCGATCTCGGCGTTGCCGCTGGCGCGGGCCTCCTCCTGCGAGGCCATCACCACGTTGCGGGCGCGCGGGGTGAACCGGCCGAAGCCGGCGTTGGGGTCGAGCGCGGCCGCGTCGGTCGCCTTCGGCACGAAGCGCTTCTGGGCGGCCTGCTTGGTGACGCCCATGCTGCGGCCGATGTCGGTCCAGGAGGCGCCCGAGCGCCGAGCCTGGTCGACGAAGTGCCCGATCAGATGATCAGCGACCTCGCCGAGGTGGTCGGCGGCGATGACCGCGTCGGTGAGCTGGTCGAGCGCGTCGGTGTGCGCCGTCTTGATCGCCTGGATCAGGTCGTCGAGCTTGACGGTGCTACCGATCTGAAGAGGATCTGTCATGCGTCAACCATAGGTTGACGCATGCGCCTCGTCAACCCCGAGTTGACGATCTCGCCTCCAGTCAGGCCGAGTACTCCGGCAGGATCCGGGCGACCGCCGCCGGCGAGGGCATGCCGGCGATCTCGTCGGCGACCGCGCGAGCCGCGTCGCGCTGCTCGGCGTTGCCGTGCTGCGGCAGCAGCCGGTGGACCTGCTCGGCGATGGCACCCGCGTCCACCTCCCCGGGGAGAAGCCGAAGACCGACCCCGGCCGCGGTGAGGGCCTCCGCGTTGGCGAACTGGTCCGCGCCCTGCGGCAGCAACAACTGGGGTACGCCGGCCGCGAGCGCACCGAGGGTGGTGCCACTACCCCCGTGGTGCACCACCACGTCAACGAGCGGCAGCAACTCCACCTGCGACACCCACTGATGCACGCTGACCTGGTCGGGGATGTCGCCCAGCTGTTCCACTGACACCCGGCCCGCCGCGACCACCACCTGCGCGCCAAGCGTCGCCAGACCGGCGATGGCCGTGCGGAGCAGCTCCGGCGTACCGAAAGCGGTGCCGAGGGTCAGATAGATCAACGGCCGGCCCAAGCGAGCGGGCAGTGGGGCCGGCGTCGAGAACGAGACCGGTCGCAGCTCGATCCGGCGTTCGGTGGCGAGGAAGCCCTTGTCCTGCAGCGAAGGTGGCCAGATGTCCAGGTGCGGCCGACCCACGACCTCGGCGTTGCTGGTCGGGAGTTCCAGGCCGATGCCCTCGGGAAACAGCCGGCCGAATCCGTGCCACAGGCCCGGGATCCCGGCCCGGTGAGCCGCCACGGCCGCCCCCGGCAACCCCCACTCGTGCACCACGAGGTCGGGCCGCAGCCGCGCCAGCTCCGGTGCGAGATCCTCGGCGTACACCTCGTAGAAGGCGTCGCCGGGACGGAACGGCCGCAGGCCGTTCGCGGCGAGTGGCGCGTGCACCTCCGTACCGGCGGCGAAGTGGACCTCGTGCCCGGCGTCCCGGGCGGCGATCGCCAGCGGGATCAGCGGGTAGGTGTGACCGACGGACGCAAGACTGGCGAACAGCACACGCATGGCGACGGACCCTACCTGGCGGACCGTGGACCCCGCCGGGTCCGCCGGCCCGGATACGGTGGGCTCCGGTCAAGTCGGGAGGGCGGTCATGCGTCTGCACGTGGGGTGCGCGATGTGGAGTCACCGGTCGTGGCCGGGGCACCGGCTGCCGCCCACCGAGCGCCTGGCGCACTACGCCAGTTGGTGTGACGCCGTGGAGGGCAACACCACGTTCTACGCGACCCCGGCCCGGGAAACCGTGGCCTCGTGGGCCGCCCAGACGGGCCCCGACTTCCGGTTCGTCCTCAAACTTCCCAAGGTCATCACGCACGAACGCCGGCTCACCCACGTCGACGAACCACTGAGCGCCTTTCTGGACGCCATCGAACCGCTCGGCCCGCGCGCCCACGCACTCTGGATCCAACTGCCCGGCTCGTTCGCGCCGGCCGACGTCCCGGCCCTGGGCCGTTTCCTGCAACAGCTTCCGCAGTCCCACAGGTACGCGGTGGAGGTGCGCCATCAGGCGTTCTTCACCGAGGAGCGGGCGGCCCGACTGCTCGGGGCGACCCTCGCCGCCGCCCACGCCGAGTGGATCCCCTTCGACACGACTGCCTTTTTCGCGAGCCCGCCTACCAGTGACGCGGAGCGGGACGCCTGGACCAAGAAGCCCCGCGTGCCGCTCCGGCCCCTCGCGCTGACCGACCGGCCGATCGTCCGCTACCTCGGCCGCGACGACCCGACGCGCACGGTCGAGGGGTGGCAGCGCTGGATCGACATGACAGTGACCTGGCTGCGCGAGGGGCGCTCGCCGACGATGTTCATCCACACCCCGGACAACGCCGAAGCGCCGACGCTCGCCCGCCGGTTCCACGACGAGGTACGGGCACGGGTTCCCGGGCTTGAGGCGTTGCCCGAGCCGATCCCGGTCGAGCCGTTGACGCTGTTCTGACCGGACCGTCAGCCCTGCTCGAGCAGGTCGTCGAGGTGGGCCGCCGTACTGATCAGCGAGAGGTGGCTGAACGCCTGCGGGAAGTTGCCGATCTGCTCGCCGGTCGGCGCGATCTCCTCGGAGTAGAGGCCGAGCGGGTTGCTGTAGGTCAGCATCTTCTCGAAGGTCAACCGGGCGTCGTCGAGCCGGCCGGCCAGGGCGAGCGCCTGCACGTACCAGAAGGTGCACATGTTGAAGGTGCCCTCGGTGCCGGCGAGACCGTCCGGCGAGGCCCTCGGGTCGTAGCGGTAGACCAGGCTGTCGGAGACGAGGTCGGTGTCCATGGCCCGCAGCGTGGACTCCCACATCGGGTCGGTCGGCGAGATGAAGTTCAGCCCGGGCATCGCCAGCAGCGAGGCGTCCAGGATGTCGGAACCGTAGTGCTGCACGAACGCGCCACGTTCCTGGTTGAACCCGCGTGTCATCACCTGCTGGTAGATGGCGTCGCGTTCGGCGGACCAGCGGGCGATGTCGCCGGGGCGGCCCCGGCGTCGCGCGATCCGGATGGCCCGGTCCAACGCGACCCAGGAGAGCACCCGGCCGTAGGTGAAGTCCTGCCGGCCGGACCGGGTCTCCCAGATCCCGTCCTCGGGCTGGTCCCAGTGGTCGCAGAGCCAGTCCATCAACCCTGCCGTCTTGCGCCACCCCTCGTACGGCGGGATCAGCCCATTGCGGTCCGCGAGTTCCAACGAGATGAGCGCCTCGCCGTAGATGTCGAGTTGCAGTTGGTCCGCCGCGCCGTTGCCGATCCGCACCGGTGCCGATCCGCGGTAGCCCTCCAGGTGACCCAGCACCTCCTCCGGAATGTCAGGTGAGCCGTCGATGCGGTACATGATTTGCAGGGGCATGTTGTCGTCCCGTGCCTCACGGATGCGCGCGTCGAGCCAGAGCAGATACTTCTGGGCCTCGTCGGTGAAGCCCAGGCGCAGCAGCGCGTGCACCGAGAAGGACGCGTCCCGGATCCAGGTGTAGCGGTAGTCCCAGTTCCGCTGCCCGCCGATCTGCTCGGGCAGCCCCGCGGTGGGCGCGGCGACAAGTGCGCCGGTCGGTGCGTACGTCATCAGCTTGATGGTCATCGCCGACCGCTCGACCACCTCCCTCCACCGGCCCTTGTAGCGGGAGCGGCCCACCCACCGCCGCCAGTGGTCGCGGGTCTCGGCGAGCAGTTCGCACGCCTCGTCGGTGGTGAGTGCGCGGGGCGCGTCCGGGCTGGCCGTCTCCAGGGCAACCCCGCCGATGTCGCCCGCGTGCAGCGTGAACCGCGCGGACACGCCGTCGGCGTCGCGGTGGAAGTCCCCCACGTGGAACGCCCGCTCCACGTCCTTGAAGGCGGCGAGGGAGAAGGTCAGCGTCGGGCTCCGGAAGACGTCGCCCTCGGGGTGCACCTCCAACTCGTACGGATCACGCCCGTAGTTGAACCGCGGGCGGCAGTGGAAGCGGAACCGCATGCTCCCCCGGACCATCCGGACCAGGCGGATCAACCGATGCCGGTCGGTGGCCTCCGCACCGGTGACGGGCATGAAGTCCAAGAGCTCCCCGACACCGTCAGCGCTGTGGAAGCGGGTGATCAGGATCGGCGTACCGGGCAGGTAGAGCTGCTTGCTGGAGTAGTCGACGCCGTCGGGCGAGAGCTGGAAGTGGCCACCGTTGCGGCGGTCGAGCAGCGCGCCGAAGACGCTCGGCGAGTCGAAGCGCGGCGCGCAGAACCAGTCGACGGTGCCGTCCGTGCTGATCAACGCAGCGGTCTGTAGGTCACCGATCAGACCGTGGTTCTCGACTGCCGGGTAGCTCTGCACGTTGTCCCCCGCCATCCGTGCTGGCAATGGCAGCGACTACCCGGGGACCGCCGAAAGATGCGGCCCGCCGCCCGACACGGTCGAGACCCACCGCTCATTGCGGAAGCGAAGCCTCCGCAGCGGTCGATAGCGTCACCACCAACGACATCGACGAGAGGACACCCGATGAGCCTGCGAGGATTCGCCACACTGAACATCTGGGCGGACGACGTGGCAGCGGCCACGGCCTGGTACGCGGACTTCCTCGGGATCGAGGCGTACTTCATGCGCCCCGGCCCCGACGGACGCCCGGCCTACACCGAGTTCCGCATCGGGGACTACCAGGCCGAGCTGGGCATCATCGACAGTAGGTACGCGCCGGCCGGCGCGGCGACCGGGCCCGGCGGCGCGGTCATGCACTGGTGCGTCGACGATCTCGAGGCGACAGTTACGCGGCTGTTGGCGATGGGTGCCACGGAGTACCAGCCGATCACCCCGCACGGGGACGAGGGGTTCGTCACGGCGGCGGTCGTCGACCCGTTCGGCAACGTGCTGGGCGTCATGAAGAACCCGCACTACCTCGACGTCCTCGCCTCGCTGAAGGCGACCTGACGGAGGTGCCGGGGCGGTTCAGTCCCACTCGTCCCGGTCCGCCGTGCGCCGCACCAGCGCTGCCGCCTCGTCGGCGTTGAGCCCGCTTGCCATCAGCAGGTCGTGTGCCGACGTGCGGAAGTCACCCGCGGCGATCATGCCGGAGTAGCCCAGCCGGTGGGTGTGCGGGCGGGTGGGATCCGACGCGGCGGGTCCCTGCGCCTTCCCGACCAACTCGACGGCGGTCAGGATCTGCTGGCGCGCCTGTTGCGGCTCTGCCCGCGCGCGGATCGCGCAGCGCAGCATCTGCACGCTGTCGGCCAGCAGGTCGATGGCCGCTGGCAACTCCTCCGGCACCGGTTCGCCGTCCCGCAGGACCCTGGTGAGTCTCCTCGCGATCGCGCGCCAGGCGTACAGGCTGCGTTCCATATGTCGGACGGCATCGGTGTAGAAGGCCAGGGATGGGCGCTCCCGCCAGCGCAGTGGCGCCAGTCGCACCACCTCCTGGGCGGCGCCGAGGCCCTCGTCGAGCACGGTCAGCCGGGAGCCGAGGCCGCGTAAAGCGCCCAGGCTCCGCTGGGCGCCGTCAAGATCCCGAAGTCGCAGCGCCGTGGCCAGGTCGTGCATGGCGGCGATGGCCGGGTCGAGGACGGGTTCGGCCAGCCGCTTCACGGTCCGCTGGGGGTGGATGGGCACCACCAGCAGACCGACCGCCAGGCCGATCAACCCGCCGACCGCGGCGTCGACGAAACGGGGCACTGACAGGTCCCGTACCGGGGGTTCCAGGGTGGCGATGAGCACCGCGGTGCCGCCGGCCTGGGTGAGCAGCGAACCGCCGCCCTTGAGCAGCACCGCGACGATGATCGCCAGCACGACGACCACACCGGTCTGCCAGGCCCCGATGCCGAAGAACGGCATGAGCGTGTCGCCGACAGCGAGCCCGAGAACCACCCCGATCAGCAGTTCGATGGTGCGCCGCAGGCGTGAGCCCATCGAGGCGGCCACGATGCCGACCGCCGTGGTGGGCGCGAGGACCGGGGTGGGATTGCCCAGGAACTGGAACACCACGAACCAGGCCAGCGCTGCCGCGACGCCGGCCTGCACGGACAGCAACCCGTAGAGGCGCAGTCGCCAGGCGCGGGTGCGCAGCCCGTGGCGCACCCGCTCGCGCAGGCCGTCCGACACCCGGCCGGCCCGGGCCCCCTCACGCGGCGACGGGTCGCCGCCGGTTGCTGGCTGCTGCTTCGCGGGCATCAGCGCCGCTTACCCGCAGCGGGCGTCCCTATCCAGCAGGTACGCGGCCAGAACCGGTCAGTGGGCCGAATTCGGCGTGTGCGGAAGTTTGCCGAGTTGACGCCAGTTCGTCTCCGCGACCTCGACATCGTAGTGCGCGGCGGCGGCGAGGATGTTCTGAAATGCCAGGTCGCGCTCCTTGTCGGTGACGCCCTGGACCTGGTCGAACCGGGCGATGGCGTTACGGACGTGGCCCGCGTCGGTCATCGGCTCCTTGCGTTTGTCGGGGAACGCGAAAACGCTCTCCGGCAACTCGCGCTTGTCCTTGTCCGACAGGCCACCGTGTTTCTCGTGGGGTTTCCAGGTCGACGTCATCTCCCACACGTACCCGCCAGATGTCCGGTAGCACCTCGCTCGGCGACATTTCCCCTGCTGACCGTCCACCACCACAAGATCCATACCATGCGGCCGACGTGCGTGCGGCCGAAGCCCTTCTCCGGCGGTCCTTTGTGGAGTGCGAGCATGGCCGGCATGGATATCTACGAGGACGCCCGTACGGTGTCACGCTCGGACCTGGCCGCCTGGCTGCGTCAGTTGGCGAACCAGTTGGAAACCGACGGGCGGCTCTTCTACGGCGCCGCGGGTGCCGTGTCCGTGGCGGACACCGTGCGCTGCGAGTTGGAGATCGAACGGGAGAGCGAGACGGAGGTGTCCGTCGAGATCGAGTTCTCCTGGACCGAGCCGACGTCCACGCCGGCGGCGAACGAGGTCGAGGAGCCTTCGAGCGGGGAGCAGCAGGCCGAGGTCACGCCGGAGGCGTGATATCGGGCGGACGACGTACCGAACGGCGGCCATCGACACCGGTGGTCGCCGCCGTCGTCACCCCCTGTGGACGCCGTCCGTCCGTGAGCACGGGACGCGGCCGCTGGGCGGGAGACGAACGACCAACCTTCTTTAAGGAAGCTTTAGGAAGCTGTCGGTCGTGATCGGGAAGCGCCTACCATACGGCGGCCGTGGCCGTCCGGGTCTGCGCCGTCGTCTGCTCGTTGGGAGTGACCCGTGTCGTACGCCTCGTTGCCCGAACCGGACGCGGGCCAACCGCCGCCCCGTCACCGCCCGCCGAGCTGGTTCACCCGCAACAGACTGGGCGCGGCCGCGGGAGCCGCAGTCGCGCTCGTCATCGCCGCCGGAGGCGTGTACCTGGCCAGTGGCGACATGACGCCCGAGCCGTCGAACGCGGCCAACGCCCTCGACTACCCCTCGCCACCGGCCGGGCAGCCGGCGTCGCCCGGGGTGGCGGCATCGACCGCTGCGACGCCGTCGACCGCCACGACCCCGTCGACCGGCGCGACACCGTCGACCGCTGCCGCGCCGAAGGCCCCGGCAACCGGCTGGATTCCGGTCGACCGGGCGACCTGGAAAGCGCAGGCCGACGCGTACCGGGCGTTGAAGATCGACCCCGTTCCGTCCGGGGTGGGCAACCTCCCGGAATTCCGGGCCGACTGCCAGTACAGCCACCGGCTACCGGACGACCCGATCGTCGCCCCCGGCCTACCGGGCGCGTCGCACATGCACTCGTTCGTCGGCAACAAGGCTGTCGACGCGAGCACCGTCGCCGGCGACCTGACGAAGTTCACTGCCACCTCCTGCAAGCCCGTCCAGGACCACTCCGCCTACTGGGTGCCCACGCTCTACGACAACGCGACGGGAAAGCCGGTCGAGACCACCGGGTTCCGGGTCTACTACCGCTCGCTGGCCAAGAACTCGACAGGCCAGATGCCGATGCCCAACGGCCTGCGCATGATCTCCGGCGACGCCAAGAAGAAGAAGCCGACCCCGCGGGGCGCGACCGGCCAGTTCTACTGCGCCTTCTACGGCCCCGGTGACCTCGACGGCATCGCCCGCAGCACCAACGGCAACTGGCCCATCTGCGGGGGCAACGCGACGCTGCACTTCATGATGCAGTTCCCCGACTGCTGGGACGGCAAGCACCTGGACAGCCCCAACCACAAGGACCACGTGGCGTACGGCGGCGGCAACGGCTGCCCGACCAGCCACCCGGTCCGGATCCCGGCGATCACCTTCGACATCAAGTACCCGGCGAAGGGCACCCCGGCGGGCTATTACCTGTCCTCCGACAAGGAAGGTAAGAGCGCCTCGTCGATGCACGGCGACGCGTTCGTGATGTGGGACGTCGACACCATGAACAAGCGCACCAAGAGCTGCGTCCTCGGCCGCCGGACCTGCGACAACTACGGCTACCAGAAGTAGCCCGGGGCCAGGCCCGTGTCGGCCTGGCCCCGGAGTCTGGGTGGATCAGCTACGCAGCGTCCACTGCTGGTTCGGACCACCGTTGCAGGACCACAGGATGATCTTGGTGCCGTTGGCGGTGCCAGCGCCGTTGGCATCGAGGCAGAGCCCGGACTGACCATTCGTGATGGTGCCGTTGCTGTTGACGTTCCACTGCTGGTTCGTGCCGCCGTGGCAGTCCCAGATGATGACCTGGGTGCCGTTGGCCGTGCCGTTCCCGGACGCGTCCAGGCACTTGTTGCCGTAGACGGTCAGTTGCTTGCTGCTGGTGGCGGTCCACCGCTGGTTCGTGCCGCTCCCGCAGTCGTATAGCTGCACCTGGGTGCCGTTCGTGGTCGACGAGTTCGGCACCTCGACACAGCGGCCGGACTGGCCACCCAGGAGCTGCCCCTGCCCCGTACCGCTGCCGCCGCCCTGCTGCTGCCGGATAATCGAAGTCGACTCGGCCGACCGGTTGCCCTGTGCGTCGACGACGTAGAGCCGGTATTCACCCTGGGTGGTGGGCACGGCGATGGACGTCGCGTTGCCGGCCGCCCTGGTCATCGTCGCCCCGGCGGTGAAGGTGGTCGTGCCGTACGGCGCCAACCAGACCGACTTGGTGGCGTCGCCGGTGCTCCGGATCGGGATCGACGCTGTGGCACTGGCGACGAACGTGCTGGCCGGCAGCACGTAGTTCGGCGCGGAGAAGTTGCTCGCCGGGATGATGTCCCGGTACGCGTCCTCAAGGCCGGAGTTCGCCGCGATGCTGTACGCCGCAGCCGGCCACACGTAGTCGGAGGAGACGAGGATGTCGGCGACCGTGCTGTTCGGCAGGTTCTTGTTGGAGACCTTGTTGATCGGGCCGTAGATCTGGGTGATGCTCAGGTCGTGCTTGCGCCCGAAGTCGTCTGAATTAATCATCCAGGTGACGTTCTTGTCGATGCTCAGCACGTTGTCCCGGAAGGTAATGAAGGCCGATCCCTCGTCCGGGTGCAGTCCGTACTTGTGGCCCGAGGGCACGCCCTGGAGATAGTTGTTGGTGATGGTGGTCCCGGGCTGGCTGCCGAGCGTGTAGATCGGCGCGGTGTCACTCAGGCGCTGCACCGTGTCGATGATGTGGTTGTAGCTGATGGTGTTGTTTCTCGCCGTCGTGGTGGGACGGTTGGGCTGGATCGAACCCGACGACCCGTCGAAGTTCCACCAGCCCCAGCCGAGCGTGATGCCCGACCACGGGGCCTTCTCGATCCGGTTGCGCTGGATGGTGAGGGTGTCGGCGAAGTACGCCGAGATGGGGCTGTGCCCGTTGAACAGGACGGCGCTGTCGTACAGGTAGTTGTTCTTGATGTCGATGTTCTTCGGCAGCCCTTCGACCGACGCGGAGTACTTCTCCCGGTTGGTCGACGTGCCGTCGCCGATGTAGACGTGCTGGGGATGACCGACATTGATGGCCGACCCCGCGATGTCGTTGGTGGCGTTCCCGATCAACTGCGTGCCCTGCACGTCGTTGACCATGCTGATGCCGTCCGCGCCGGTGTGCTCGATCCGGTTGCGTTGCAGCAGGAGGCCGTCGGCGTTCTGGATCTGGATGATGCCGGGGGTGACGTCCACGTTGCGGTAGTGGTAGACGTGGAAGTTGCCCTTCGCGTACACCTGCGCTCCGAGGTTGCCCTGCTGCGCCTGCTTGAAGGACGAGCCGGCCACGTTGAACAGGTTCCAGTCCGAGTGCCGCACCGTCAGACCGGAGAATGTGATGTTGCGGGCATGGCTCGACGTCGAGGTGCCGGCCACGCGCAGCACTGTGGTGACGTTGTTCGGCGCGTAGACCGTGGCTGTCGACATGTTCTCGGCACTGGCCTTGTAGTAGTAGACCGTCTTGGTGCCCTTGTCGAAGTAGAACTCACCGGGCGCGTCCAGGAACTCGTACGCGTTCATGAGTTTGTGGGTGCCGCCGACCTGGGCGTTGCCGTTGAACGCGCCCTGCGCGATGGCCGCACCCGGCTGCTGGAACAGGGCGACCCGGCTCCCGCCGTCGGTGGTCACCTGTCGGACGCCGACGATGGCAGTGGTCCAGGTCGTGCCCGTCTCGATCTCGATGTCGTCCTGGTTGCGCGCGATGGCGGGGAAGTCGCTCTGGTTGTACCTGGCGCCGTCACACTGCGACCCCGACTCCCAGGCCCACGCGGCCTGGTTGGCCGTGATGTTGTACGTCCCGAAGCACCCGCCCGAGCTGATCGTCTTCGTCGCCATGACAGCGCGCTTGTCGTTGACGTAGAGCGCCCGCAGCTTGTTGGCGCGGTCGAGCGGCGCCTTCCAGATGTTGCCGCTGTGCTGAGTCCACCCGGTCACCTGGACGCCACCGTCAAGGACCGGCTTCTCGTTGGCGTAGGCACCGTAGCTGATCCGGTATCCGTTGGTGCCGGAGTCACTCGACCCGAATTCGATGGTGCTGGTCACCGGATAGGTGCCGCCCCGGAGAAGGACGTTGACGTCGCCGGTCAGGTTCCCGCTTATCGTTCGAACGACGTCCCGCGCACGTTGGATCGTCTTGAACGGTGACTGCAACGTTCCCGGATTGGCGTCGTTACCGTCCGGGGCGACATAGTAGGTCGCCTGGACCGCGGCCGAGGCCGGGAGTTGGTTTGTCAGCACTGCCGGCAGTGTGGCGGCGACAAGCGCCGCCACCGCCAACACTGACATTCGAGCGGTGGATAAGGCTGACTTCACGTCTGTTCCTCTCACTGGTCGTCGATGTGGTGCCCAAAGTGCGTATCGAGCGACGAGTACGGAACAGCGACGCCACGAAGGGCCGGCGGGGATTTCCGTCGCCCCGACCGCACTCTTTGTTAACCGCCCCGAAATTCTTACTGGGAGCGTAGGTCACACGTCTGACCAATGCAACAGTCAATCGGGGAGCGTCTATGCATAAATACCCACGGACCGGGCAGATCAGCCATGTCGCCCGGACACCCGTGATCACGTCGTCCGACGAATCCACAGTGCTGCGACGACGTCGCCGCTGAGCACCGGGCGGGCACGCGGCCCGAGCCGGGTCGGGGCCGGGTCGACGATCGACCCGGCCCCGATCTCCGGTCAGCTGATGGAGAACTCCGCCAGCCGCAGCGGGGAGTCGAACACCAGGTACACGTCGTGGGTGCCGACGACCCGGGCCAACTCGGTGCTGGCGCTGACGTACCGGTAGTCGTCGCCGGTGCTGGGCACCGTGGCCGTGCCGAGCAGCCGGCCGGTGGGCGACCCCATCCGGATCTGGATCGTGCCGGCACCCGCACCGGCCTTGGCGACCTTCGCGGTGAAGGTGCGCTCGCCGGCACGCAGCGCGGAACCGTCGAAGGAGATCCACTGACCGGCGGCGGTGGCACCGACCGCCGTACCACTGGGTTTCGTCTCGTCGACGAGCCGGACCCCCGCGTACCTGTCGAAGTTCTCCGCCCGGGTGGGCCGGGACAGGTCGCGGGCCGGGATGGTCTCGCCGCGGACCCGGACCGCGGCGCGGGCGCGGATGTCCTCGACGGACGCCCCGACCATCAGGTCGTGGACTGACGACTCGACCACCCACCTGCTGCGGGTGACGTCCCAGTGCGCCAGATCCGCGGCGGGCAGACGCAGGGTCACCGTACGGGTCTGCCCAGGCGCGAGTTTCACCTGCTGGAACGCCTTGAGCTGGCGGATCGGGGTGGCGTCCCGCGAGGTGCGCTGGTGGGTGTAGAGCTGAACGACCTCGGTCCCGGTCCGGCTGCCGACGTTCGTCACGTCGACACTGGCCGTGATGGTGCCGTCGGCCGCCACCGACTGGGCACCGGCACGCAGTTGGCCGTACCGGAAGCGGGTGTACGACAGCCCGTGGCCGAGCGGGTAGAGCGGCTTCGCGCGGTTGTAGAGGTAGGTCTGCCCGGACGAGATGATGTCGTACTCCAGCAGGTCGGGCGGTAGTTGCGCGTCGGAGCGGTACCAGGTCTGGGTGAGCCGGCCGGACGGGTTACGGTCGCCGAAGAGGACGTCGGCGATGGCGTGACCGGTCTCCGCACCCGCGTGGGTGGTCCAGACGATGGCCGGTACGTGCTCCTGCTCCCATCGGATGGTGACCGGGTAGCTGGTCTGGAGCACGAGCACGGTCCGCGGGTTGGCCCTGACCACCGCCTTGACCAGCGCCTCCTGGCCGGCGCTCAGCGCCGTGGAGGTCCGGTCGTGCGCCTCCCGACCGTTGATGAACGGGTTGCTGCCGACCACCAGCACCGCGGTGTCGGCCGCCTTGGCCGCCGCCACGGCCCGGTCGATGCCGCTGCTGATCAGGTTGCGACTGAAGTGGGTCGCGGCGGCCGGGGTCGACGCGCCGAGCTTGAGGGCGCCGTCGTCGCCGACCGTCACGTACGTGTCGGCACCGAACCAGCTCTCCTTGGTCTCGTAGCCGACGTAGCGCAGCACCACAGTTCCGTCGGCCTGCGGCTCAAGCTTGAACTGCTGCTGCACGTACCACCCGTTCGGCTGCTCGTCGCGGGTGACGAACGGCCCCCAGTTGTAGCCTAGGTAGCGGCCATTGGCGGCGTTGCGCAACGTCACCACGTCCTGCCCCCAGTCGACCACGTCGAACTGGGCGACGAGCGCCGGGACGGCACCGGTCCCGAGGACCGGGTCGGCATCGGTGGTGCCGGTGGCCGAGATGTACCGGCCGGTCGACACGTCCTTCAGGGCGATCCGGTCCGCCCCGTCGAGCCCTCGCACACTGGCTGAGCCGCCCAGCCGTTCGCGGATGCCGTCGAGCGCCGTCACCTGGTAGGGCAGGTCGCCGCCGTACCAGTCCGAGTAGAGGGTGTCGGCCAGCGGGCCGAGCACCGCCACCTTGCGGGTCCGGGCCGGGTCCAGCGGTAGCGCCTGTCGCTCGTTCTTCAGCAGCACCATCGCCTCGCCGGCGGCCTGCCGGGCCAACCGCTGGTGTTCCGGACTGTTGATGACGTCCGGGGTGATGTCGCCGTACCGGCCGCCGCCCGGGTCGAACTCACCCAGCCGGAATCGGATGTTGAGGATCTCGCGGATCCGGGCGTCGATGTCGGCCTCGGTCAGCAGACCGGTGGCGAGGGCCTGCTTGATCGCGGTGATGGTCGGCTGCGCGTTCGTGTCGTCGGTGATGAAGCTGCTCAGGCCGGCCTTGATGATCGCCGCGTTGCCCTCGGCCTGGGTGGCGTAGTACTTCTGGGTGTTGACGAGATTATTCGGCGCCCAGGCGTCGGTGACGTTCATCAGCGGCCTGTCGGTCCAGTCCCGGAATACCGTCATCGGGTCCGGGTCCACCGTCGCCGGACGACCGTTGACCAGGTTGTACGACGCCATCACCCCGGTCGCCGCACCGGCCGCGATGGCCGGCTTGAAGGCGGCGCGGTCGTACTCGTTGAGCACCCGAGGCGGCACGTTCGAGGAGGTCACGTCGCGTCGGACCTCGTTGTTGTAGGCCAGGTAGTGCTTGAGGGTCGGTGCGCTCTTCAGGTGGTTCGGGTCACCGCCGGTCATTCCCGACCCGTACGCGGTGGAGATCTTCGCGGTGAGCAGAGGGTCCTCGGAGTAGCCCTCCTCGTTGCGGCCCCACCGGGGGTCGCGCAGCAGGTTGACCACCGGCGCCCAGAGATTGAGCCCCCAGACCCGGGGATTCTGCGCGTGGTAGCCGCGCGCCTCGTCGCCGACGGCCGAACCGACCTGCCGGATCAGGTCGGTGTTCCAGGTGCTCGCCATGCCCACCGGCTGTGGGAAGGCGGTGCCGCGAGCCTTGACCACCGCGCCGTTGTTGTCGATGTCGGTGGACCAGGCCACCCCGTGCAGCGCCTCGGTGCCGGTCTTGAACAGGCCGATGCCCAGCCGGGGAATGGCCGGCTGGTACTGGTGCAGCCAGGAGATCTTCTCGTCCTGCGTGAGCCGGCCGAGCAAGTCGTCGACCCTGACGTTCACGGGCAGGCTGGGATCTCGGAACGGGTAGGAGGGTTCGGCGAGCGCGGTGCCGGGAACGGCCGGTAGGGCCAGCAGGGCGAGCGCGAGCGCGGTGATTCCGCGCCGAAGGCGCCAGTTCCGCATGCGGTTCTCCTCATGTCGTACGACAGACGCCCAGCGGGCGCCGAGGCCGGCGTGACCAGGCTCGACACCCGGCTGACGGGCCTGAACGACGAATCGTCGAAGCGCTTCGACGACCCGGCCGCGTCACCACGGCCATGATTGTTGTGATCCGCGCAACTATAGATGTCTCTCGATTGTCGGGCAATAGCCGCTCCGGCAGGACGAGTTCGTCGAGCCAGCCCGGGACGTCGTGGGAGGCGTACCAACCGATTCACCAGTGATAGAAGACGTTCACTGTCAGCGCGGCCACCTCGGTGACGAAGAAGACGGCCCAGCCCACCAGCTGACGGGAGCCGACGCGCAGATGCGCGATGAGCGCGCCGATGAAATACAGCACCAGCCCAGCGGCGGCGAGAGTGCCCAGCAGCGGTACGGCGAAGCCCGCCAGCAACCCCAGCGAGCCTGCCGCCAGCGCCATGCCCAACCGCGGCACCCATGACCGTGGCACGCGCTTCATGTCCGCCTGGGCCTTCGGATAGTCGTGACCGATCAGGTAGGTGACGGCGGCGAAGCCGGTGAAGATCGACGCGACGATGGTGACCGTGACGTAGGCAGCGAACATTCTTTCCTCCGTTGTGTCTGCTCGCCCCCTGGACGATCTGGCAGGGCGGAACGTGACGGCTGCTGGATGCGCAGCGATCAGCTCGACGGTCGCAGCGCGCCGAACCGTACGCCGGTGGCCTGTTCGGACAGTTCCCACAGACGGCGGCCGTGTTCGGGGTCGGTCGCGGCGGCGGAGAGCTTCGCCGGCGCGGGGTGGCCGCGCAGTTCGCCCGGCCCGCCCGGGGCGACGAGCTTGCCCGGCTGCGCGCCGGGGTCGGTGGCGGCGAACAGCTGCGGCCAGACACCGCGATCGACCGGCTGGGCGAGGAGTGGGTTGCCGATCCGGCCCAGCAGCAGTCGCCAGATCGGCGTGGTAGCGCTGCTCTGCAGATTCGTCGCGGTGTAGCCGGGGTGGGCGAGGAAGCTGCCCAGCGAACTCGCCACGGCGCTGAGCCGCCGGTGCAGCTCGTAGCCGAAGATGGCGTTGGCCAGCTTGGATGTGTTGTAGAAGCCCATCGGAGAGTAGCTTCGCTCGCCGGTCGGGTCGTCGAAGCGCATCTTCGCCTGCCGGTGGTTGACCGAGGTGACGGTGACCACCCGTGGGTCCCGACCGGCCAGCAGGAGATCGAGCAGGAGCCCGGTGAGAGCGAAGTGCCCGAGGTGGTTCGTGGCGAACTGCATCTCGTGACCCTGCGGGCTGAGGGCGCGCGGCAGGGCCATCACCCCCGCGTTGTTGATCAGCACATCCACCCGGCGATGGTCGGCGTGCATCCCGTCGGCGAACTCCCGCACCGAGTCGAGGTCGGCGAGGTCGATCCGCCGGACTTCCAGGTCGACACCCGGCCGGGCTGCGGCGATGTCGGCCGCCACCCGGCGACCTCTCTCCTCGTCGCGCACGGCCAGCACGACGCGCGCACCGCGGACGGCGAGTGCCCGGGTCGTGACCAGGCCGAGGCCCGCCGTGGCACCGGTGACGACGAAGGTACGGCCGCTCAGGTCGGGAATCTGTTCAGTGGACCAGCCATCGACAGTCATGCGACCCACTGTGCTACCCGTGGCACTCAGTGTCAAGCAATGCGCATGATGCCAACAAAGGCACCATGCGGCAGCGAATGACGTAGCATCGGCTGATGAAATCTCGTACGGACAACAGCCTGGCCGAGCGCAAACGCCAGCTCGTCGCCGACGAGTTGCGTGACGCCGCCCTGATGCTGCTCGCGACCAAGGGTTTCGACGCCGTGACAGTCGACGACATCGTGGCGGCGGCCGGCATGTCACGGCGTACCTTCTTCCGCTACTTCGCGTCCAAGGAGGACGTGGTCGTCCGGTTCCTGGCCGACACCAGCGCGGACATCATCACCGAGCTCGCCGCCCGACCGCCCGCCGAGCCGCCGTCGGTCGCGCTGCGCCACGCACTCTGGGTGCCGCTCGCCGCCTGCAACGACCACCCGGAGCACTCCGAGCGAGCCCGGGTCGTCGTCCGTCTGATCCTGGACACCCCCGCCCTGCACGCCCGCTGGTTGGAACGCCAGATCGAGTGGCGCACCGAGCTGTCCGCCGAGTTGGCCAACCGTCGTCGCCTCGACCCGCACACCGACCCCTACCCACGGATGGCCGCCGGGATGGCACTGCTGGCACTCGACACGGTGCTTCAGCGGTGGCAGCCGGGCGACGACGAGCAGCACCTGGCCGAGCTGATGGACCAGGCGTTCGCCGTCGTGGCACCGGCCCTCGACGCGCCGGCCGCGTCACCCGCCGCCGGCTGAGCGCGAGTCAGCGCGCTTTCAGCGCCCTTTCAGGCAGCTCAATACGTTCGCGGCATGACACTCACACGTTCCACGCGCACCAGGCGCGGGACTGCCGTGCTGGCGATGATCACGGTCACCGCGGCAGGCGTGCTCTTCGGTGAGCCCGCGTCGGCCGATCCTGTCCCCGTCCCCATCCCTCAGGCAGCGCTCACCGACCGGGCCTTCGGCCAGGTCGCCGAGATCCACCTCCAGGGCGCCGCTCGGATCAAGACCGCCGTGCTGTCGGCCGAGTTCGTCCAGTGGCACCGGCTGCACCCGAACGCCACCGCCGAACAGGCACAGACCCAGCTCACCGCACGCCAGCAGCTGCTCGACGGCTCGCTGACCACGTTCGACCTCCTGCTGCCCGAACAGGACCTGCTGCTCAAGTCCGTCGACATCCTGCTCGGCGCGCCCGGCGGCGACACCCGGACCTCGCCGGAGATCACCGGCCTGGTCGGGGCCGTGATCGGCAAGACGGTCGAGCCGTGGGACACCCGCGAGGAACTCGCCTCCGGCGCGCTGCGGACCGCCCAGTGGCTGCGCGGCCGTGACGACGCTCTCACCGCGGTGTGGTCCGCGACCCGACAGGCGGGGGCAGCCAGCCCGCCGGTCGCCACCGCCTGGAACGCCGTCCTCGGTGCGCCGGTCGGGGTGGACATCACCAGCACCTACGAGGAACTCCGGCAGGATCCCGGGCTCTCGCACGTGGACCTCGACGCGATCCTGGCACTGCGGGACGACTCGGTGGCGTACGTCGCGGCCGCCAAGCAGCAGTTGGCCAACCTGCACGCGCAGCTGCTCGGCCTGAGCCTGGAGATCCGCCTCGAGATCGGCGAGAACAACAGCAAGTGCCCGCCCGAAGGGCCGCCGAGCGCCGCGTGCACAGCGGCGGCCAAGAAGGCCGCCGAGGACCGGGACAAGGCTCGGCAGCAGACGATCTCCGACGTCAAGGCCGGGTTGGGCATGGTCTCCACCATCATCGGGTTCGCCGACCCCGACGCCGGCAAGAAATCCAAGGTGATCGGGGAGGCGGTCCTCACCACCATCAGCGCGATCTCCAAGTACGCGGCGGCGATCACCGGCCGCGGCCTCGCGGGCTCGATCTTCAGCACCGCGACGTTGGCGATGACCGGCAACATCTTCGGTGCGGTGATGTCCGTCGTCGGGCTCTTCGGCAGCAGCGGACCATCGCTGGACGCGCAGATCCTTGCCCAGGTCAAAGCGTTGCGTGACGAGGTACGGGCCCTCGGCGACGAGATGCGCGCCAGCTTCGCGCGGATCGAGGCCCAGATCAACACGGTGTACGCGAACATGATGGCCCAGTTCGACAAACTGAACGCGGCGATCGCCGGCAACACCGCGCAGATCACCCTGGTGCAGCAGCAGGTCGCCCAGCTCGGCCTGCGCCTGGAGGACATCGCCGCCACCGTGCTGGCCGCGATCGGCGACGCCACCCTGCACGACGCCCGCGCCGACATCAACAAGTACATCGGTTACCGGGAGAACTTCGGTCAACCGATCCCGACGTACAACGAGTTCGTCGACCCGGAGAACGAGTTCCACCTGACCGCGACGCAGCTGGCCGGCGGCGCCGCCTTCGTCGTACCGAAGACCGACGCCGACAACCCGGCGGTCGACCCGACCACCGTCCTGAACAGCTTCGGCGAAGCCCGGTCGATCAACTACCTGGCACGGGTCGCCAACGGGCGTGACCCGTCGATGGCCGAGCCGTCGACACCGGTCGGCAACCCGGCGGTGTGGAACCTCGGCGCGCAGGCGTACGCCATGTTGATGCTCCAGAACCCGACGTACGCCGCCCAGGTCAGCGCCGGCCGCGCCGCACAGATCGAGGCCGAGGGCACCCGCATCGCCGACCTCGCGGCCAGCTTCGGTCGACCGGCCGACGGCAACGCCAACAGCCTGATCACCGGGCTGGTCAACGAGTACGTCGCCGCCACCGGTGAGCTGTCGGCAGCGCTGGCCGCCTTCCGAGCCAACGACGTCCAGGTCCGCTACGAGCCGGACGCCAACGGCGTACAGGTGAAGACTCCCAAGAACTACGACCTGTTCTGGGACACCGACAAGCCGCTCGCCCCGGCGCCGGCCAAGGCCGACGAGGCGACGGTGCCCGCGTGTGAGGGCAGCAGGCAGATCGACCGACCCAGCAACGTCAGCTATGACCTGATGTCGAACATGGTGCGGGCACTCCAGTACACGTACACACCGCGCCACGACGAGCCGCCGGCCGGGGTACGGGAGTTGCCGGAGGTCGGCTACTGCTACACGCCGAGCTGGCACCACACCCGGATCACCGACAGCGGTGGAGTGATCCGCGCCTACGGCAGGCTGCGGTTGCAGATCCACAGCCGGTTCCGGCTGAACTCGTCGGCGGCCTGGCAGAACTCGCGCACCGCCGACTACACCTGGCCGAACGAGCAGGTCTACCAGGTCTACTGCGAGTTCTTCAGCTGCGACAGCGAAACCACGCCTGAGCAGGGTCTGACCCAGAAGTGGCCGTCCGGCCGGTACGCCTTCGCGAGCGGCGCCACGGTCACCACCAACGCGGCACTGGACACCACGCTGACGCCGACCCTGCGCGGTTTCCTTCAGGCCCGGCAGAAGTCCATGTACGACCGGGTACGGGAGCAGAGCACCCAGGTCAGCGGAGCGATACCCACCGCCCTCAAGAAGGTGAACACGACGGCGCGGCTGCTCCAGGCGTACACCCGGTTGGGTCTGCCCAACGCCCTCGACTCGGACGACGTGCTGTCCGCGAACCTGTTCGGGCAGTACCAGATCCCGGTGAACATGCCGACGGACGCCAAGATCGGCAATGCCTATGCCAGGGCGAGCGGAAACTACGCCCAGTGCGGCCCCACGCCGTGCCCACTCGACCCCAGCCGCCCACTGCGCGACCAGGTCAGCCTCAAGGTGCCCTGCGAGCCCGCTGTCGACTCGTCGAACCTGCCCGGTGACCCACTGGGCGACTGCCTGATCACCAGCGCGCGGTCCCGCGCCAACACGCTCCTGCAGCGGTACGAGGTGTGGGCCGACCAGATGACCGCCGGCCTGCACCGGGAGCGGGTGCCGTGGATGAACGACACCCTGCTGGGCCTGCGCATCACCACACGCCTGACCCACGCCAACTGAGCCAGGGGGTTGCCGGCGTCTACGGGCGCCGGCAACCCCGTCTGTCGTGACCGTAGGGCTTGCATCCGGTACCCAGGTACACCCTTACCGTCGTTGGTATGACCACTGACTCCCCGGCGTGGGTGCCCGAGTCGTGCACCTTGCCGAGCGGGCGACTGCCGCTGCGGCTGGCCGAATTCGACGACCTGTTCGCCACCTTCCTGCTGGCGCAGCAGCGGCTGTCCCCCACCGAACTGCTGTGGCGTCTCGACCCGGCCGCCGAGGCGACCGCCCGGGACCTCATCGGCCGGGAAAGCTCCTGCTGCTCGTTCTTCTCGTTCACCCTCGCCGCCGACGCCGGCACGCTGCGCCTCGACGTACGGGTGCCGGCCGCGCACGTCGACGTCCTCGACGCGCTCGCGCTGCGAGCCGCCGCCGGGATGACGGCATGAGCGGATTGCGCAGCGGCCAGGTCGCCGCCGCGGCCGGGGTGAACCCGCAGACGCTGCGCTATTACGAACGCCGCGGACTGCTCGCCGAACCAGACCGAAGCCTCGGCGGGCACCGCCTCTATCCAACCGAAACGATCACCCTGCTGAAGGTGATCAAAGCGGCGCAGCGGCTCGGGTTCACCCTCGACGAGGTCGCCGAGCTTCTCGACGCGGGCGAGCACCGTCACGGTCACCACGCCGACGCCGGCCTGCGGACCCGTGCCCAGGCAAAGCTCGCCGAGGTCGAGGCGAAGATCGCCGATTTGCAGGTCATCGCCGACACACTGCGCGCCGCGGTGAAAGCCGGCTGCGACGACCTCGTCGAGTGCGCCGGGCAGCCGTGCTGCCCCATCCCCTTCACCACCATCGGTACGGTCCACGGATGACCGTCGTCCGCTCGATCCTGTTGTTCGTCGTCGCCGCCCTGTTCGAGATCGGCGGGGCGTGGCTGGTCTGGCAGGGCTGGCGCGAGCACCGCGGCCTGTGGTGGATCGCCGCCGGCGTCATCGCCCTCGGCGCGTACGGATTCGTCGCCACCTTCCAACCCGACCCGAACTTCGGACGCATCCTCGCCGCCTACGGCGGCGTGTTCGTCGCCGGATCCCTCGCCTGGGGCGTGATCGTCGACAAGTTCCGGCCCGACCGGTGGGACATCATCGGCGCCGGCATCTGCCTGATCGGCGTCGCCCTGATCATGTACGCGCCGCGTTCGGCAGGCGGCTCCTGACCGCCACCAAGCCGGTGACCTGAGGTTGCATGACACTTCGACCTGAGAAGCGGCGCACCGGAGGCGTTCGCAGTGTTCGGACCTGTTCGGAACTGCCCGCGCGTCTGTCATTCACAGACGGATCGCACCCACCATCGATCGTGACGACCACACCGGTCGTTTCTCGACGGTAGGAGGTTGCCGATGATCCGCAAGAGTTCACGCTGGTTCGGTGCCACGCTGATGGCGTTGGTGCTCACGGCCACCGGGCTCGTGGCCACCCCGAACACCGCCTCGGCGGGGTACCCAGTGGTCGTGTATTCGGCCGACCCGTACTCCGCCGGCAACGGCTTCGCCATCTACACCAACTCCGGAATCGATGCGGCGTTCCGAGCCTGTGACGAGGGCGCAGCGGACGGTCGCCGTACCATCGGCCGGATCTGGTGGGAGCCCGTGTACGCCAAGGTCACGCTCCACGCGGCGGGCGGCAGCGGCACCTGCTCCGAGCCCTACTACGTCAGACTGCTGGCGGGCACGCGGGTCTATGTCGAAGCATGCGAACGCAAAGGCGCGAACGGCGCCGACGAGAAGTGCCGAACGACCTGGGACATCGTGGCGTGACTGAAGTCGGCCGGCCGGCGTTCGTCAGCCGGCCGGCCGACTTCAGGCCGGTCGCGGCCGGAGTCATCGCCCTCGGCGCGTACGGATCCCTGATCGCCACGGAGCCGATCCTGCGCTCAGGGCCCTCGTCTCGTCGAGGCGCGCGCTTGGCCCCGCGCCGCAGCGTGGCAGGGGTGGCACCACCCCACATGGGGCTAGCCTCCGGGGCCACGCCCGATCCTGCGCCGCGTCCCTGGCTGTTCCTCGACGTGGACGGCACCCTCATCCCATTCGGAACACCCACGGCGACTCAGCCGGGCATGCCGCATGGCCACACCCCGGGCTCCGGCCCTACCGGCCGACGCGCATCCCCTGCTGCATCGGGTCGACCCACGTCGCGGGCTGACCGAGCACGACTTCACGGTCATCGAGAGCTGGCTCGTACGGGCGCGGTAGGCGAGCTTCACGCCGTCGCAGTCGCCGTGCTTGGCGGGCTGTCTGGCCATTCGGGACAGACGTTGGGGAATGGTGCGCCGAAACGGCGGCACCGGTAGCCGGTTGGGCTGCTCTACGGGGGCGGAAGGTTCGGCAGCAGGTCGTCGTCGCGTCCGGTCTGGGGCAGCCCGGCAGCAACGGCGATGGCCTCGACGGCCTCGTCCAGTCCGGTGGTCTCGGGTAGGACGAGTTCGTCGGGCCAGCCCAGGACGTCATGGGCGGCGTACCAGCCGCTCATGTGCTCGGCGGTGAACTCGCTGACCTGCGGGCGGGTGAGGTGCCGGCGCAAGGTTTCGGGCAGGGACACGTCGAGATAGCAGAACAGCGAGCGACCGCGGTGGTCGTCCCGCAGAGAGGTCAGCATGCTGAGGTGGCGGCTCGTGTGCAGAATGCCCTCCAGCACCACGTGGTACCCGTGATCCAGCGCGAACCGGACGGTCTGCCCGATCAATGCCGGTGCCGCGCCGCCGGGCTTGTCGCGCTCGCGCAGCAGGATGCGGCGCAGATAGTCCTGCTCGACCAGGGCGCAGCCCCGGCCGTGCCGGCGTCGTAGCTCGCGGGCGATGCTGCTCTTGCCGGAGCCGGAGTTGCCCCGGATGCAGACGAGGATCGTGTCCGGGCTGCCGGTGGGTTCAGCGAGCACGATGCCTCCTCGGCTTCAGTCGTTGCGCACAGTGAGTTTGAGGGCGGCGACGGCCAGCTGGGTGAGGTCAGGAAGCTGGTCCTCGCCGAGGGTGACGCCGCGCAGGTTGTCCAGCGGCGTCTTGAGGCGCTGGAGCCGGCTGCCCCGCAGGTCCGTGCCGTCGAGGTGGCAGGAGTCCAGTTCCAGTCCGGTGAGTTCACATGACCGCAGCGCGATGCTCCGTAGTCGGCAGGAGGACCACGCCCCGTTGGTGAAAGTGCAGTCGGTGAACGCGACCGAACCGGCGGCGGCGACGCGTTGGAAGGTGGAGTAGTCGAAGCGGCAGCCGTCGAACAGGACGTCCTTGAGCCGTACGTCGGTGAATCTGGTGCCGGTGAACCGGGAGCCGGTGATGGCGCAGCGTTCGATGGCTATGCCGGTCAGGGTCGCGCCAGAGAAGTCGGTGCGGACGATCTCGCAGCCGTAGACGCTTCCGGCTTCCCAGGTGCTCTCGCTCAGGTCCACGCCGGTGATCAGACTGCTGCGGATGCTGACGTCCTCAAGGTGCGAGCCGCGCCACCCTGCGCCCTCGACGAGGGCCTCGGTGAGGCCGTCGGCCAGCTCCGTCGTGGTGTCGAGGTCGTCCGGTTCGAGGTCCGGCAGCAGGACCTTCACGTCGCCGATCGAGGTGGTGCGCATGTGTCCTCAACCGCTCAAACTAGCCGGCTCGTAGAGCCACACCACATCGACCTCCGGCCACATCACCTGCCAGGTCCGGTCCGCGCTGGTTCCCTCATGCCGCCAGCGTAGGGCCAGGTGGGCAGCACGACCCCGCTGACTCCAGCACCACGCCGCGTTTGGCTGAGAGGCCAACCCTCACCCGTTACGGCTAGTGCCAGATCGATTTGATGTGAGACCGTCTGTGTAACTGAAAGTGCCTGGGCGGCTGCATTTAGCGATGTGGGTGGTTCCGTTGGAACAGCTTCCGTTGTGGGGACCGAGCACCGACGAAGATCCGAGACCGAAGCCTGTCCTGGCACGACCAACGACACTCCGCCTCCTGATCACAGTGAAGGCGGCACCCAACCCCTCCGCGCGGTACGGCGAGACGGTCTGCGTCGGGGCACTGGGCATGGACCCGCCCTGGACGGGTTGGATTCGCCTCTACCCGGTCCACTATCGAGATCTCGACGACGACGGCAAGTTCCACAAGTACGACATCATCCACGTCGACGCGCTGCCAGCCAGTCAGGACCAGCGGCACGAGAGCTGGAAGCCGATCGTGGACACCATCACCACCGAGCGGCACCTCGCCAGCCGACAGTCGCGTCGAAACCTCCTCGATCCGCTCGTCGAAGACTCCATGTGCTGGCTGAACAAACAGGCCCGCGACGACCGGAGCGCACGATCGATCGCGCTGATTCGCGTGGCCGATATCTCGTCTCTTCAGGTCAAGCGCCATCCCGGCTGGTCGGCGGAGGATCGCAAGAAGATCGCTGGCTACCTCAACCAGCTCGACCTACTGGAACCAACCAAGCGCAGCCCGCTTCAAGCACCACGCTTCATCGGCGCCTACCGGTATCGCTGCGCAGACCGTCAGTGCCGCGGTCACCAACAGACACTCTGGGATTGGGAGTTCGTCGCTCTACAACGTCGCCTGGGCCAGCTCACCGACGCCGAGGCTGCGGAACAGCTGAGAAACAAGTTCCTCACCCAACTCTGCGCCGCTGACCGCGACGTCGCCTTCTACGTAGGCAACCAAGCGGCAAGACCGCAGTCCTTCAGCATTGGCGGTGTCTACGCACCGAGGCGGCCCAGCTCGCGATACCGATTGCAGGTCAACCGATGAGGTCGGTCAGCACGTCGGCATGGCACGCATCCTCGACGCGGCACCAGCACGCCAACTGCTTCCCCGTGAGTTCCCGCCGGGCCCGGTCAACAAGGGCTGGCTGCCCCAGCAGCCACTGCCGATAGAGGCGTAACGCCTCCGCCCGATCATGCTTTCGCAGGCTGAACGGGTTGGCCCAGGGAGAACGCCGTAACCCGAACCCCTGCCGACCCACATACACGGCTCCCGGCGGCACCACCGGGTGATAGAGATCCCCCTGCACGCGAACCCGGAGCTGTCCCCCCACGCCACCAGCGTAATCGCCACCGACTGGATGCTCGCAGAAGCGCGACGGACGCCTCCGCGGTCGAATGCGCCCGGTCCACCGGGCTACCGAGCACCCGCCGAGCGACCACCCACCGCCGCCCTACGCGAGGAAGGTCCTGACCCAGTGTGAACCACCGGGTCAGGACCTTGATCGTTGGTGCGCCGCCAGGGACTCGAACCCCGAACCCGCGGATTAAGAGTCCGCTGCTCTGCCAGTTGAGCTAGCGGCGCTCACTGACAACGGGACGAGACGCTAGCACGCGGGCGTCACCCGAACAGGCAGGGGTTCGCCTCACCGCAGCGTCAGCGTGACCTGCCCGGTTGCGACTCCGGAGGGGTCCACCACCACCGTGTACGCGCCGGAGGCCGGCAGCGTCGTCGGCTCGATGTCACCAGCCCCGTTGACCCTGGCCGGGCCACAGGGCCAGGCCGAGGCCGCCGTCGGCGGGCGCCGCGACGGCGTTCACGGCACCGGCTGCCAGGGCGGTCAGCAGTACGGGAAGAGTCCAGCAGTCGGTCAGGTCGGTGCCCAGGCGGGTACGCTCGTCACTGCTGCATGCTGCGCCGACGGTGCCATCGGCCGGCTCGGCCGCGAACCCGCGGTGGCTCCGAGCAACCTCGCGCCGATCCAGGGGAATATCAACCAGGTGAGCACCCATTCGATGTTGTTGTTCGTGCTCGCTGCTGTCGCGGTCATCGTCGTCGTGCGGTGGGTGGCGGCTCGCACCGGGCTGCCGGCCGCGGCACTTCTGCCGCTCATCGGCATCGTGTACGCGCTGCTCCCCGGCCCCAACATCGGCCTTGACCCCGACCTTGTGCTCATGATCGTGCTGCCGCCGTTGCTCTACAGCGCCGCACTGGACAGCTCGCTTTTGGACATCCGCCGGAACCTCCGCATCGTGGTCAGCCTGTCCGTGCTGCTGGTGCTCCTCACCGGGGTACTGGTCGGCATCGGGTTCCACCTGTTCGTCGCCGGGGCGACGCTCGCTGCCGGGATCGCGGTCGGCGCCGCCATCGCGCCACCCGACCCGGTGGCCGCCCTGGCGGTGGGCCGCCGGGTGAACCTGCCACCGAAGATGGTCACGATCATTCAGGGCGAAGGGCTGCTCAACGACGCCACAGCGCTGACGATGCTCAGCGTCGCGGTGGCCGCCGCGGTGGGTGGTGAGTTCTCGTTCCCGTCCGCCGTTGCCCAGTTCGTCCTGGCGGCGGTGGGCGGGGTCGCCGTGGGAGCGGCAGTGGCCTGGCTGGTACGTCTGGCCCGACCGTTCACCGCGGACCCACTGTTGTCGAATGCCATCTCGCTCGCGACACCGTTCGTGGCCTACCTGTTGGGCGAGGAACTGCACGTCTCCGGGGTGCTCGCCGTGGTGATCGCCGGGCTGATCGTCGGTCACAAGACACCGCAGCTCACCTCGGGGGCCGCCCGGCTGCAGACCAGCGCGGTGTGGCGGCTGGTCGACTTCCTCCTCGAAGGCTTCGTCTTCCTGCTCATCGGCCAGCAGCTTCCCGAGGTCGTGAAGGGTCTGCGTCAGTACGACACGTCGACAATCGTCATCGCTGTCGCCATATCGGTCGGCGTGGTGCTCCTGCTGCGCCCCGCGTGGCTGGTGATGACCCAGTCCCTCCCCCGGTCGTTGCACACCCGTCTGGGCGGCATTTCCGAGCAGGACGACCCCGACGAACCCGGGAGCGCGCGGCAGATCGAGCGCGCTGACCGCAACGCCCGCCGACTCACCTCCCGTGAGGTGGTGGCGCTGAGCTGGTCCGGCACCCGTGGTGTGATCAGCCTGGCCGCGATCTTCACCCTGCCGCTGACCACCAACAGCGGCGCACCCTTTCCCGACCGTGACCTCCTGCTGTTCTGCACCTTCGTGGTCGTCCTGGTGACACTCGTCGGGCAGGGCCTGACGTTCGCGCCGCTCGTGCGGATGCTGGGCCTGCGCGCCAACGAAACCGACCAGGCCCGCGTACGAAACGAGGCCCGCTCGGCGGCGGTCGAGGCCGCCCTGGCCCGCCTCGACGAGGTTGCCGCGGCGGAGCCGGACAGCTCGGTGGCCGTCAACACCACCCGTACGCAGCTGCTGGCCCGACTGGCGCGCTACCGCGGGCGGCTGGACCTTCTGGAGCAGAGCGACTCATCGGAACTGCCCACCTCCCCGGAGTACGAGAGGGCGCTTCGGGTCCGCCGGACGGCCATCGACGCGCAACGCGAGGAGCTGGTGCGCTGGCGCGACTCCGGCCGCCTGCCGGACGAGGAACTCCGCGTCCTGGAACGTGAACTCGACCACGAGGAGCTGCTGCTCCCGAGGCGGACCTCCAGCTGACCTGCCGGGTGACGGCGCCGTGGCCTCAGCCCGGTGCCGTCACCCGCCGCCTCACAGTTGGCGCAGGATCACCGGGTCATTGATCTTCTTGTCGGCGGCCAGCAGCAACGCCTTGCTGATGATTTCGCCGAGCCGGCTGTCGCCCTCGAAGGGCAGGTACATCTCCGGCTCCTTCGCCTTCACCGAGTCGGGAATGATGCACAGGTACCGGTCGTCCGGGGCGATCAGGATGTTGCCCGAGCCGCAGTGGATGCGGTACGTGTGCAGGTCACCCCGCACTTCGAGGAACCGGTCGGTGAACGTGCACCGGTTGGCAATCGCCAGCCGGGGAATCAGCTCGGCCAGCACCTCCCGGCGGGTCTGGGCCGTCGGGGTGAGGTCGCCGAAGCTGTTCTGCGACCAGTAGTCGCGGTACCGGCCGTCCGGACCGCCGTCGTACCAGTTCGGGTCGTTGCCCACCCCGGCCGCGGCAACGAACAGGTCGACGTCACGCATCACCTCGCTCAATACGACCGCCGGGACCTCCTCCAGCGGCACCGGCGTGCGTTCCCCCCGGAGGAACACGAGTTGGTCGGTCCCCATCGTGTCGAACATCAGGTCGTCGCCCTGATCCTCGATCCCGGCGATGTGCAGCACGGTGCGCATCTCCCAGTCCGGAAGGGCAAGCCAGGGGTCCTGGTAGCTGGCGCCGTCGTTGCGGTGTCGAACGTGCGACCAGCCTCGCCGGGACAGCAGCGCGATGAGTCGGTGCTGGCGCACGATGTGCGCGGCGAACCGGTTGGAGTACGTGCCGGTGGCCCGCTCGGCGTCGGTCAGCAGGTACTGCTCGCGGTGCGCCTGCTTGAAAGGCTGGGTGATCGTGTGCCGGGCCAGGAAGTCCCGCCAGGCCGGGACCGCCGCCGGATCGTCGACCGGGTGCCACAGCCGTACCGTGGCGTCGCCGGCGGGCTCGAACACCGTGCCGTCCACGGTCCGCAGGGCGTCGCCGCCCCAGCAGCAGGCGACGCCGTCGACGGTCCAGATCAGCCGGCGGGCCAGGGTCCGGGCCAGCGGGTGGTCCAGGAACCGCTCCCGCCACTGCTCGACGGTCCACGCGCGGTCGCGCCGCAGCAGCCCTTCCAGGCGGTCGCGGGTCCCGATCAGCGTCGCGCCGATGTCCGCGACTGTCGCCTTCAGCTCCTTCAACTCCTCGCCGTGGTCCTTGCGCACCTGAGCCGGCGGAGCCTTGACCACCTTGTCGTCGGAGTTGCGCCACACCACTGTGGCATCGATGCCGCGCACCTCGACCTCGTACGAGCTGTCACCCAGCTTGTCCGCCAGCGGCAGCCCGAAGCCGGGCAGCGCCATCTCCTCGACGTCCTCACGACCGATGCCGAGCGCCTCGGCGTGCCTGGTCAGGCCCTTCTCGACGATGCGGAGCGTGCTCTTGTAGGTCAACCGCGAGGCCAGCCGGGCCAGCTGCGCGAGGGCGGCGGGGTGATCGGCGTCGACGAGCGCCGCGACGGCGAGGTTCGCCAGCTTCGGGCTCGCCGGGCCGTGCCCGGGAATCTTGCGGGCGGCCCGTTCCGCGATCTGACCGAGGCTGCGCAGGGTCTCGTCCGAGGGCGGGAGCATCGCCCGCATCCAGATCAGCCCCCACAGCAGCCCCACGTTGTAGCGGTCGATCGTCCTTGGTGAGGCATCCGCCAGGTGGCCTGGGCAACACGTCGTCATGCGCAGCGGCAGGGTGCGCGCCTGACCCACCAGCGGGAGCCAGTCGTCGAGACGCGCGGTGAACTCGTCGCCGCCGACCGCGTCGAGCAGGGACCGGGCGGTCTTGCGCCAGGCGGTCGTCGGCTTGGCCTTGTCCGCGCCGAGCGGGCAGTGGACCAACAGCGCGTGCCAGGCGGCCCGACACTCCTCCGGCATCGCCTCGATGTCGGCGACGGCGAGGTCGGCCCACCGCTCGCCGACGTTGGGGATCGGCCACATCCGATCGCCTTCGTCGCTCAGGTAGTACGAGCCGCGCTCGATCCGCGTCCGACGCCAGGTCGCCAGTGCCGCCGGGTGGGTACGTCCGGCCCGCGCCTGGGCCTGGATGGACTCCCAGGTGAGGTCGTTGAGCCCCCAGCTCCACCTGTTGAATCCCAGCCACGCCTGACCGCTCAGCCGGTCGAGCCATCCGGCACTGTCCAGCCCGCCGCCCGAGAGCACAATCTTGATCAGCTTGAGCCGCCCGTCGCTGTCCTCCCCGGGCACCGTCAACCCGTCGAACACCGCCTGCCGCACCCGCACCGGCCGCGCGGCCAGGAACTTCTCCGCCCGGGCCCACGTTTCCCGACGGGCACCGTCCCACGGTTCGCCGATGTAGGGCCGTTGCGGCCGGTACTTGATCAGCGTCAGCGCCGCGGCGACCCACCGATCCGGATCCGCGTCGGCATCATCAAGGTCTGCCAGGGCCGCGCCGAGCACCTGGACATGTTCGGTGGTCTCCGGGAGCAGCACCCGCTGGGCGGGTACGAGATCGTACGGGCCGTCCGGGTCGTTGAGCGCGGCGAGCAGCACCGGGCCCCTGACGGCCGGCGCCAACGCACAAAGCGCCGCCACCTGCCTGGCGTACTCCCGACGGTCGTACCGCGAGTCAAACCCGACGGCTTGCTCGCACCACCCGGTGCCGGTGGCGATCAGCTCGCGTAGCGCCAGCTCCGGATCGGAGTCGCTCATCAGCCACCCACCAGCGGGACGAGCTTGAGGAACGTGATCCGGGACCCGGCGTGCAGGCGGACCTTGTCGTCCAGGGCCGTCACCTGCCGGTCGTCGACCAGCACCACGAAGCCGTTGCGGCCGAACGCCTCGAGCGTCGCCCGGGTCCGCTCCTCCGGATCGACGTGCCCGCCGGACTCCGCCACCTCCAGAAAGACCCGCCGCCGAATCAACTCGCCGAGGCGTACCTCTTCCTCGAAGACGTCCATCGTCCACTCAGGACCACTCGGCGCTCCGGTCACTTCATCGGTGATGGTGATCATCGGCATGGCGCAGAGGCTAACTGAACACTCCGACAGCGTTTCGCTCTCGTTCCACCGCCGGCCAGCCGGCGAACGGGGCGCGGTTGATCCGTCGCAGGCCGGGTAGCTGAACAGCATGCGACTACCAACCCTGGCTAGGACCGCGGCAGCGGTCACCGTGACAGCCGCCGCCGGGGCGACGGTCACCGACGCTTCCTCACGCTGGTACCAACGGCTACGCAAGCCGACCTGGCAACCCCCGCCCGTGGCGTTCCCGCTGGTATGGACGCCGCTGTACGCCCTGATCGCGGTGGCCGGCGCTCGCGTGCTGGACCGCACCAGCGAAACCGACCGCGCCCCGTTCACCCGTGCCTACGGGCTCAACCTGGCCCTCAACTTCGGTTGGAGCGCGCTGTTCTTCAAGGCCCACAGACCCACCATCGCGCTGGCCGAAATCGCCGCGCTCAACGTCTCCAACCTCGTGCTGCTCCGCCGAGCCTCACAGGCCGACGGCGTCGCGGCCGTCGCACTGGCCCCGTACGTCGCGTGGACGCTCTTCGCCACCGCCCTCAACGGGACCATCGTCCGCCTCAACAGCAACAGGTGAGCCTGCTGGTGACGTCGTCACCGGCGGTGGACGATGACAATGTCAGGTTTGTGTGACCTGGACGGGTGCCAACCGATCTCCACGGTGTACGAAGATGTCCCGTGAAGGCGAGGTTGTGAGCGTGACCGAGCACGCGTACCCGAACAGGACCGACATGTCGGCGGCGGTGGACGCGGCACGCCGCGGCGACCAGGCGGCGATGGACGCGTTGGTCTCGCATTACCTGCCACTGGTGTACAACATCGTGGGCCGGGCACTGAATCGGTCGGCGGATGTCGACGACGTGGTGCAGAACACGATGTTGAGCGTCGTGCGCGGACTGGCGGGCGTACGCGATCCGCGGCTTTTCCGGTCGTGGCTGGTGGCCGTCACCATGAACGAGATCCGCGCCTACCGGCAGTACCAGCACACCACGCCGGCGCCGCCGGAGGACATCGACAATCTGGTCGTCCCGGGCTCCGACTTCGAGGACCTGACGCTGACCAAGCTTCGCCTGTCCAATGAGCGCCGGGAGGTGGTCCTGGCCACTCGCTGGCTGGACGATGACCACCGCCACCTGCTGTCCCTGTGGTGGTTGGCCGAGGCCGGTCACCTTTCCCGCGCCGACCTGGTCGATGCCCTACAGCTGGACCCGCACCACGTGACCGTCCGGGTGGCCCGGATGAAGGCACAGTTGGACACCGCTCGGCTGGTGGTAAGAGCACTCTCCGCCCGGCCCGGCTGCGCAGGCCTGATCGACACGGCGTCCGATTGGGACGGCCAGCCCGCGCAGGTGTGGCGCAAGCGACTGGCGCGGCACATTCGCACCTGCGCGCAGTGCCCGAACGCCACGTCGGATCTGGTTCCGGCCGAACGGCTGCTGGCCGGCCTGGCGCTCACACCGCTCCCGGCCGGCCTCGCGTCGGACGTCACGCACAATGCGTACACCGTCTCCGGCACGTCGCAGGGAGTCGCGCCGGCCGGCGCTCCCGTGAAGAGCGCCGGGGCGTTGCGCGACGTCGCGCCGACCGGCGGGGTGTCGCATCAGGCCGGCGTCACGGCACTGTCTCTGCCCAAGACCCTGGTCGGCGCCTTCGCGGCCGTCGCCCTGATCGGAGGCGGCGGGACCCTCATCGCCAGTTACGCGGACAGGCCCACACAACGGCCGGCGAGCGCGACCGGCGCCCAGCCCTCAACCACGATCATCGAACCCGGCTACGAAACCACCGAACCCGCGTTCGCGTCGCCCTCCCCGACGGCGCTCAAGGCATCGCCGTCCACCGCGCGAGCGACCTCCGCGCCCACCAGGTCAGCGAAGCCGACCAGGTCGCCGGCGCCGACCACGTCACCGACCAGGTCGGCACCCAAGGCTGCCAATGCGGCATCCGGTGTCTCCGCCGCCGAACAACGTCTGCTGGTGCTGCTCAACGAGCGACGCCGCGCGCTCGGGCTGCCGGAGGTCGCGCTGCGCGCCACGGAACAACGCGCCGGGGAAGCCTGCGTGAAGCAGAACCTTGATGCGGGCACGTTCGAGCACTGCGGCCATGAGGTCCTCTTCGCGTCCTCGGGCACCGCCACACCCGAGCAGATGATCGAGGCCTGGTTCAACAGTCCCGGTCACAAGACGGCACTGACCTACTCCAGCTCGCGCTTCGCCGGCCCTGCCATCGCCTCCAACGGCACCCGCCAGATCGCGGCCATCAATATCGACTACTGAGGCTTGTGCACGTGGGAGTGGATGCAGCGCCGATGGCGCGAGCGGCCCGGCGCCGACGGGCGCCGGGCCGCTCTCGTCGGGCCGGCGCGAGAGCCGCGAGCCGTCACCAGGGCACCACACCGGCGTCCTCGAAAAACCCGCCGGTGGGGCCCCCGTCGGGCAGTGTGGCCAGGCGGATGGCGGTCGCTGCGCCCTCCTGGGGAGTACGCACGCCACGGAAGCCGTTGAGGTCGGTGGCGACGAAGCCCGGGCATGCGCAGTTGATGAGGATGTTCGTGTCTGCCAGTTCCCGGACGTACTGAAGGGTCACCGCGTTGAGGAACGACTTGGAGGGCGCGTAGGCCACAGCGACCGGACCTGTGGAGGTCTCACCACCGGGGCCGGACTGCCGGGCCAGAGAGCCGACGCTGCTGGACATGTTCACAATGCGCGGCGAGGGCGAGCGGCGAAGCAACGGCAGCATGGCGTTCGTCACCCGGATGACGCCGATGACGTTGGTCTCCACCACAGTGCGGATGACGGCAGCGTCGACGCTGCTCGGCTGCTGCGGCCCGCCGCCGGTGATTCCGGCGTTGTTGACCAGGGCATCGAGGCGTCCGGCGCGTTCGGCGATCAGATCGGCTGCGGCGGCGGCACTGCTGTCGTCGGTGACATCCAACGGGACACCGAAGGCGTCGACGCCGGCGTCCCGCAGCTGTGCCACCGCCGCGTCCCGCCGGGTCTGCTCGCGGGCCCCGACACCCACGCTCCAGCCCAGCGCGCCAAGGCCTGCTGCGATCTCGTACCCGATGCCTTTGTTGGCCCCGGTGACCAGGGCGATCTTCGTTTCACTCATGTCTTCGACTGTGAGTCACGGCCCGCAAGCCGTCCAAGACCACCTGAGTCATGGGCGATACCCTGAAGGTATCGTCGCACCTCCGTTCCCGGCTAGGCTCGACACGTGGAGACACGAGAGCTGCGGTACTTCGTCGCCGTGGCCGAGGAGCTGCACTTCGGCCGAGCGGCGCAACGCCTGGGCATAGCCCAGCCGCCACTGTCGCGGGCGATCAGTCAGCTCGAACGCCGTCTGGGCGTCACCTTGCTGGAGCGTGACAGCCGCTCGGTGACGCTGACCGAGGCCGGTGCGGTCCTGCTGCACGAAGGACGAGCAGCGCTGGACGCTGTGGAAGCTGCCGAACATCGCACCCGCCGCGCAGCCCTCGCCGTCACCGGTCGCGCCAGCGTCGTCCTGGCGACCAAGGCTGGAGCGTCCAACGAGTTGCTCGCGAAGCTGCTGCACGCCTACGCCACCGAACCGGGATCGGTCGACGTCGACGTGGTGCTGTGTGGCCCCGGCGAACAAGAACGGCTGTTGCGGACCGGCCGTGCCGATGTCGCGATCCTTCACCATCCGTTCGACGACCTGACGGGGTTCGACACCGAGGAACTGCTCACCGAGGGCCAGGTCGCCATCCTCCCGGCAGGCCATCCCCTCACCACTCGCAGGAGTTTGCAGCTGAGCGAGGTGACCGAGCTGCCCGACCTGCCTCTACCGCGCTGGCCCGGGAATGACGGCACCTATCCCGACGGCCCAGGCCCTGAGGCACAGAGCCACTCACAACTTTTTCAGCTGATCGCCCTTGGCCGGACCTTGCTGGTCGTGCCTGACTCCGCCCGATCCCAGTTGAACGATGATCTCGTTGCCGTGCCGATCGTGGACGCACCGGAAGTCACCACGGTCATCGCCTGGCCCCCGCACAGCCGTTCCCGAGCCGTCGCTGATCTGGTACGAGCCGCAGTCCGCCGCTAGCCGCTGGCACCGCACCTCGTCGCAGGGGCGTACGCGAAAAAGGCCCTGACCGGCAGAGATCTGCCAGGTCAGGACCTTCATCGTTGGTGCGCCGCCAGGGACTCGAACCCCGAACCCGCGGATTAAGAGATTGATCGCCCAGGATGGCCAGCGCACGGTCCATGCCGCCCGCAGCCGGCCGAAGAAGTCCTTGCGTCTGCGGGCGCGTCAGGGCCGAGGCCCTTGCCAGTCGCGGAATAGGCTGGCCGCCGAGCCTCTTACCGGCTGAGAAGATCGTCCTCGCCGTGAACGCCCCACCAGCTCGGTGCGTGCCGGCGCAGCGTTCCCGAGAAGCGGGTCAGTAGCAGCCAGTCGGCGTCGAGGATCAGCGCGGCGTCCTCCGGTCGCTCGTCCAGCACCCGGGCCACACTCGCCAGCATCTCCCGCGTCGCCCGGTCGGAGGATTCGCTCTTAACCAGCCGGAAGCCGATGGTGACGTACCGCTCCGGTTCCCACTCCCACATCGAGCCGTCACCATCTTCGGCCTCGAAGTAGCCGTGGGACCCGTCGTGGATGCTCACCGTGTAACCACGCCGATCGCTGAGGTCCGCACTCAACACCCGGGGCCTGCCATCTACCGCCGACTCCTCAACACCTTCCGGAGCAACGACACCGGCCAGCGCATCGAGAGGAATGTCGCCGGCCAGCGTCAAGCGGTACTCGGTCGCCATGGATAGCCCTTCAGTCTCGTCGCAGGATCTGGATTATCGCCCCGCTGCGCGTCACCGCCACCAGTTCCTTCAACCCTGCTATCGGCCAGTCGTCGAACTGTCTCTGCAACGCCGGGAGATCGCCACTCCAGTCGTGGAGGTTGACCACCACCCGTTGGGTCTGCTCGCTGGTGATCTTGTCGGATACCCCGCTCCACACGCCTCGCACGCTCTTCGCTGGCATCGGGGAGTAACAGTCGAAGACGTGTCCCTCGATCAGGTAGTCGGGATCCTTGCCCGGTTTCCCGGAATCACCGGTACCGAGCCGGGCGTCAGCGATCTCCTGCCGGCTCGGGTTCTGGTGGAGTCGGTATCCCTCCGCAGCGACGGTATCGGCGCACTGGTTCTCCAGTTCCAGGGAGCGCCGCACGCGCGCGTCTTCTCTCGGAGGAATCTGGGTACGCCGGCCGGTAGGCGAACCGCCGCGCTCTCCGGTCGGCTTGCGCGTCCATGGTGTCACGCCCCTACCGGGGGATGGTGTGTTAACCGAGGCAGGGCTGGTCGGTACGGCACCGCCAGCCCCGCTCAGTTTCCCAACTGTCGTGCCTCGGCGATCGCCGCGTCTACCGCCTGGCGGGTGGTAGCGGTGCACTGGACCAGCACGACAAGCACCTGCTTGACGCTCTCCAGAGCCTGCAGCAGCCCTCCTGGCTGCCCACCCTGCAGAACTCCAACGACAAGCTGCTGCGCCTCACCGACTTGGGTGATCGTGGCGGCCGTCTGGTCACGGATGCCGTCGACCGCACTCTGCACCGGTGTCAGCCCGCTGATGGTCTCCCCCGGACTGGCCTGCCTCGGGACACCAGCGGCCACCTTCGTGGCATCACCGACAGCCCCGGTCAGACCTCCCAGTCCACCCCGGATGGTGGCGATGGCTCCGCGCACCCGCGCCATACCGGCAGCGACCGCAGCGAACCCGGCACCCGCCGCGCGCAGCGCGATCTCCTGCGCCTGCTGATCAGCAGCGGCAGCCAGACCCTGTGCACGTTCGACCCCGGCCGCCAGCGCACGTAGCTCCGTAGTGATCTTCTCGACATGCGACACGCTGCCGGATTCCTCCACCTGACGACGAGAGCTCAGGAGGTCGAACCTGCCGGCACGGCACCGACGTCACCAGACGTCACGGAGGAGTAAGTGATCAGTGGTCGCGGGCGAGAAGGCGGTAGAAGGAGAGAGCGTGAGACGGCGGGAGATCGCGGTCAGCGCGGCGATTCAGCCCCACCGTGGTGTCGGGCGGGCCAGCCGAGGAACCGGTCGAACAGGCCTTTGACATCGCCGCCGGTGCTCAGCGGCGACACAGCCAGAGCGGACGCAACGGCAGATGCTCCGCCGGCACGGGCCGGTGCTGCTCGTCAGCACCGGTTCCGTCCGTACTCATCGGCAGCGGCTTCCGTGCCTGTTGCTCGAACAGGACCCGCCAGACGTGCGTCAACAGCGGCCGTTCGGCCGAGCCCGGTCCCACCGCCGCCGGGACCACCGCTGCGCGGTCTGTCGCCAGCTCGCCGGCCACGGCGTACCGCGACACGTACACCGTCATGGCCGACCCCCGGGGCGGGGCGGTGCCTGGACCAGCGCGCCCCAGTTCCCCGCCGCCGGTCGGCTGGCCCGCCCGACGCGGCGGCCAAACCCGTACCCGGCCGTAGCCGATATCAGTTCAGACTCGACCCTGCAATGGTCTCGCCAAACTGCCCTATACCGAAAGCAGCGCCTCCTCGTTGGAGGTGATGAACTCCTTTAACGCGTCCGGCTTGAGATCCACCGCAGGAAGCTCGTCGATCCTCAACCGGTCAAGCTGGTAGCCACCACGCGACGGGTCAGCGAACTCCTGCCCCGTACGGGCGTCCTCGTTGAGCTGAAGTAGCCGACAGGCAAAGAAGTGCTGGACCGCAACGCCCTCACCACTGGGGGCGGTGAACAGGAGCACCTGGGCGAACCGGTCGGCCTCGGCACCAAGTTCTTCGTACAACTCCCGGCGAAGCGCGGCCTCCAGTGAGGCATCCGTCGACTCCACACCACCGCCCGGCGTCGTCCAGTACGGCGCCCGGCCGGGCTTGATCCGCCTGATCAGCACGAGACGGTCTTCCTCATCCAGAAGAATCGCCCGCACCGACGTACGCATGATGCGACGCACAACTAACTCCCATCCGCGCCCGGGGGATGCACCGGCGGCAGCGCGCCTCACTTGATCCATGGGCCTGTCCGCCGGCATCGCACCGCGTCCCACCGACCCCGGCCACGTCCAACGGCTCCCGAGCACCCACCGAGCGACGCCCATTATCGGCGTACGCGAAAAAGGCCCTGACCGGCAGAGATCTGCCAGGTCAGGACCTTCATCGTTGGTGCGCCGCCAGGGACTCGAACCCCGAACCCGCGGATTAAGAGTCCGCTGCTCTGCCAGTTGAGCTAGCGGCGCTCGTTCGGCAACGGAGAGAACATTAGCACCCCTCCCGAGCGGCCTCCAATTCGGTTCCCCGGGTCCCCCCTTCGGTCGAGCTTTGCCGGCAAAAGCCCCGAACCGGGCACCACCGTCAAGATCGGGACGTGGGTTGCGGCGTCGATGCGGCACGATGTCCGCCAGGTACGCGAGAACAGAGGTGGGCATGGCACGGTTCACGCGAGCCGGGGCGGTGGTGGGCGCCCTGACTCTGGCGGCGGCGCTGGCACTGACCGGATGCGGCGGCGACGGAAAGAAGCCGGAATTCGTTGGCGGTGCGTCCCCGGACGTGAGCGTCACCCCCGGCTCAGCCGCACCTTCGACACCGAGCACACCGAGTGGGCCGGCGCTCACGCTGAGCCCGGCGAACGGCACGAAGAACAGGCCGGTGAGCACGGAGATCAGCGCGAAGCTCCCGGACGGCGGGAAGGTGTCAGCTGTCACGCTGACGGCGGACGGCGGCGGCTCGATCGAGGGCAAGCTGCGGAGCGATGGTTCGTCCTGGGTGCCGTCCGCTCCGCTGAAGTGGGGCACCCGCTACACCGCCACGGTGACGGCCAGCGCGTCCGACGGTACGAGCAGCCAGGGCACCAGCAGCTTCACCACGATGGCCAAGCCGAAGTCGACGATCGGGTCGGGCCTGTACCTCTTCGACGACAAGAGTTACGGGGTGGCCATGCCGGTGGTCACCGAGTTCCACCCGGGTATCCCGAAGAAGGACCGGGCGGCGGTGCAGAAGCGGATGTTCGTCAGGACGGACCCGCCACAGCCGGGCGCGTGGCACTGGGTCAGCAACGGCACGCAGGCCTACTACCGAGCTCCGGAGTACTGGAAGCCGGGCACCACCATCACCGTGCGGATCGCCCTGGCGGGGATGCCCTTGAGCAACGGCAAATACGGTGACATCGACCGCAAGGCCACCGCCAAGATCGGCCGCTCGTTCGAGATGAAGGTCGACAACGCCAACAAGAAGATGACGGTGTTCGAGAACGGCACGCCGGTACGCACCATTCCGGTGAGCCTGGGCAAGAAGAGCACCCCGTCGTCGAGCGGCACGATGGTGGTGATGGAGAAGAAGGAAGCCACTGTCTTCGACACCCGCGACGACCCGGATCCGGCCAACCGCTACGTGACCGACATCCAGTTCGCCCAGCGGCTCACCTGGGGCGGCGAGTACATCCACGCCGCGCCCTGGTCGGAGCACGTGCAGGGGCGGCAGAACGTCTCGCACGGCTGCGTGAACGTGTCGATGGCGAACGCCAGGTGGTTGTTCGACAAGACCCGGATCGGTGACCCGATCACGATCAAGGGCACCGAGCGCAGGATCACCGCCGGCAACGGTTGGACGGCGTGGAGCCTGAGCTGGTCGGAGTTCATCAAGGGCAGCGCGTTGCCGGTGCCCAGTGGCGGGGCCGGCCCGGCGGTCTGAGTCGTCGGCCTCGTTGCGCCGGCTCGGCCGTTGGCCGGGCCGGCGTACTCTTGCACTCCCGCCGGTCGATGACGACGCGGCGACCCCCGCACTCCCGGCACGGAGACGAACCAGGCTCACGAAACGCCGGATAGTAGCAGGATTCGGGCACTATTGACGGCGTGTTTCGGTTCACCCTCGGCAACCGGGGCCGGCTCTGGCGCGTCAGTAAGAGACGATGGGGCAGCGACCACAACTGTGAGGGACTTCATGCGAGCTAGCCAGGACCAGCTGATCAGGCCCGCTGGGCGACGCCGCGTGTTCGCGGCAGGGCTCCTCGCCGTGGCGCTGGCCTTCACCTCGGCCTGCACCGACGGCGACGGCGGCAAGTCGTCCTCGTGGCACGGGGGCGGCGAGAACCCGGCACCGAAGGCCGCGGCGACGATCAGTGAGCCGGCGGCCGACGCCAAGGACGTGGCGGCCTCCACCGGCATCACCTTCACCACGAAGGACGCCGTGGAAACCGCGGTCGAGCTGAAGGACGCCGCCGGCAAGGCGGTCGAGGGCGCCCTCGCCAAGGACGGCAAGTCGTGGCTTCCGGCTGGCGCGCTGGCCTACGGCACGAGCTACACGGCCACCGTGACCGCCAAGGGCGACGACGGGCTTCCGGCCACCGCGACGAGCACCTTCACCACCATGGCCAAACCCGGCAACCAGGTGCGGGTGAGTAGCTTCCTCGGTGACAACCAGGTGGTCGGGGTGGGCATGCCGCTGATCGTGAAGTTCAGCCGGGACATCCCGGAGGACTACCGCGACGACGTGCAGCGCCGGATGACCGTCACCTCGACCCCGGCGCAGGAGGGGATCTGGCACTGGGTCAGCCCCACCGAGATCCGGTACCGGCCGAAGGAGTTCTGGAAGCCCAACAGCAAGGTTTCCTACCGGGTGCAGGCCGGCGGCCTGCCGATGGGTGCGGGTTGGTACGGCCGCGCCGACCTCTCGGTGGACGTCAAGATCGGCGCTGCGGTGGTCATGACCGTCGACAACAAGACCAAGCGGATGACGGTGACCCGCAACGGCTCTGTGATCAAGACCATTCCGGTCAGCCTGGGCAAGAAGAGCACCCCGTCGTCCAGCGGCACCATGGTCGTCATCGAGAAGTTGCGCAAGACGGTCTTCGACACGTTCGAGGAGCTGGGCCCGGACGAGGGCTACCGCACCAAGATCGACTTTGCGCAGCGTCTCACCTGGGGCGGGGAGTTCATCCACGCGGCACCCTGGTCCGAGGGGCAGCAGGGCACCACGAACGTGTCGCACGGCTGCGTCAACGTGTCGATGGCCAACGGCGACTGGCTCTTCAAGAACACCCAGATCGGCGACCCGATCACCGTCAAGGGCACCGAGCGCAAGCTCCAGAACGGCAACGGCTGGACCGACTGGAACATGAGCTGGGACGAGTACGTCAAGGGCAGCGCCCTCCCGTACGAGCCTCCGGCCGACCCGGACGCCACCACCCCGGCCCCGGACGGGGCGGTCACCCCATCCCCCACACCGACCGCCTGAGCCAGCCGACGAAAGCCCCCTCCTCGGAGGGGGCTTTCGCGTCGCCCCTGTCTCGGCCCCACAACGACTCAGGCCCCCTCCGAGGAGGGGGCCTGAGCAGTGAAACCAGTGGGGTGACTGAGGGGAATTGAACCCCCGACAACCGGGACCACAACCCGGTGCTCTGCCAACTGAGCTACAGCCACCATGCCGCCGTCGCCCGGCTGATCGCTCCGGGCGGGGTGCGGACCAATAATAGCCACACCCCGACGTACCTCGTCCAGCGGGTTCCCTGCTCCCCGGGACGAGCCGGCGCGGTCAGAGTTCGGCGGCGATGGCCTTGGCGGTCTCGACGTCCGGGCCGGGCAGCGGAACGAAGACGGTGCGCCGGTAGTACTCCAACTCCCGGATGCTCTCCCGGATGTCGGCGAGCGCCCGGTGCGCGAGACCCTTCTGCGGCTGACCGAAGTACACGCGGGGGTACCAGCGGCGGCAGAGTTCCTTGATCGACGACACGTCGATCATCCGGTAGTGCAGGTGGGCGTCGAGGCGGGGCATGTCCCGGGCAATGAAGCCCCGGTCGGTGGCGATCGAGTTGCCGCAGAGCGGAGCCGTACGCGGATCCTTGACGAAGGTGCGGACGTACTCCAGCACCAGGTCCTCGGCCTCGGCGAGGGTGACCGCCGAACGACGGACCTCCTCGGTGAGGCCGGACTTGGCGTGCATCGTCTGCACGATCTCCGGCATCCCCTCCAGCGCCGCTTCGTCGGCGTGGATGACCACGTCGACACCGTCACCCAGCACGTTGAGGTCGGGATCGGTGACCAGTGCCGCAACCTCGATCAGTTTGTCCCTGCCGAGGTCCAACCCAGTCATCTCACAGTCGATCCAGACGAGGAGATCAGCCACCGGGACAGCCTACGCGCAGCCCACGCCCCGCGGCTGCGCGCTCTCGGCGGACCGGACCGCTAGGGTTTCGGGGTGCCAGCAGAACCCGTCGCACCGCCCGCCGTCACCGAAGACGATCCCGGCGGCCGTACGGTCCGTCGCCTGGTCGCGGTGGTGGCCCTCGGCGCTGTGCTGCCAGCGCTGTACCTGCCCGGCCTCGTGCACAACTTCTTCGATCTCAAGATTTACATGTCCGCGATGGACTGGTGGCGCGTCGGCCACCCGCTCTACGACTACGTCCAGCCCGACCGGGTGCAGGGCGAGTTGTACTTCACCTACCCACCCTTCAGCGCGCTGCTGCTGTGGCCGTTCGGTCTGTTACGGCTCGGCGCCACCGTGGCGATCTTCACGGCGCTCACAGTGCTGGCCGTGGTGCTGACCACCCGGTGGCTGGTGACGCCGGTGATCGCCCGACACGCCCTGCCCCGCACGTTCACCCTGGTCGCCGCCGTCCTGCTGGTGCTGGCGGTGGAGAGCATCCGCGAAACGATCACCTTCGGCCAGATCAACATGCTGCTGGTCGTGCTGATCCTGGCCGATCTGCTGTTCGCGGTGCCGCAGGCGCGACGCTGGGCCGGGGTGGGCGTGGGGCTGGCGACGGCCCTCAAGCTCTTTCCCGGCATCTTCATCGTCTACCTGCTGGCCACGCGGCGGTGGCGGGCCGCGGCGGTGGCGAGCGCGACCGCGGCGGCGGCGACCCTGCTCGCGGCGGCGATCGCCCCTCGTGACTCGTGGCGGTTCTGGACACACGAGCTGTGGACAACCGAGCGGGTGGGACGCACCGACATCGTCGGCAACCAGTCGCTGTTCGGCCTGCTCAGCCGGTTCACCGAGCCGGAGAAGCCGGACCGCCTGCTCTGGTTGCTGCTGGTGGCCGCGGTCGCCGGCTACGGGCTGTGGCGGGCCGCCCGCGCGGCGCGGGCCGGTGACGCGTTGACCGGCCTGACGTTGACCGGGTTGGTCGGTTCCCTGGCCAGCCCGATCACCTGGACCCACCACATCTACTGGTTCGTGCCGGCGGTGGTGCTGCTCGCCGACGCGGCGTTGAGCGCGGACCGCCCGGACGAGGCACGCCGGCGTCGGTGGCTGGCCGGGCTCGCGCTGGGCATCACCGCCGTGACGATCTACGGCGTGGTGACGTTCCAGGCCTGGGGCGCGGGACCGGTCCACACCCACGATCCGGTGGACTTCGTCGTGCAGAACACCTACGTGCTGCTCAGCCTGCTACTGCTGGCGGCGTTGCCGGTGCGCTCGGGGCTCCATGCGGAAAATCGCACCAAATGGACAGACCTCCCGAGTGGCCATGTTCGTCGCTAATCTGTCCTCATCTACCTCAAGCGTCGCTCGGGTAGCACCGCTCCCCCGGTGAGGGTGGCCCTCCGCGTCGGCAGCGCGGCGGGCCACTCGCCGTCTCACCCACCACCACCGACCGGGCCGTCACCCGACCGGGCCGTCACCCGACCGGGCCGTCACCCGACCGGGCCGCCACCGGCCGGGCCGCCACCGGCCGGGCCGTCGCCCGGCGCGGCCGCCACCGGCCGGGCCGTGGGCTCGTCCACGTCGGCCGGCGGCCAGGCGAGACTCAACGTCACCTCCGGCGGGCGGGGCAGCCGAACCGGTTCGTCCAGGTCGGCGAGGGTGGCCGCGCGGGCCGCCCCGATCGCCGACCGGGCGGGTTCCGGGGCGCCGGAGCCGACCGGGGCGAGTTGTCGGAGCGGCAACCGCGGGGTCGGCTCGGGTTGCCGGGGGCCCAGGCCACTCAGCGAGGTGACCCCGAGCCGGCCGGAGAGCACCGGCACCTGGTCCGGCTCGACCACGAAGATCACCTCGCGTGGCCGAAGTGGCCGCAGCAGAAGCAGCGCCGCGCACACCACCAGCAGCACGCCGACCGTCAACAGACCCCAGGTGACCGGGCCGGTCCACCCGACCCGCAACTCGGCGTGCAGGTCCAGAGCGAGGTCGTCCTCCCCGTCGGGGCGCATCACCACCAGGCTCATGGGTTCGCCGGCGAGGTCGTCCGCGCTCCAGTCCAGCGAGCCGATCCCCTCGCGTACCCAGAAGGGTTGGCCCAGCGGCGTGACGGACCCGGCGGCCGGCGCGACACCGGGGGTGTCGGCGGCCGGTCCGGCCGGATCGAGCCGGACCGGCAGCGGGCCTCGGGCCAGCGCCATCCGGCGGACCGTGGCGTGCGGCACCGCCTCCAGCCACCCACGCACCTCGGCGGCGGGCGCCAAGCCGATGAAGGCCGGCCCGCCCGTGGTGCGGGCGTCCAGGCGCAGCCGGGTCTGGGCGGTACGCGCGAAGGGCGCCTCCTGCCGCAGCAACCGGTCGAGGTCGGTGACGACGATCGCGTGACCGGGCGTGCGGACCGTTTCGAAGCGGGCGGCGAAGGACCCGCCGGGGTCGGCGTGTCGGGTCACCAGCCACAGCCCGCCACCGGCGAACAGCGCCGGAATCCCCACCACCAACAGCAACACTCCGGCGATCATCCGCACGAACCGCATCCGCACCGTCCCCCTCCGTAGCCAAATACCCGGCCGACCTTACCGACGTACACCGTCTGATCAGGGGATATCCACGGCACGGTCGACATCGGCTCCGGAAAGCACGCTGGCCCGCCGGAAGATCCGGCGGGCCAGCGGGTGAAACAGGGTCAGACCTTCGCGACCGGTTCCCGGCGGGTACGCGTGAACGCCAGCCCGCCCAGCACCAGACCGGCCAGGCCGGCGACGAGACCGGCCACACCGAGGCCGACCGCGAGCCCGTTGCCGTCGTCGTCGTCATCGTCGTCGGGCGAGGCCACGGCTGCGCTGGGCGAGGCCGAACCCGCCGGCGCCGCCGCGGCGGCCAGGGTGAGCACCGGAGCGGGGTTCTCCGGCTCCTCGGCACCCGGCGCCGGCTCGTCGATCCACCGCGAGATGTTGCCGTCCGAGTAGGTCTGCAGGACCTTGAAGACCATCGAGTCGACCTGCGGCAGCGGCCCCATCGAGACGGGGAACTCCTGGAACTGACCCGGCTTCACCCCCGCGTCGGCGGAGGCCGTCCAGGTGATCTTGGAGACGGCCTCGGTGAGCTGACTGCCGTGCACCTCGATCGGCGGGTCCACCTTGCGCTTCTCCGTGGCGACCGTCCAGCCGGGCACCGGCATCGTCGACACCGAGCCGACCGGGGCGTTCTCCGGCAGCACGACCTCCAATTTGGTGGTCGACGCGGTGTCGCTCTCGTTGGGCACCCGGAACGCCACCCGGGCGTAGCCACCCTGGGTTGCCTCCTTCGGGTTCACCGTGACGTGCGCGGACGCCGGTCCGGCGAAGCCGAGCACAGCGGTGGCGGCGGCGGTGAACGCCAGGGCGGCAGCGGCGGTTGCGGTACGCCGGAATCGGGTCATGGGTTTCGCGAACCTCTCTAACGGATGGGCACGGTGGCGGTCACCGTGGCCTGGTCGATGTCGGTCGTTCGGGCGGTGATCTTCAGCTGCCAATCGCCGGACGTCGGCATGCTGACGTCGCCGTAAGCGTGACTGTCCGTCAACCGCAGCAACGGCACCTCGATCGGCTCGATCCCGGCCGAGGGCAGCGCGGCTGTCGCCTTCCACTCCGCGACCAGCAGTGGCTGGTTGGCCTTGTCGTACGCGTACAGGTGCACCGTGTTGTTGCCCCGCCCGGCCGGGCTCACCTCGACCTCGACGGACAGGAGCGGGCTGGAGAGCCTGGTGCTGAAGAGGCCGGACTCGGCCCCGGCGGACGGCCCGGCCGCGGCGGTGCGCGCGGGCGTGGTCTGCACGAGCGTGGCGGACACGGCCAGCACCACGACGGTGACGGCCAGCTCCACCAGGACCGCCCGGCGCACCGGTACCGGGCGTTGCGCCGCGACGCGGCTGCGCACCAACTTCCGGGAGTACGCGGCCACGGCGATGACAATCGCGAACAGCCCGATCTTGGCGAGCAGCAGGCGCCCGTACGTGGTGTCGAAGAGCGCCTGCGGGGTGGCCACCTCGATCAGCGCCTGGACGGTGCCGGCCAGCAGCAGCGCCGAGACGGCGAGCGCCGCCCAGCGCGACCAGATCGGCAGGATCGCGCCCAACTCCCGCTCGTCGGCCTGGCGCAGCAGGAAGACGGCGAGCATGAGCAGGCCACCCAGCCAGACCGCCATGCTGCCCAGGTGGACCGCGTCGACCACCACCGAGACCGCCGGTGCTGGGGAGGCCGCCGCGTGCCCGGCCAGCGGCCAGGTCAGCAGGGCGGCGCCACCGAGCACGGCCAGGATGATCGCGTCCGCGCGGCCGGCGGGCCGGGCCAGCAGCGGGCGGAGCAGGAAGATGGACGCTGCCAGCAAGCCGAGTCGGACCAGGTGGGCGGCGCCGAAGGTGCTGCCGAAGACAGTGCCGAACCCCTCGCCGGTGACGTCGAAGAGACCACCACCGGCCGTGTAGGGCACCTGCAACCACAGGTCGGCGAGGGTGGCGAAGGCCACCAGACCGAGGCCGGTCCAGGCCAGCCGGGTCGGCCCCCGGCGGGAGAGCCGGCGCGGCCACAGGGCGGCGAGCACCAGCGCCGGCCCGACCAGCAGCACCAGACCGGCGTAGCCGAGGAAGCGGGCGACCTTCACCGCCGTCTCCACCACCGGGTTGGCGCGGCTGTCAGTGCCGGAGTCGACCGGTGGGGTCGAGGGCGCGCCGACCGAGTAGGTGAACGCGCCGGAAACCGGGTGGCTGTCGGCGGAGATCACCCGGAAACTGACCAGGTAGGTGCCGCGCGAGCCGGCCGGGTCCACCGGGATGGTCACGACAGCGTCACCGAACGACGGTTCGCCCCGGTCGGCCCGGGAACCGTCCGGTGCGATGATCCGGATCTTGCCGGGCACCTTACGGACCGACTCACTGAACGTGAGGACCACCTCGGACGGCCCGCTCGGCACGATGGAGGACGCGGCCGGGCTGCTGCTCTCCAGCACCGCGTGGGCGCTGGCGGAGGTGGCTGGCGCGATCAACAGGGCGACGACGGTGACGAGCAGGCCGGCGGCTGCCGCCAGCCTGGCGGCCCAGCGGCGGGGGGCGACAGTCATGCCGGACATGGTCGCCGATAGGTGTGCCTTTCGGCGACCCGAGGGGGGTGGGGGCGTCGGTGGTCGCACGTCATGAACTGGTAGTCGGCCCGGAACGGAGAAAAGTTCCCGACGTGGCGCAGACCATCCAAGGGTCGAACGACCCTGACGCGCCGCCGGCTGCCGCGTAACCTGGTGAGTCGTGATCCCTGTCCCGCGTGACTCCGGTGTCGTCAGTCCGGCAGAGCCGGCCGACGAGGTCGCCCGGGACCCGGCAACCGAGTGGGCGCTGACCGCCCGCGACGGCGACCCGACCGCCCAGGCGGCGTTCGTCCGGCTGACCCAGGCCGAGGTCTGGCGGTTCGCCGCCGCCCTGGTCGACCCGGACAGCGCCGACGACCTGACCCAGGAAACCTACCTGCGGGCGTTCCGGGCACTTCCCGCCTTCGAGGGTCGCTCCAGCGCCCGCACCTGGCTGCTCGGCATCGCCCGCCGGGCCTGCGCCGACCACCTGCGCACTGTCATCAGGCGTCGGCGGCTCGACGAGCGCCTGGCGGCGAACGCGTACACCGACCGACCGCACCCCGACCCGGCCGGCCAGTTCGGCGCCGCCGACCTCGTCCTTCGCCTCGGCCCCGAGCGGCGCTCCGCGTTCGTGCTCACCCAACTGCTCGGCCTGTCGTACGCCGAGGCCGCCGCCGTCGAAGGGGTGCCGGTGGGCACCATCCGGTCCCGGGTCGCCCGGGCCCGGGACGACCTGGTCGAGGCGGTCGGCGACGCCCTGGCCGGCTGAACGCGGAACTTCCGGCGCGGACGGGACGACAAATGAGCGTGACAGCACCTTCCACCCGGTGGGGCCGATGGCCACTGGTCCGCCCGTGGCTCGGCATCGCGGCCCGACTCGGCCTCGCCGCCGTCTGGCTGGTCGCCGGCGCGTCGAAGGTCAGCGACCTCGCCGCATCCGGGCGGGCGGTCAACGCGTACCAGGTGATGCCGTACGACGTGGCGACAGTGATCGGCGCGGCGCTGCCCTTCGTCGAGCTGGCGTTGGGCGTGCTGCTGCTGCTCGGGCTGGCCACCCGGCTCGTCGCCGGGGTGTCCGCCGCGCTGCTGGTGGTCTTCATCGCGGGGATCGCCTCGGCCTGGGCGCGGGGGCTGGCCATCGACTGCGGCTGCTTCGGCAGCGGCGGGCAACTGGCGGCGGGGCAGGCACCCAGTTACCTCCCGGAGATCCTCCGGGACCTGGGATTCTTGGTCTTGGCCGGATTCCTGCTGATCTGGCCACGTACGCCGGTATCGGTGGACGGGTGGTTGTCCGGCGAACCCGTTGTGGAGGACGAGGATGAGTAGTCGCAAGGGGCAGCGGGACGCCGCCCGGGTGGTCCGCGAGCAGTTGGCCCGCGAGCGGCGCCGCCGCCGCACGATCTGGGTCTCCGCCGCCGCGGTCGTCGTCCTGGTCATCGCCGCCGGCATCGGCTGGGCCGTCTGGTCCAGCCAGCGCTCCGACGACTTCACCACCCCACCCGGCGCCAACGCGGAGGGCACCGGCATCGTCACCGGCGGCGGGCCGGTCACCGTCGACGTCTACGAGGACTTCCTCTGCCCGGCCTGCAAGCAGTTCGAGCAGACCAGCGGGTCCACCCTCGAACAGTTGGTGGCCGACAACAAGGCGAAAGTGGTCTACCACCCGGTCGCGTACCTCAACCGCTTCTCCACCACCCAGTACTCCACCCGCTCCTCGGCCGCCTCCGGCTGCGCTGCAGCGGGCGGCAAGTACCACGAGTACGCCAAGGCGCTCTTCGCCCAGCAGCCGCCGGAGGGCAGCGCCGGGCTCACCGACGACACGCTCATCGACATCGGCACCAGCGTGGGCCTCGACCGGGGCTCCTTCGGCAGCTGCGTGAAGGACGGGACGTACAAGGGTTGGACCGAACACGTGACCGACGACGCCAGCCGGAGCAACGTCACCGGCACGCCGACCGTCAAGGTCAACGGTCAACCGGTCGAGAACCCCACCCCGGACGCTCTCACCGCAGCCGTGGCGGCGGCCGGCAAGTGATCCGTACCTTGCTGGGCCGCGCCGGCCTGATCGCCGCCACAGCCGGCCTGGCCACAGTGATCAGCGCGGCGCCCGCCGCCGCCCACGGCGCGGACGCACCGGACGGCACCGACTACCGCACCCGGACCACCGGCGTCACACCGGCACGGCCAGGGCTTGAGGTACGCGTCATCGAGGCGGGCGCCCGACTGGAACTGACCAACCGCACCGGCCGCACCATCGAGGTCATCGGCTACTCCGGCGAGCCGTACCTGCGCGTCGGCCCGGACGGGGTCTTCGAGAACAGCCACTCCCCCGCCACGTACCTGAACCGCACCATCGACGGGGACACCGAACTCCCGGCCGAGGCCGACCCGGCCGCCGCACCCTCCTGGCAACGGGTCGACGACGGCACCACAGCACGCTGGCACGACCAACGCGCGCTGTGGCAGGAGTCGGCACCACCGGCCGCGGTACGCGCCGCACCGGACCGCGAGCACCGGGTCCGGGACTGGACCATCCCGCTGCGTGACGGCACCGACACGATGGTGATCGGCGGCACCCTGGACTGGGTGCCACCGCCGGACTCGTACACCTGGTGGGCCGTGACCATCGTGGGGCTGCTCGCGGTGGGCGCGCTCGGCCTGTTCGCCGCCACCGCCCCGGCCGGCGCCCGCGCGATGTCCGCGCTCGGCGTGCTGCTGATCGTCGGCGGCGCGCTGGCCGTCGGGTACCCGGTGGGACGGGAATTGGACGCGGGTGCCCAGGGCGTGGGCGGAGTGCTCGTCGGGCTGCTCTCCGGGCAGATCTGGCCCCTGGTCACCGGCCTCGGCGCGATCGCCGCCGGCTGGTACGCGCTGAGCCGCCGCCCGGCCGCCGACTTCGTGGTCGCACTGGCCGGGGCCTGCCTGGCGCTCTTCGCCGGAGCGTCGAACGCCGCCGTGTTCGCCCGCGCCATCGCCCCGGTGCCCTGGTCGCCCGCGGCCGCCCGGGTGATGGTGGCGCTCTTCCTGATCACCGGGGCCGGCGCGACAGCCGCCGGCATCCTGCGCCTGCACGCCACCTCCCGCACCACCTCGGCGGCACCTCGGGTGGAGACCGCCGAGAGCGGGTTTACGGCTGGGGGGTGAAGCCGTAGGGCAGTTCCAGACGGTGTCTGGCCAGCAGGGGCGCGTTGTTGAGCAGGGTGGTGGTGGGGGCGTCCGCGACGATCCGGCCGTCGTCGAGGATCACCGAACGCTCGCACAGCTCCGCCGCGTACGGCAGGTCGTGCGTGACCATCAGCAGGGTCACCGGCAGGCCGCGCAGGATCTCGGCGAGCTCCCGACGGGCCGCCGGGTCCAGGTTCGACGACGGCTCGTCGAGCACCAGGATCTCCGGGTGCATGGCGAGCACTGTGGCCACCGCCACCCGGCGACGCTGCCCGAACGACAGGTGCTGCGGGGCCCGGCCCCGGTGCTCGCTCATCCCCACCGCGGCGAGCGCCTCGTCCACCCGGGCGGCCAACTCGGCCCCGCGCAGACCCAGGTTCGCCGGCCCGAACGCCACGTCCTCCGCCACCGTGGGCAGGAACAACTGGTCGTCCGGGTCCTGGAAGACGATGCCCACCCGGCGGCGGACCTCGGCCAGGGTGGCCCGATCCGGGGTGACGGTCAACCCGCCGACGCTCACGCTGCCCTCGGTCGGGGTGAGGATGCCGTTGAGGTGCAGCACCAGGGTGGTCTTGCCGGCGCCGTTGGGCCCGAGCAGCGCCACCCGGTCGCCCCGCGGCACGTTCAGGTCGACCCCCTGAAGGGCGACGTGCCCGTCCGGGTACGCGTAACGAACACCCCGAACGTCCAGCGAGACAGCGGTCTGCACGACACCGATCATGACAGCACGACGGCGGTCGCGGCGATGGAGGCCGCCAACACCGGTACGGTCGCCGCGACCAGCCACTGACCGGCGCTCGCCGCACCCTCGCCCTGCCACACGGCGGGCATCCTCCCGGTGTAGCCACGGGACAGCATCGCCAGATAGACCCGCTCGCCGCGCTCGAAGGCGCGCAGGAACAACGCCCCGATCCCGGCCGCGAAGCCACGCAGCTGCCACAGGAAACGTGGGTCGTCGCCCCGGGAGATCCGGGCCACCCGCATCCGCCGCGCCTCGCCGACCAGCACGTCGAGGTAGCGCAGCATGAACGAGGCGATCTGGGTGAGCACCTGCGGGCAGTGCAGCCGGTCCAGCCCCACGATCAGGTCGCGGGTGGTGGTGGTCGCGGCGAGCAGCAGCGAGGCGAGCACCCCCAGGGTGCCCTTGGCCATGATGTTCCACGCGCCGTGCAGCCCGTCCTCGGACAGCCGCAGGCCCAGCACCTCGACCCGGTCGCCGCTGCCGAGGAACGGCAGGGCGACCGCGAACAACACGAACGGCAGCTCGATCAACGCGCGGCTGAGCAACCACCATGGGCCCACCCTGGCCAGCGTCGCCACCGCCGCCACCAGCACGGCGTACGCGCCGAAGGCCCAGAACGCCTCCCGTGGGGTGGCCACCACGGCGAGGGTGAAGACCACCATCGCCACGATCTTGACCTCGGGCGGGAGCCGGTGCACCGGCGAGTCCGACTCGCGGTACAGCACGTGCCCGTGACCGGCTCCCATCCGCGTACCCCTGTTCAGCTTGTCGTGGCGGCGTGCGACGTCGCCGCGTCATCCTCGGCGGGCGTGGCGTCCCCGGTGGGCGTGGCCGCGTCAGCGTCGGTCGGCGTGCCGCCCCGGCGGCGCAGCAGCCAGAACCCGCCGGCTCCGACCGCGAAGGTGACCAGCACCCCGAGCACCCCGGACAGGCCGGTGGAGACGAAGCTGTTCCGCACGCCCCGTACGCCGTAGTCGGCGAGCGGGCTGTCGGCCAACTCGTGGTCCTTCGCCTGCTGGGCCGGGCAGCTGCCGCCGACGATGTTGTCGTCGGCGTCGACGGTGCAGCCCTTGAGCAGCGACGAGTCCAACCCGTCCGGGTGGGACGAGGCGTAGTTGCTGACCACGCCGGCGAGCAGCAGGGCGACCAGCAGGCCGCCGGCCAGGAAGGCCCAGGAACGGTTCTTCATCGGACACCTCCGGAGACCGGGACAGCCGGGGTGGTGGGGGTGCGCAGGGAGCGCAGCGCGTACACCAGGTCGGGTCGCACCTTCGCGACGGTGAGCACTGTGGTCGCGGTGATCAGGCCCTCGCCGATGCCGATCAGCAGGTGGGTTCCGGCCATCGTGCCGGCCAGGCCGGCCAGGTTGCCGCCCAGGTCGGTGGTGCCGCCCAGCCAGTACTGCACGACGAAGCCCTGGGACGCGACCACCACGCTGAGCATCGCCGCGACGAACGCGGTCACCGCCAGACCAGCCCGCGTCCGGGGCAGCACCCGCAGCAGCAGCGCGATCAGCGCGTACGCCGCGGCGGTGCCGAGCAGCGCCATGTTGGTGATGTTGAGGCCGAGCATCGCCACGCCGCCGTCGCCGAAGACCAGCGCCTGTACGACCAGCACCACGGAGACGCAGAGCGCGCCGACCCACGGACCGACAAGCATCGCGGCGAGCGCCCCACCGAGCAGGTGGCCGCTGACACCGGCCGTGAAGATCGGGAAGTTGAGCATCTGGACGGCGAAGATGAACGCCGCCACCAGGCCGGCCATCGGGGCCAGCCGGTCGTCCAGGTCGCGCCGGCTGCGCAGAACGCAGAAGGTGAGCGCGGCAAGAGCGAGCGCAGCGAAGATCGCTGCCACGGGACCGTCGATGATCCCGTTCGAGATGTGCATCGCCAGTGTCTCCACGCGACCTCCTACGCGTCAGCTGGCCCGACCGGGCCGGCGTGGGACAGCCTATTTCCCAGGAGTAGTTGTTGCCAGAGTCTGGCAACAGGGCATGGCCTTGATCACCTCTACCTGGTCAGGCGCATGAACGGCGGGTTTCCACCAGCCGACCCCCTGATGATCACCCCCGCATCCCAGCCCACAGACGACCGGCGCGCGTCGTAGCGACGGCCCGCGTCGTCGGTGATGGCGCTGGCCGGCACGGCGGTAGGGTCGGGGCCATGACCTCGCCCGACCGACTCTCCCCCGGTGACCCAGCGCCCGAGTTCACCCTCGCCACCGACACCGGCGACCAGCTCTCCCTCGCCGACCTGCGAGGTCGCAAGGTGGTCCTGTACGCCTACCCGGCCGCGATGACTCCCGGCTGCACCAAGCAGGCCTGCGACTTCCGCGACTCACTCGCCTCACTCCAGGCCGCCGGCTACGAGGTCGTCGGCATCTCCCCGGACAAGCCGGAGAAACTGGCGAAGTTCCGCGAGCGCGACGCCATCACCTTCCCGCTGGTGTCCGACCCGGACAAGTCGGTGCTGACCGCCTACGGCGCGTACGGCGAGAAGCAGCTCTACGGCAAGACCGTCACCGGCGTGATCCGCTCGACGTTCGTGATCGACGCTGACGGCAAGGTCGAGCGGGCGCTCTACAACGTCAAGGCCACCGGGCACGTCGCCAAGCTCCGCCGCGACCTCGGCCTGGACTGACCTGTCGTACCGGGGCGCTACGGTCCGTCAGTGGTCCGATACAAGTACACGCCGGAAGCACTGGCCGCCGCTGCCGCCGTCGCCCGCAACGTCACCGAGGTGATGCGGTTGCTCGGCGTTCGGGTCAGCGGCGGCTCACACGCGCACATCAGCCGACAGCTCAAACGGTTCGGCATCGACACGTCGCACTTCACGAGGCAGGCACACAACAAGGGGCGACGTGGCGAACGGCGCATCACCTCCTCGCAGCTCCTGGTCGTGCTGCCCGACGGGTCCCGGCGGACGCCAGGCGTGCGGTTGAAGTGGGCGCTGGGCACGATCGGCGTGCTGGAGGAGTGCGAGGGGTGCGGGATAGGGCCGGTGTGGCGGGCCGCGTCGCTCATCCTGCACGTCGACCACATCAACGGGGATTTCCTCGACAACCGGCCACCGAACCTGCGGATTCTCTGCCCGAACTGCCACAGCCAGACCGACACCTACGCCGGCCGCCGGAACCGTTCTTCTGAACTTCCCATCGTCGCGACGCAGACCGATGGAGAGGAACGCGCGTCCAGCTCCGAACGCCGACCGGCCACTCGCCAAGAAATTGTCGACGTGTTCGGCCGGGTCGATGCCCAGCAGGTGACGGCCACGGAGGCGGCACGACAGTTGGGCTGGACCCCGGCGTATCTGCACAAGATTCGGCGAAGACTGGAGCAGGACGGTGTGTTGAGACCACGTCCGAACCGTGGTTGGCGTTCAAGGGCTCATCGTGAGGCGGTAATAGAACAGGCGCTGGAGCACCCTGATATCGGACCGAAGCGGCTGTCCGGCATCCTTCGCGATCTGCCCCGTGGGGGATGCAGAGTTGGTCACGGCACGATCTCGACCATTCTCAAGGAGGCCGGGCTCAACACCGTCGCAGCCAGACGTTCTAGACTCAGCGGGTTGGCGGGAGTGGCGGAACGGCAGACGCGCAGGTCTTAGGAACCTGTATCCGGAAGGATGTGGGGGTTCGAATCCCCTCTCCCGCACAGGCAACACCGATCACGTACCCGCGCACGGTTGTCGGGCACGTCACTGCCGCGGGTCGTGGCCCTGGTCGTTGAGCCAGGATGGCGAGCGTGAGTCTGCGCTTCGTCTTTGATCCTGACCTGACCCCGCAGCTACGCGCCGAGATCGTCGACCTCTGGGTGGACGTCAGCAACGCGGGCGGGGCGGTCGGCTTCGTACCACCGGTCACCGCCGCTGACGTGCACGTCACCGCCGATCCGACCTTCGCCGGCATCGCCGACGGACCGGACCGGCTGTTGGTCGGCTATTCCGGGGACCGGCTGGCGGCGATGCTGATCTTCAGTGACAACCGTTTTCCGCTCACGGCGCACTGGTGCACAGTGAAGCGGGTGATGGTCCACCCGGACACCCAGTGCGCCGGCTTCGGCTCGGCGCTGATGGTGGAGGCCGAGCGACTGGGCAGGGCGTTGGGCCACGAGGCACTGCACGTCACGGTGCGCGACGGGCTGGGGTTGGACAAGTTCTACGGTCGCCTCGGGTACCGGGAGGTCGGCCGGCTTCCGGGTGCGTTGCGGGTGGCCCCCGATGACGACCGGGACGAGATCCTGATGTGGCTCGATCTGACGGTGGCCGGCTGAGCGGTCAGCCCTCGCACCACCGGGCGTTGGCCCGGGCCGAACTGGTGGTCGGTGCGTCGGTGGCCGGGGCGCTCGCCCTCGCCACCTCGACGGAGCGACGGGTCGGCGTCGGCGTGACGGCGGGTCGGCTGCTCGGCGGACGGGTCGATGCGGACGGACGGCGGGTGGCGGCCCCGGCACCGGGTGCGTACATCCGGATCGTGCTGTTCTGCACCTGGCCCGGTGCCATTCTGATGCCGCCGGCTGTGACCCGGTTGCCGTACACGTCGGTGACCCGGACGGTGAACGGGCCCGGCCCGGCGCCGGAGGCGATCAGCCAGTAGTTGTAGTCCTGCCGGGCGGCCGACTGCCAGGGGTCGCTGTCGCGCTGCCGGACCTCGACGGACCGCAGCGGGTTGCCGTGGTTGCCGACGCGGACGGCGAACCACCACTGCGACGCGCCCTCCTTGATCCGGAAGCTGAGTGGTCCGGGCAGCGGCGGGTTGACCACCGCGCGGTAGGTCACCGGGACGAGGCCCTGGACGGGGTCGGCGATCCGGGCGAACGCCTCGCGGGACAGGTCGAGGTGGCCGGGCTCGCACTCCGGGCACTGGTCCATGATGAGCACCCGGACGGTGCCCTTGGGGCCGACGACGTCGAGGAATCCGCCGCAGGCGGCACCGGCGGAGTATTCCGTCGGACCGAGCGCGACGTAGAGCCGGTTGGCGGGGGCGGCCGGGTTCGAGCAGTTGCCGCCGGCGCCCTTGGAGTCGTAGAAGGTGGCCTTGCCGGTGTGCGTGGCGTTGCCGGTGGGTGGCGCGGCGGCCAGCGTCCGGCCGGCGGCGCAGGCCGGGGTGGAGCCGGATCGCAGGGTGAGGGTGAGCCCGAGCGTCGCCGCGAGGACTGTGACGCCGGTGGCTACCAGCCAGGGTTTCGCGCCGGACGACGGCGCGGGCCGGTCCTCTGGAGGATGGTCCAGGTCGATGTTGATGTCGACAGCGCTTCCGTCCGTCACGACGGCGATGCTGCCGGACCCGGTCGGGTACGGACAAGCGGGCTAAGCCAAAGCTAAGACAGCATCGACGGACGGTGACCGTGGGGTGCCGGTTGCTGGTCGGCGACCGGTCAGGGCGCGAGGACCACCGGGGCGTCCACCGCCAGCGGTCCGCTGTCGAGCGGCACCAGGTTCAGTCCGAAGAGGAGTTTCTGCTTGACGTTGCGGTGCCGCCCGAGGGTGCGCAGCGGCTCCCTGGTGCGTACCCCGGTCTCCTGGTCGGTGGTGGTCACCACGCAGCGGTCGCACGGCCCGGCGGCCTGGAACGTCCGGTCGCCGATGCGCAGCCGCCGACCCACCCAATCGTCCTCGGCCCAGGCCGGCGCACCGCTGACGACCAGGTTGGGTCGGAAGCGGGTCATCGGTACCGGTTCCTCCCCCGCCTCGGCCAGCCAGTCGTTGAGTGCGTCGAGGGAGGTGGCGTTGGCCAGCAGCACCGGGTAGGCGTCGGCGAAGCTGACCTGGTCACCGGTGTCGTGTTCGCGGGTCCCGGCGGCCAGGTGGCGGGTCGGCTGGGCCAGCCAGACCAGTCGGACCGGTCGGCCGAGCAGGGCTCCGAGCCAGTCGTCGGCCGCGTGGCCGGCCGGCAGCGCGGGGACACCGAAGGTGCGGCTGCGGAAGGTACGGACCGCGACCGGTTCGCCGCCGGCCGGCTCGGGCACGTCGAGGTCGGGTTGCCCGTCGGCGCGCAGTGACAGACCCCCGGGGTGCACGGAGGCGCGCAGGCCGACGAGTCGGGTCGTGTCCCGCTGCGTGACGCCGACCCCGTCGGCGTCCACGAGCATCCAACGCCGGTCGCCGGCCAGACCCCACCGGTGCACGAACGCGCCGTCGTGGTCGAGCCGGTGACAGCCCTTGACGGGGTACGTGTGAATCGAGGTCAGCCGCACCCGGCTACCATGCCACGCCGATCCCGTCGCCCGGGTACCAGTGGTTGGCCGGGGTCTCCCGGTAGGCGAGGAACCGTCGGCCGGTGCGTTCGGCGTGGTTAGCGAGCACGTTGGTGCTGGTGACGTTGTCGGTGAGCAGGATCGCGCCGGGTGCGAGCTTGGGTTCCACGGCGTCGAACTCACGCTTCTCGTGGGCTCGGCTGTGATCGCTGTCGTGCAGGAACAGGTCTACCGGGCGGTCCAGCGCGCCGATCGAGGCGATCGAGTCGCCGATCACCAGGTCGACGACCTCCGACCACGGCGCGACACGGGCGAGGTAGCCGGCCTCGGGGTTGATGTCCAGGGAGGTGACGCGGCCCGGGTGCCCCTCCTGCGCGTTGCGCAGCAGGGCGGACGCCAGGACGACGCTGCCGAGTCCCTTGTCGACGCCGGTCTCGACGACGTGGGTGGGGCGGGTGGCGCGGACGATGGCGTACCAGCCGATCCGCCGGGCGTAGCGGATCTCCCTGTCGGCGAGGCCGCGCCGGTCCGAGGCGGCGATCGCCGCCAGGAGGTGTTGGCGCAGGCCGTCGTCGGACTCGATCTCGCCGAGGTACGCCCGTACCTGTTTGACCGGGATGTCGCAGACCACGCTGACGAACCAGGCGAGGTGGTTGCGGCTCAACGAGGTGAGGTCGTACGTGTAGTTGTGGTGCTCGCGGGAGGTCAGCAGCCAGCGCGCTGAGCGGCGCAGCATCTTCGCGTCGTGCCGCGCGACCGCGCGAAGCCTCTTGGGAAAGGCGGCGATCGGGGCGAGTGGAGTACGCGCGACGGCCCGTCGGAGCTTGATTCGATCCACGGCTGCCGTTGTAGCAGGGTTCGGGCGGCAGCGGGAGCGTCCTCGCGAAACCCGATGTTCACATTGCTTTCACCCAACCGCAGGGGCAGCAGAATAGGGCCTGAAAAACGTTCCCGGGCCGGCGTTACCGGCAGTCCGTCCGAACGCAGGGTCGGGTTCGCCGCCCCGGTCGGCAGGCATGCGATAGCCGAAAGGACGAGGGTGCACGACAGGCGCACTCAATCAGTAGCATCGCCCACATGTCTGGTGCTCAGCGGTACACCGATGCCGACACCCAGTTCGTCGATCCACACGCAGTCGATCCGCACGAGGATGTCCCGGCCGGGGGCAAGCGGCGACGTCGTGGCCCTCGCTGGCGTCGCGTCCTCGTCATCTGCCTGGTAGTCGCAGCGATCCTGGGCGGCGGCAGCATGATCGGTGGCGCCCTCTATCTTCGCTCGGTCGAGAAGGACATCGACCGGGTGGATGCCTTCGCCGACGTTCCCGAGGAGGGGCGTCCGCAGGCGGTGGCCGGCGGCGCGATGAACATCCTGATCCTGGGCAGCGATTCCCGCGACCCGGAGAGCACTGGCGGCTCGCGCACGGACACCATCATCGTCGCGCACATCCCGAAGGACCGGGCCAGCGCGCAACTCGTCTCGATCCCTCGGGACACCTGGGTGAACGTGCCGAAGGCCAAGAACGGGGGGCACGGCGGCCGCGATGCGAAGATCAACGCAGCGTACGCCTGGGGTGGCGTTCCGCTGATGGTGCAAACAGTCGAATCGTTCACGACGGTGCGAATCGACCACGTCATGATTGTCGACTTCGCTGGCTTCAAGGAAATCATCGACGCCCTGGACGGCGTCGACATCAACGCGGAGAAGTCGTTCACGTCGATCCACCCGCCGTTCCGCAAGTTCGAGCAGGGAATGCAGCGGATGGACGGCGAGACGGCCCTGGACTACTCCCGCCAGCGCAAACAGTTCGCTGACGGCGACTTCGCCCGCATCCGTCACCAGCAGCAGGTCATCAAGGCCATTCTCGACAAGGCCGTGTCCGGTGGCATCGTCACCAATCCCGGGCGGCTCAACTCCTTCGTCAAGGCGACCTCGAGCGCCGTGGCGGTGGACGAGAAGATGTCGCTCGTCAGCATGGCGACAGACCTGCGGAGCCTCCGTGGTCGTAACCTCACCTTCGTTACCAGCCCGACGAAGGGCACCGGTCGAGTGGGCAGCGAGAGCGTCGTCTTCGCGAACACCGAGAAGGCAAAGACCTTCTATGATGCCGTGCGCCGGGACTCCGTCGACGAGATTCTCGCCAGCGCCAAGTAACCCCTGGGCCGGTGGCCGTTGCCGTCCGCCGCCTTGTCTCGAATTACGGACCGGCCAGGTCAGCCGGCCCTCACGGGGAGGTCCACAATGTCCAATCAGCCCGCTATGTGGCATCGACCGGTGCCGGCCGAGGACCGGGCCGGGAACGCCACCGACGCCCAGGGCGACGGTGAGGGGGACGACGAGGGGAGCCGCGGCGGGAGTCGCCCTCCCGCCTACCAGTTCCCCGGTTACCAGCCTGCCGGCTACCAACCTCCCGGTTACCAGCCTGCCGGCCACCAGACTTCCGGCCACCAGACCCCGGCCTTCCCGGCGCCCGCCGACCGGCGCTCGACCTCGCCGGCCCCGGCACCCGCAGCCGCCCCCGCCCCCGCCCCCGAAGAGCACGAGCCTCGCGCCGGCCTGGACACGACCGCCGTCCTGCCGTACGCCGGCTCGCGCGCCTCGACCCGGACCCGGTGGCTGCGGGCCTGGATGATGACCGCGCCGGTCGACGTCCTGGCACTGCTGACGCCGCTGCTCGTCACTCAGCAGTACTGGCGCGGCACCCTGGCCATGACGGTCCTGACCGTGATCGTCTTTGCCAGCGGCGGCCTCTACCGGGCACGACGGCACGTGAGCTTCCTCGACGAGGTGCCGAGCCTCTGCGGGCGTCTGCTGGCCGCGGCGTCCGCGGTCGCCATCGTCGCGGCGATGCGTCACGAATCCGCCGAGTACGTCTTCGGCTTCACCCGCGGTGTCGCCGCGTCGGCGGGGCTGGTCATCCTCGGGCGGGCCTTCACCCGAGAATTCGCCATCGTCGCCCGCAAGCGCCGGTGGGTCGAGCACAACACCATCATCGTCGGCAGTGGCCCCACCGCCGTGGAACTCGCCCGGCTCCTGCGCCGCTACCCCCAGTACGGCCTCCGCTTCGTGGGTTGTGTCGACACCCCGGACGGCCCGTCGGCGCTGCCGCTGATCGGATCCCTCGACGACCTCGACAGCCTCGTACGTCTGCGCGAGTGCGACGTGGTGATCGTCGCGGACGCGAACTGCTCCGAGACCTCACTCATGGAGATCCTGGCCCGGCCACGGACGGCGGAGTGCGACCTGTGGGCGGCCACCCCCCTCTGGGGGTCCCGTTCGCACGGCGACCACATCGGCGCGGTCCCGGTCGTCAGCATCGGCGACATCACCCTCTCCGGCCCGCAGTCCGCGCTCAAGCGCGCGTCGGACATCGCGTTCGCCTCGGTGGCGCTGCTCCTGCTGAGCCCGGTGCTCCTCATCTGCGCTGTCGCCACGCTCATCGACGGCGGCCCCGGCATCTTCTTCTACCAGGAGCGCATCGGTCGGCACGGCCGACCTTTCAACATCATCAAGTTCCGGTCCATGCGCCCCGTCGACGAGCACGAGTCGCAGACCAACTGGTCCATCGCCAACGACCGGCGGGTGGGGCCGATCGGCCGGATCATGCGCAGGACCTCCCTCGACGAGCTGCCGCAGCTCTGGAACATCCTCCGTGGCGACATGAGCGTTGTCGGCCCCCGACCCGAGCGCCCCTACTTCGTCGAGAAGTTCTCGGCCGAGTACCCCCAGTACGCGATGCGCCACCGCGTTCCGGTCGGGCTCACCGGTCTGGCGCAGGTCAGCGGGTTGCGCGGCGACACCCCGATCTCCGACCGGGCCCGCTTCGACAACTTCTACATCGAGAACTGGTCCCTCTGGCTCGACGTCAAGGTGGTGCTCCGTACGGTGACCGAGGTGTTCCGCGCCGGCGGCCGCTGATCCGCCCACGCACCGGCACACCGCCGGGTACGGCCAACGGCCGTGCCCGGCGGCCGTGTGCAGGTCGTACCCCCAACGCCTGGAGAACGCAATGCCGAACGTATCCGTCGTGATCCCCACCACCGGCCGCCCCAGCATCGCCGACGCGGTGCTCTCCGCCCGATCCCAGCAGGGCACATCCGTCCACATCGTGGTCGTCTGTGACACCCCGGAGGTGCCGCAGACGGTGCGGAACCTGGGGCAGCACATCGACCGGGTGGTCTGCACCGGCGGCGGCCGGCGCGGGTCGTACGCCCGCAACCTCGGAGTCACCCACGCCATCCCGGGCAGCCACGTCGCGTTCCTCGACGACGACGACACCTGGCTGCCGACCAAGCTGGCGGCACAGGTCCCCGCGCTCGAGCGGGTCGCGGCGGCCGGGTTCCGCCCCGTCGTGTCGTCCCGGATCCTGCAACGCAAGGACGGCGCGGAGCCGCTGCCGGCACCGGCACCCGCCGAGGTGATCCCCGACGGCATGCTGCCGGAGGACTACCTGTTCCGCCGCCGTCACCTCGGCATCGGCCGGCAGTCGCTGCCCACGTCGACGCTCCTGACGACGTACGAGTTGGCGACCGAGTGCCGCTGGGACGAGACGCTCCCCCGACACCAGGACTGGGACTGGCTGGTCCGGGTCGCCCGGCTTCCCCGGGTGAAGATCGTCCAGGTGGAGGAGGCGACGGCCGTCTACACGGTGGGCAGCCCCGGGTCGATCTCGGCCGGGGCCGACTGGCGTACCTCGTGGCACTGGGCCCAGCGCTGGGAGGGAGTGTGGGCACCGGGGACCTTCTCGGACTTCATCGCGGCCCAGACCCTCCGCTACGCTCTCCAGGCCCGGGACCGGGAGGGCGTGCGGGAGATGGTGCGGGCGATCCGCCGCAACTCACCTCCGTCCGCCCGGAACGCGGTGCTGGCGGCGCTCGGGCTCGTACCTCGGTCGACCCTGGAACGGGTCGCCATGCGCAAGTCGAAGGCCCCCAGCAGCCCCACTCGACCGCTTGAGACCGAACGGCCACACTGATGCGTCTGCACTTCGTACTGCCGCAGCTCGAACCGCTCTACGGCATGGAGCTGGCGGCGGCGCTGCTGATCCGCGGCCTCCAGGCCCAGGGGGTCGAGGTCTCGGCAACCGTCGTGTCCCGGGGGGTCCCCGCCGAACTGGCCGACCTGGAAGTCGACACCCTGGGCCTCGGTTCCCGGATCACCCGGTTGATGGAGTCTGTTCCGCCGCTGCGCCGGCGCCTGCAGAACCTGGCACCGGACGTCCAGATCGTGGCCAGCGGGCTGTGGGGCAGCGTGCCGGTTGGTGCCGCCCTCGCCGGTTCCGGCCGCAGCTACGTCGCCTGGGAGCACTCCCTGCTGCCGGAACGTCTGCGGATCGACCGCCGGGTGCGCACGCTGGCCCGGTTCTCGCGGCTCAAGGGACTGCGGCCACGGCTCGTCGTCGCCGTCTCCAACGGTGTCGCCCGCACGGTTGCGCAGCTGGCGCCGGGGCAGCCGGTGGTCACCATCACCAACCCGATGCCACCTCGGCCCTTCGTGGCACCGCGCGAGGTGGTGGACCACCGACGGATCAACCTCCTCACCACTGCCGCCTTCCGCCCGTACAAGAACCACTCCTGCGCCATCGCCGCGCTGGCCCTGCTGCCGGAGGCGTACCACCTCACGCTCGCCGGCGACGGCGAGGAACGGGATCTGCTGCACGCGAAGGCCCAGGAACTGGGTGTGCAACACCGGACCACGTTCCTCGGACGGGTGCCGGGCGTCGCCCAGCTACTCGCCGAAGCGGACCTCCTGGTCCACCCGTCCCGCGCCGAGACCTTCGGGTTCAGCCTGGTCGAGGCCGCCGAGGCGGGCCTGCCGGTGGCGGCCCTCCCGGTGCCCGCGCTGGACGAGATGATCCCGACCTTCGTGCCTGGAGCCTTGGCGGCGGACACGTCGCCGGCCGCCCTCGCGGACGCGGTGCTCCGGCTGACCGGTGCCCAGCGGCCGACACTGGCCGACTTCGAGAAGTCCTGGCACGCCCGGTGCGCGGCACTGGATCCCGCCGAGGTCGGCCGCCAGTGGGTGGAGGCGTTGAACAGGTGAGTACGCCCTCCGGTGCGGTCGGCTCCGTCGAGCCGACCGCACCGCGGCCACGGTCGCATCGGCGTCCCCCGAGCGGACGCGACACCTTCCTGAAGCGGTCCGGGAAGTTCTTCACCGGCACACTGCTACGGACCCTCGCGCAGGGCGTGCTCTTCGTCCTGCTCGCCCGGGAGATGTCTATCGACACCTACGGGCTCTTCGTCGGTGTCACCGCCCTCGTCGCCGTGGTCTCCCCGTTCGCGTCCGCCGGCGCACCAAGTCTGATCTTCCAGAGCTACGCCGAGGCCCCCGGCGAGTGGGCCCGACACCTCACGCGGGGCCTGGTCCTGACCGTCGTCTTCGGTGTGGGCGCGACAGTGTTGGTGAGCGCGGCCGGGGTGGCGATCTGGGGTAGCGAGGTCAGTGCCGTCGACATGCTCTGCCTCGCTGCCGCCGACCTGGTGGCCTGGCGGCTCATCGAGGCCGTGGCCGCGTCGGTGCAGGCCCGGGGCAAGGTCTTCGTCGCCTCGGTCATCCCCGCTCTGCTGCACGTGTTCCGGCTGGTCGGCGCGCTGGTCCTCGCCACGGCGGACGAGCCGATCTCCCTTCGGAACTGGGCTCTCACCGCGCTGGCGGTCTCCGTCGTGGTCTGCGTGCTGGCCACCTGGTACGGCTTGCGCGGCGGAGGGGGTGCTTCCTGGTCCGTCGGGCCGGCACTCCGCCAGGCCCGCAGCGGACTGCTGTTCGCCGTCGGCCTCTCCGCCCAGACGGTCTACAACGACATCGACAAGGTCATGCTGTCCCGGATCGGCACCACCGAGGCGGCGGCGATCTACGCTGCGGCCTACCGGGTGGTGGACTTCGCGTACACCCCGGCCCGGTCGATGTCCGCGGTCGCCTACCCCCGCTTCTTCGAGGTTGGCCGCGAGGGACCCCGGGCGGCGCTCGGGCTCGCCCGTCGCCTTCTGCCTCGCTTCCTGATGTTCAGCGTGCCGAGCAGCCTGCTGCTGGTAGCAATGGCCTGGACCATGCCGCTGATCTTCGGACCGGAGTACGAGGACGCGACCCTGGCACTGCAGGGCCTCAGCGCGATCCTGGTCCTGAAGTCGATCCACTACCTGGCCGCCGACGCCCTCTCGGGAAGCCGACTCCAGGGCCGTCGTACGGTGTGCCAGATCGCGGTGGGCGTCGTCAACGCGGGGCTCAACGTGTGGCTCATCCCCGCCTACGGATGGCAGGGCGCGGTCGTGTCGAGCCTCCTGTGCGACGCTCTGCTCGGCATTCTGCTGTGGGGATGCCTCGTCATCGCCCTGCGGCGACACCCGCACCGCGATGCCGTCGCCGCTCCGGCAGCGGCACCTGACCGAGAAAGGGTCTGACGTGACCACCATCTTCGGTGTCCTACTGACCGTCGGTGGCGTAGCGGTGGCTCTGTGGTTGATCCGAATGAGGCGGTCCGTCGCCACGGCATTCGGCGACCCCGCATCGGCGGTTGCCCTGGTCGGCTTCGCGTTGCTCACCAACGCGGCCCCGGCGCTCGCCGGCAGCCACAGTTCGATGCTGATCGGCGTGCTGGTGGTCGCCCTGCTGGCCTGGCTGGTGCTCTCCGGCCGTGGTCTCCTCCGCGGCCCGTCCGATCTGTGGCTGCGGATCTCGCTGGCGATGGCCGGCGGGCTGCTCGTCTGGTGCGCCCTCATCGACGTCGTCACCGGCACCGGGATCTACGGGTCGCGGTTGCCGGCGTACGGGGCGGCCGGGCTCCTGCTGATCGCCGTCTGGATGATGGCCGCCCGCACCACTGTCAGCGTACGGGCGATGGCCTACACCGGGCTGGCGGTCCTGGCGCTGCTGGCCATTCCGACCGCTCTGTCCGGGCACGCGGCGTGGCGGGCGTGCACCGGCGGGAAGCTGGAGAAGTGCTCTCTGGCCGGCGCGCTGTTCAAGAGCTTCTACAACTCCGAGAACTATGCGGCGATGCTGGCGTCGTTCACCCTGGTCGCCGCGTTCTGCGCGATGCGCCGCGCCGAACTGGTGGCGACGGCGTCGTTCTGCCTGCTGGTGATCGTCGCCACCGGCTCCCGCACCAGCTATCTGGCTGTCGGCGCGGTAGCCGTCTGGATGCTGGGCGCACTGCTCGTGCAGCGTCTGCGACCGAGCCCACGGATCCCCTTCGCGCTCTGCGTGGCGCTCGTCGTCGGCGCCCTGACAGCCGCCACATACCTGATGTGGAGCGCGTCGAAGACCACGCTGAGCAACCGCGGCAACATCTGGGTCGCCGCCCGCGAATACCTCAGCGGCCGGGAGGCCGTCGGCGTGGGCGTCTCGAAGTGGTACTACCTCCAGGACATCGAGAAGGCACCGACCCACTTCTTCCACTCCGGGTACGTCCTGGTCATCTTCTCCGGCGGGCTGATCGCGCTGACCCTGTTCGGTCTGTGGATGGCCACCCTGCTGCACCGCAACGTCGAGGACGGGCACGCCTTCACCGCCAAGGCGCCGGTGGTGCTCCTCGTCGTCTACTCGTTCACCGAGGTCGTCTGGAACCCGCTGTCGGTGGACGGGCTGACCTGGATCATCGTGCTGCTGGCCCTCACCGCGTCGGCGTCCGCCGCCCCGGCCCGCAACCCGGCCCCGGGGCCGGTGGACCTGGTGGACCGCCCAGGTCGGTTCGCCGCCCTCAAGCGGTTGACGGGTCGGCACGACGCCGTCGCCGCGCGGTAGGGACCCAGGACGCCGCGCCGGTCGGAGTGACTAGGCAGCACCGATCGGCAGGCCCTTGAACGCCAGCAGACCGACCCCGGTGGCGTTGACGCACCAGGGCCCGGCGTCGCCCCGGTAACTCAGCCCGGTCGCGCCGTCGGCCGGGCCGGACAGGCTCAGCACGAGCCGCCCTCCCTCGCGGTACTCGACGGCGGTGACGGTGGCGGTGCTGCCGTCGATCGTGAAGTCGGTGCCCGCGCCGGCCCGGACCGTCAGCGGGTCGGTGCTACGGAGCTGAACCACCACCTGGGTACGCCGAGCGTCGGTGAAGGCGGCCGACCGAGGGTTCGGGGCTGACACGCCCTCGCTGGGGCCGCGGTGGATGTCTCGGGCCAACACGGCGAACGCCTGATCGCCCAACTCGCGGTAGCCCTGCTCCCAGGCGAAGTGGCAATCCTCCCGGCCCGACAGGGCCGTTGTCGACAGCACCGTCACCTTCAGGGTGTCGACCATCCGTCGCTGGGCCTCACGCAGCGGGCCGCCGGAGGTGTTCCCGCACGGTGAGCTGCCGACCTGGACGACGTAGTACCGGGTGCCGCCGGCGGTTCGGAAACCCACCTCCCGACGCCAGTCCGTCAGCAGCGCGGTGAACCCGGCGACGTGCCCTGTGGCGTTGTTGTTGTCGGCCTCGCCCTGGTACCAGAACACCGCCCGGACCTCGCCGATGACGTTCGCGGCGCTGAGCCGTTGCCGCAAGCGGCCGTAGTTGGTGCGCAGGTCACCGGGGTTGCCGTCGTTGCGTTGGAAGAACGACACGACCTTGCTGCTCTCCGCGCCGTTGATCACGGCTACCGGCACCTGGTAGGTGTCCATGAGTCGGTGGGCCGCGCGGATCCCCCACTGGCCGACCGAGCCGGGCTGCCGGACCGTACCCGAGACGGCGTAGTTCCAGGTACGGTCCGCGCCGGAGAGGACCCGGTCCCCGGTTGTCGAGCCGAAACTGCGGACGTACGGGGACTCCTCGCCGATCGACGAGCCCCGATGACTGGCCGCCACCGCGTTGGACTGGCCCTGGATGACGTACACGTCGCCGGACACCACGCCCTCCCAGAGTGCCGCCCGTCGGGCGACGCCGTCGCCGAGCACGTGCAACTCGAATCGGTACTCCCGAAGCGCGGCGGTGATCCGTTGCCGGAACGCGAACTCACCGCCGGGCCCGATGGGCACCGTCTCGTCCCAGCCGTCGGCCCCGCTGACGACCTTGAGGCGTACGGCGCGGACCCGCGGGTCGGTAGCCTTTCCCGCCACCGGCACGACAGCGCCGCCGGCTGCGTCCCGGGGGTACAGCTGCCGGTCCCGAGGGTGCTGACCGACGGTGAGGACCGAGGCGCGGGCGTAGACCGTCAGCCGCCGTTGGGTGTACGTGCCGGCGTTGCCGGCGGCCGTCCAGTCGGGCTGACCGGTGGGGGCGGTCCCGATGCCCACCGACAGCGGCTGGACGTCCGAGGTGAAGCCGTTGACCGCGAGAACCGTCTGCGGGGCCGCCGCTGCCGGGCGGGTGGCAGCGATCGTGTGCACCTGGAAGGAGCCGTACCCGATCGACGAGTACACGTCGTCGTCGGCGTCGTACCGGTCGGTGGTGGCGCCGGGGACCTGGCCGGAGTTGACCGGCCCGTACTTGTTCGGCCACATCTCCAGATAGCCCGTGAGACCGGTGCCGGTGGCCAGGCCCGGCGCGTTGGTGGCGACCTCCAGATCGGCGATCCGTTGGCGGACGATCTGACCGGCGCGGGTCGGCAGGCCGAGGCGTCGGGCGTCGGTCGTGAACGGCGACATGGCGGTCCACACCCACTGCGTCCCGGTGGGGCCGGTCAACTCCAGGCAGTAGCCGATCCGGTCGAACCCGCCGGCCACCGCCCCGGCCCGGTCGAACAGGAGGGCAAACGGCCTCTTGGGGTCGTTCCGCTCGGGCAGATCGAGGGCGCTGACCGGGGTGAAGCCGGCCATACCGTGCGCGTTGGCGGCACAGGCGGTGCCGTCTATGGGCGCGACGGGCGGCGGGGTGTCCACGTCGGCTGCCGACCAGGCCGCGTCCGGTGCGCCGGTTTTCGTCGGCCACCAGCCGAGCACGGGGACGGCCGCCAGGAGCAGGACGACCACCCCGAAGCCGATCCAGGCCGGTCGGGGCAGCGATCCGAGGCGGGCCCACGGAGGGTGGGGACGAGACACCCGGGAACCTCCACAGTGTGGGCAGCGTGTCGTGCCCCAGATTAGGCGATGCGCCGTACCCGACGACGCCGGCACGACCTCCGGCCGAACCGGTGCTGATCCGGGGCGTAGGTCGGTCCCGCTGTCTGAAATGATGCCGGCCATGGCCGCAACGAGCACGACAACGGCGGCGGGTAACCGCTCCGCCGGTGTCGACCTCCTCCGGATTGTCGGAATCGCCGCGGTTGTCGCGGGCCACGTCTGGAGCGACGATCTGACCCGGGCGTCCATCTACACCTGGCACGTTCCCGTGTTCTTCGTCCTGACCGGCTACTTCTGGTCGCCCGGCCGACCGCTCGGTGGGGAACTGCGTAAGCGGTGGACGACCCTGGGCGTGCCCTACGTGGTGTGGTTCCTCATCCTGGTCGCGGCACTGCTCGCCGCGGACGCCGCGACCGGCCAGGTCGCACCGGGCACCATCGGTGACGCGCTCTACGGCGGCACGGCAGCGGTCCGACCGTTCTCCGCCTTCTGGTTCGTCTCGGTGCTCTTCATCGCGGCGGTCGCGTTCCGGTGGCTGGAGCGGTTCCCCGCCGCGGTCGCCTGGACGGTCGCGGTGGTCGGCCTGGTCACGGCGTACCTCGCGCCCAGCGTTGTCACCGCCGGCCCGCTCGGGCTCTTCCTGGTCCCGGCGTGCCTGGTCTTCGTGCTGGCGGGGCGGCTGCTGCGGCGGTTCCGCCCGCGTCTTCCGGCCAGCGCCGGTGCGGCGTCACTCTCGATCGGCGTCGGCTTCGTGCTGCTCGGCCTCAACCGGGACCTGGACCTCAAGGCCGGCGACTTCGGCTCCCCGGTGCTGGGGGTGCTGACCGCGGTCCTGATCAGCGTCGGTCTCATCCGGCTCGCGGAGGAACTCGACCTGCGCATCGGCGCGCGGGCGTCGCGGGTGATCAGTCGACTGGCCGGCTGCGGCATCGCCGTCGTGCTCAGTCACGCGGGCATCCTGTGGGTGCTGAAGACGCCCAGGTCCGGTGGGGTGCTCGACCTGGTCGCCGCTCTCGTGGTCCCCTGGGTGTTCGCGTGGATCGTCATCAGCACGCCGCTGGGCCCGTGGTTGACCGGCACCCGGATCGGCGGTTCCGCGCGGGCCGCCAGCGGTGTGGCGCCTCGACCGGGTGCCGCCCAGACGCACTAGAAACGGCTGTTGCGCCGCCGCGCCAGGAGCATCGCCACCGCCACCACGATGGCGACAGCGAGCGCGCCTCCGGCCGCGGCGATCACCGGCACGGCCCAGCTCGACCCGCCTGAATCGTCGCCGGGCCCCCGGCTGTCGACGGCCGCCTGTCGGTACGACTGGGCCAGCAGGTTGGTCGGGGAGGTCCGCGCGGCCTCGTCGAACCGCGCGATGGCCTTCGACTCGTCTCCGGCGAAGTACGCGTCGAGGCCACTGCGGTACTGGTTGTCACCCTTGCCGAGTGTGTTCGTGACGCCGGCAGCCTGGAGGAGTGCGGTCATGGCGGAGACCGGCACGACGAGGCGGTTCGCCTTGTCAGGCCGCAGAACGTCGTTGTCCAGCATGCCCACCACGCGGCCGCTCGGGTCGATGGCGATCCCGCCCCGCGAATAGAGCCCGAGATCCTCGTTGATCCGGTACGGGTTCAGCGGAGTCGAGGAGTCGATCCCGGTCACTGTCACCGTCTTCGACAGCACCGTGTAGGTGGCGGCGCGGAAGCTGGTGTCGGTGGTGCCGTAGCCCAGAACGAGCAGCGACGTCTCCGGGCTGACGCTGGCCGACGTGTTCAGCTCCGACGTGGGCAGGTTCTTCTGCTCCAGCTTGATCAGGGCGACGTTCCCCGCCTCGATCGGGAGGGCCTGGACGACGGTGCCGGCAATCGCCGGGCTGTCCGTGACCTCGCCCTTGGCGATGTTGAGCTGCCCGTACAGCCGGGTCTCCGGCTGGTCGCCGGCGTTCGCGCCGGTCAGGACCGAGGTGCTCAACCGACTGCGGGTGTAGGTGCTGATGTCCTTGGCCTGGAGGCTGCCCTCGGAGACGAGCCGGTTGGCCACGGCGTTCAGGGCACCCCCGACCAGGACGTCGGGGGTGGGCTGCACGCACTGGCTGTTGCTGAGGACGTACCCCTCGTGTTGGACGACCACGCCGCTACAGCGCCGGCTGAAGGTCACCGGGGCCTTGTCCAGCAGGGCGCCGCCGGCCTTGTTGCGGACGTACCCGGTGAACACGACCTCCACGAAGACCATGGACGGCCCGGCAACGGCCAGTGCCCGCTCCTCGGGGCTGCGCAGGGCGGCCTGCGCCCAGGGCTTGAGGCCCGGGGCGAGCGGGGTCGCGGCAGGGAAGCCGCTGGAGGTGGCGGTCGGCGGGACGTCCGGTTCGTCGGGCTCATCCGAGCTGAGGGAGTAGATGCCGGCACCGCCGCCGACCACTGCCACCAGGGCCAGCGCGGCCACACCCGCCCAGAGGCCGGTACGCCGCTTGGGCGGCTCCGACGGCTTGATCCGCCGTACGGGTGCGGCGTACGGGTCGAACGGGGGCACGTCGGCCGGTGGGCCGGACACGGTGGCCGGCGTCGGCGCGACGTCGTGGCCGGCCGGTCCGGCGGGCGAGGCGGGTGCGCCCGACGCCGGCGCGGCCGAGACGGGGTGGGCAGGCGACTGGTTCGGAATCGCGGCCGACTGCACCGCCCACGGGGCATGCGGCATGTCGACGACCGGCTGCGGCACACCAGACACGGGTTGCGGCATACCGGAGACCGGCTGCGGCACGCCAGAGACGGGTTGCGGCACACCTGACACGGGTTGCGGCACACCCGACACCGGCTGGGGAGGGGCGGAGACGGGTCGGGGGGCGGCGGGCACCGGTTGGTACTCCACGCCGAGCGCGCGGAACAGCTTCTCCGGGGCGGGTCCGGCCTCGGCGGCGTACGCCACCCAGGGCGCGGCGGCCGAGAAGTCGGCGTACGTGATCGGGGGTCCGTCGGGGGTCTGGGCGAGCGCGTTCGCGACCTCGGCGAACGCCTCCCGCCAACCGGGGGCGGCGGCAACCGTCGCGTCCAGCACGGCCACGCTCACGAACCGGCCCTGCTCGTCGATGGCGGCCCAGGCCTTGCCCACCGGTGAACCGCCCAGCAAGTGGGTGAACCTGTAGGGGCCTTCCGGCTGCATGCCAACTCCTCCGCTCGACCGCCAGGCGCATGGTACCGACCGGTGCCACAGTCAGTCGCCTGGCGGTCACCCGTCAACTCGTCGTCGCCGTCACCTTTGGCTGATCAGGACCACCGGCTCCGGTCCGGACGTGACGCGTTCCACGCGATAGTCGGCGAGCGCGGCCTGCCACACCGGCTCGCTCGGGTGGGTGTACGTGCGGACCAGCCAGACCCGGGTGCCGGGCGGCTGTTTCGCGGCCCGGGCCAGAATCTCGTCGAGGGCGTCCTTGATGGACGGTGCGTCGGCGGCTTTCGGGAGGATCACGTCGGCGCGGGTGGGCATGGCGACTGTCCAACCGACGGTGCCACTGACCGGCGCGACCAGCTTCAGTGGATCCTGGTCGGAGTAGAGCGTGAACCCGAACCAGGCGGGCCCGCTGACCACGACGAGGTCGTGCGGCCCCTTGTGCGCCGCGACGTACCGGGTCGACGACCCGATGTCGGTGATGGCCTGGTGTGCCCGCCAGACCCCGGGTTCGTCGCCGTCCAGGCGGTACCAGCGGTGGTTGACGGCGGCGAAGCTGGCGAGCAGGACAGCGCAGGTCACGGCGGCCACCACGCCCGGTGCCAGCCTGGGCAGCCCGCGGCGGACCAGGGCGACGGTCAAATCGGCCAGACCGACGATGCCGATGCCGGCCACCAGGCCCGCCACCACGATCAGGAAGTGGGACGTGCGCGGGTCGAGCAGCGGGTAGATCCCCGCGACACCCAGCCCGCTGGCCGCCACCGGCAGCAGGAGGACGGCGATCGCCGGGGCCGCGTGTCCGCGTCGGAACAGCGTGACGACGCCGAGCACGAGCAGCACGGCGAGGATCGGCACGGGTGCGCCGAGCATCGGTGACAGGGCCTTGATCTGCCGCGCGAGGTGTGCGGGCAGTTCGGAGATGCTCGGCAGGAAGTCGTCCCAGTAGTCCCGCATGGCATCGCTGTTGCCCCGGGCAGACACTCCGAAGTAGACGGCCGCGACGAGTACGCCGGCGACCAGGCCGGCGACGGTCGCCTCGACCGTCCTCGCCCACTCCCGACGAACGGCGACGGAGAGCAGCAGACCGCCGAGTACACAGACCGCGACGATGGCGGTGGTGTGACTCAGCAGCATGCCCAGACCCACAGCGGCCACCACCACCGCGAGCCGTCGCCGGGACCAGGAGCGCCCGGTCCAGGTGGCCAGGGCGAGCAGGCAGACCGCCACCGCGGCGTCAGCCGTGTACTGCTTCAGGTCGTGGCGGGTCTGCTGGACCGGCAGGAGCAGGACGGCGAGACCGCTGACGACACCGATGAGGATGCCCCGGGCGCGCTCGGACGCCAGCGAGCGGCCCAGCAGGTAGGCGGCGACGACGGTCAGCAGTTGGAAACCCAGGGGTACGACCCGGAGGTGATCGATGTCCGGGACCAGTCGGAGCAGGAAACTCCACCCGATCGGGCTCGACGAGGTCGTCACCGGCAGGTCGGCGAGGGGAAAGCGGACCGAGAGCGCGACCCACGCCTCGTCGCCCCAGTACTGGGCTGTCAGCCACGACCGGATGTCGTTGACGACGAAGAAGGCCCCGATCAGGGCGATGATCGGCAGCGCCTCGCCGACCGTCGCCCGGACGCGCCGCTCGGGCGCCGGCGGGGCGACGCGAATGGGCGGGGCGTCCTCGACTGCGACCACGACGCTCCTTCTCGCTGGCGCGATCCTGCTCGCGCTGGACGCCCGCATGTTACGAGCCGCGACGGCTGAATGGGGGGCGGGGGTGACCCGAGGCGGTTGTCTATGAAAGTTTCTATGCATAGAGTCAGCTCATGAATGAAGGAGCTGTCGCGGCACCCGCTGACCGGGTGCTCGACCTGTTCCAAGGGGTGCGGCTCACCCCCACCCAGCGCCGAATCGCGCACTGCCTGGTGCAGCACGCCCCCGGCGTGGCGTACCTGTCCGCCGCCGAGGTCGCCGAGCTGGCCGGCGTGAGTCAGCCGTCGGTCACCCGGTTCGCCGTCGCGCTCGGCCACGACGGCTACCCGGCCCTGCGCCGCCGGCTGCGCGACCTCACCGGCTCGACTCCGGGCGGATCGACCGACACCGGCAACGAACTCCAGCAGGCGGTACGCGCGGAGATGGGCAACCTGGACCGGCTGGCCGGTCAGCTCGCCGACCGGGACCGGATCGCCGAGACCGGGCGGTTGCTCGCCGAGAGCCGCCCACTGCCGGTGCTCGGCCTGCGCGCCGCCGCGCCGTTGGCCGCGTACTTCGCCTACTTCGCGGCGAAGGTGCACCCGGACGTACGGGTCCTCGACGACGGCGGCAGCCTGCTCACCGACCGCCTGGAGCAGGCGGCCGAGGCCGGGGCGTCCGCCGTCCTGGCCTTCGTGCTGCCCCGCTACCCCCGGGAAACCCTGGACGCGCTGCGCGACGCCCGCCACGCCGGGTTGACGGTGGTCGCGATCACCGACTCACCGGTCAGCCCGGCCACCGAGCACGCCGACGTGGTGCTCGCCGCAGCGGTCGGCGCGCAGCTCGTCTTCGACCTGCACACCGCCCCGATGACCCTGGCCATGGTGCTGTTGCAGGCGATCTGCGACGCCACACCGGGCGAAACCCAGCGCCGACTGGAGGCATTCGAAGCCTCCGCGGCCCGCCGACAGTTGTTCCTCGGTTGACCGGAGGAGAACCAGAGATGACCCAGCCCATTCGTGCCGCACGGGGCAGCCAGCTCACCACCCGCGGGTGGCAGCAGGAGGGCGCCCTGCGGATGTTGATGAACAACCTCGACCCCGAGGTGGCCGAACGCCCCGACGACCTGGTGGTCTACGGCGGCACCGGCAAGGCGGCGCGGGACTGGCCGTCGTACCACGCGTTGGTCCGCACGCTGACCGACCTGCGCGAGGACGAGACGATGCTGGTGCAGTCGGGCCGTCCGGTCGGGGTGATGCGCACCCACGAGTGGGCGCCGCGGGTGCTGCTGGCCAACTCGAACCTGGTCGGCGACTGGGCGACCTGGCCGGAGTTCCGCCGCCTCGAACAGCTCGGCCTGACCATGTACGGGCAGATGACGGCCGGTTCGTGGATCTACATCGGCACCCAGGGGATCCTCCAGGGCACCTACGAGACGTTCGCGGCGGTGGCCGCCAAGATCGCCGACGCCCGCGGCGACGGGCAGGGGCAGGGCGCAAGCACCCTCGCCGGCACGCTGACGCTGACCGCCGGCTGCGGCGGGATGGGCGGCGCGCAGCCGCTCGCGGTCACCATGAACGGCGGCGTCTGCCTGATCGTGGACGTGGACCGCACCCGGCTCGACCGTCGGGTGCACGACCGCTACCTGGATGAGGTCGCCGACTCCCTGGATGACGCGATCGCTCGGGTCCGCGCCGCGAAGCGGGAGCGCCGGGCCCTGAGCGTGGGCGTGGTCGGCAACGCGGCCGAGGTCTTCCCGGACTTGCTGAACCGGGGCGTCGAGATCGACATCGTGACCGACCAGACCAGCGCGCACGACCCACTGGCGTACCTGCCGGTGGGGGTGGAGCTGGCCGAGGCCCGGGACTACGCCGCCGCGAAGCCGGCCGAGTTCACCGACCGGGCCCGCGCGTCGATGGCCCGGCACGTCGAGGCGATGGTCGGTTTCCTCGACGCGGGCGCCGAGGTGTTCGACTACGGCAACTCGATCCGGGGTGAGGCGCAGCTCGGCGGCTATCAGCGCGCCTTCGACTTCCCGGGCTTCGTGCCCGCGTACATCCGGCCGTTGTTCTGCGAGGGCAGGGGTCCGTTCCGGTGGGCGGCGCTCTCCGGCGACCCGGCCGACATCGCTGCCACCGACCGCGCCATCCTCGACCTGTTCCCGGAGAACGAGTCGCTGGCCCGGTGGATCAAGCTGGCCGGCGAGCGGGTCGCCTTCCAGGGCCTGCCGGCCCGGATCTGCTGGCTCGGTCAGGGCGAACGGGACCGGGCGGGCGTGCGGTTCAACGACATGGTCGCCTCCGGCGAACTCTCCGCCCCGGTAGTGATCGGCCGGGACCACCTGGACACCGGCAGCGTCGCGAGCCCGTACCGGGAGACCGAGGGGATGGCCGACGGCTCCGACGCCATCGCCGACTGGCCGCTGCTCAACGCCCTGGTCAACACGGCAAGCGGGGCGTCCTGGGTGTCCATCCACCACGGCGGCGGGGTGGGTATCGGCCGGTCGATCCACGCCGGGCAGGTGTGCGTGGCCGACGGCACCGCCCTCGCCGGTCAGAAGATCGAGCGGGTGCTCACCAACGACCCGGCGATGGGCGTCATCCGGCACGTCGACGCCGGCTACGAGAGCGCCCGCGAGGTAGCCGACCGCACCGGGGTCCGGGTGCCGATGACGGAGGGCGACCCCGCGTGAGCGACGACCTTTCCGCCCGGTTCCGGGCGCTGTGGGACGAGATCGCGCCGGTCGGGCGGGACGCCGACAGCGGCGGCTATCTGCGGTACGCGCTGACCGAGCCGGAGCGGGAGCTGCGCGCCTGGTTCCGGGCGCAGGCCGAGCACCGTGCCATGCCGGTCACCGAGGACGGCAACGGCAACCTCTTCGCCCACTGGGGTGACCCGGAGGCGTCCGACGCGGTGCTCACCGGCAGCCACTTCGACTCGGTGCCGCACGGCGGGGCGTACGACGGGCCACTCGGCATCGTGAGCGCGTTCCTCGCCGTTGACGAGCTACGCGCCGCCGGGGTCACCCCGGACCGGCCGCTGGTGCTGGGTGCCTTCGTCGAGGAGGAGGGGGCGCGTTTCGGCGTACCCTGCCTGGGGTCTCGGCTGCTCACCGGGGCGCTGGCGCCCGAGCGCGCGGCCGGCCTGCGCGACGCGGCCGGGGTGAGCTTCGCCGAGGCGCTCGGTGACCGGCCGGCGGGCGCCCGCCCGGAGCTGCTGGGCCGGTTCGGGGCGTTCGTCGAGTTGCACGTCGAGCAGGGCCGCGCACTCGTCGACACTGACGCGCCGGTCGCGGTGGCCAGCGCGATCTGGCCGCACGGCCGGTGGCGCTTCGACGTCGTCGGCGAGGGCAACCACGCGGGTACGACCCGGATGGCCGACCGCCGCGACCCGATGCTGACCTACGCGTTCACGGTGCTGGCGGCCAACAAGGAGGCCCGGCTGCGCGGCGCGCACGCCACTGTGGGCCGGGTCGCCGTCGAACCCAACGCCACAAACGCGATCCCGTCGAAGGTGACCGGCTGGCTGGACGCCCGGGCCGCCGACCCGGAAACGCTCGCCGGGCTGGTCGACGCGGTACGTGGCAAGCTTGCCGAGCGGGCCCGCCGTGACGGTACGACGGTGACCGTCACCGAGGAGTCGGCCACAGCGGTGGTCGCCTTCGACGGCGGGCTTGCCAAACGCCTCGCCACGCTGCTCGACGCGCCGGTGCTGCCCACCGGGGCGGGGCACGACGCCGGGGTGCTCGCCGCGTACCTGCCCACCGCGATGCTCTTCGTGCGCAACCCGACCGGTGTCTCGCACTCCCCCGCCGAGGCCGCCACCGACGACGACTGCGCCGCCGGGGTACGGGCGCTGGCCCGGGTGCTGGAGGAGCTGACATGCCGGTGACACCGAACCGCTGGCTCGCCGAGTACGCCTGGCTGCCCGAGCACGCCGAACCCACCCCCGACGTGCTGATCGAGGTCGAGGACGGCCGGATCACCGCGGTGACGCCGCTGCTGGGAGCACACGGACCGGAGGCCGGGGTCGAGGTGTACGCCGACGCGGTGCCACTGCCCGGCCTCACCCTGCCGGGCCTGTCCAACGTGCACTCGCACGCCTTCCACCGGGCGCTACGCGGGCGTACCCACGGCGGCCGGGGTGACTTCTGGACCTGGCGGGACCAGATGTACGCCGTCGCGGACCGGCTGGACCCGGACACCTACCTCGCGCTGGCAAGGGCCGTCTACGCCGAGATGGCGCTCGCCGGGATCACCTGCGTGGGCGAGTTCCACTACCTGCACCACCGACCGGACAGCGGCGCCTACGACGACCCGAACGCGATGGGCGCGGCGCTGGTGGAGGCCGCCGCGCACGCCGGGATCCGGCTCACACTGCTGGACGCCTGCTACCTGACCTCCAGCGTGGACGGTCAGCCCCTCGCCGGGCCGCAACGTCGCTTCGGCGACGGTGACGCGGGCCGCTGGGCCGAGCGGGCCGCGGCGTTCCAACCGACGGACCCGCACGTCCGGGTCGGCGCGGCCGTGCACTCGGTGCGGGCCGTCCCGGCCGATCAGTTGCGCACTGTCGCCGACTGGGCCCGGGAGCGGCAGGCGCCGCTGCACGTGCACCTCTCCGAACAGCCCGCCGAGAACGACGAGTGCCGGGCCGTGCACGGGCACTCGCCCACCGCGCTGCTCGCCGAGCACGGGGTGCTCGGGCCGCACACCACCGCCGTCCACGCCACCCACCCCACCAGCGCGGACCTGTCAGTGCTCGCCGACAGCCTGACCGGGGTGTGCCTCTGCCCGACCACCGAGCGGGACCTCGCCGACGGCATCGGCCCGGCCCGGCTGATGGCCGACGCCGGCATCCGGTTGAGCCTCGGCAGCGACAGTCACGCCGTGATCGACCTGTTCGAGGAGGCTCGGGCGGTCGAGCTGGACGAGCGGCTGCGGACCCGCCGGCGCGGCCACTTCGCGCCGCTCGACCTGCTGAACGCGGCCAGCCTCGCCGGGCACGCCGCGCTGGGCTGGGCCGACGCCGGAAGGATCGCGGTGGGCACCCGCGCCGACCTGGTGACGGTACGCCTGGACAGCGCCCGCACCGCCGGGGTGCCGCCGGTGGGCGCGTTCTTCGCCGCCGGCGCGGCGGACGTCGAGCAGGTGGTGGTCGACGGCCGGGTGGTGGTGGCCGAGGGCCGGCACCTGACCGTCGACGTGCCGGCCGAACTGTCGTCCGCGATCGAGGCGGTGACGCCCGCATGAGCGGCAGCCTGCTCGTCGACAACATCGGGGAACTGGTCACCAACGGCGCCGGCGAGGGCCCGCTCGGCATCCGCCGCGACGCCGCCGTGCTGGTCGAGGCGGGTCGGGTGGTCTGGGTCGGGCCGTCCGCGTACGCGCCGTCCGCCGACCATCACGTCGATGCCGGTGGTGCCGCCGTGCTGCCCGGGTTCGTGGACAGCCACGCCCACCTGGTCTTCGCCGGGGACCGGGCCCCCGAGTTCGCCGCCCGGATGGCCGGTCAGCCCTACACCGGCGGCGGCATCCGGACCACAGTCGGTGCCACCCGGGCCGCCACCGACGAGGAACTGCGTGCCACGGTGCGCCGGCTGCGCGGGGAGGCGCTGCGCCAGGGCACCACGACCATGGAGATCAAGAGTGGGTACGGCCTGACCGTCGCCGACGAGGCCCGCTCGCTGCGGATCGCCGCCGAGACCAGCACCGAGACCACCTTCCTGGGCGCGCACGTGGTGCCCGCCGAGTACGCCGACCGCCCCGACGACTACGTGGGGTTGGTCTGCGGGCCGATGCTGGCCGCCGCCGCTCCGTACGCGAAGTGGATCGACGTGTTCTGCGAGCGGGGTGCCTTCGACGTGGACCACGCCCGCGCCATCCTGGCCTGCGGTCAGGCCGCCGGCCTGGGCGTACGGCTGCACGCCAACCAGCTCGGCCCCGGCCCCGGGGTGCAACTGGGCGTGGAGCTGGATGCGGCCAGCGTCGACCACTGCACCCACCTGAGCGACGCCGACGTGGCCGCGCTGGCTGACACGGCCCACAGCGACGGGTCGGGCACCCGCACCGTGGCGACCCTGCTGCCCGGCGCGGAGTTCTCCACCCGCTCGCCCTACCCGGATGCCCGCCGGCTGCTCGACGCCGGTGTCACGGTGGCGCTGGCGACGGACTGCAACCCCGGCTCGTCGTACACCTCGTCGATGCCGTTCTGCGTGGCCCTCGCGGTCCGCGAGATGCGGATGACCCCGGCGGAGGCGGTCTGGGCCGCCACCGCCGGTGGCGCACGGGCGCTGCGCCGCGACGACATCGGTGTCCTCACCCCCGGCGCGCGGGCCGACCTCGTCGTCCTCGACGCGCCGTCACACCTGCACCTGGCCTACCGGCCCGGTGTCCCCCTGATCCGCCAGGTAATACGCAACGGAGTTCCGCAATGACGCACGTGACCATCCAGCCCACCGGAGTCTCCGCCGACGACGTGCTCGCGGTGGCCCGCGGCACCGCCACCGTCGTCCTCGCCCCGGCCACCATCGACGCGATGGCGACCAGCCGGGCCATCGTGGACGGCATCGAGTCGTCGGGCCGTCCCGTCTACGGGGTCTCCACCGGGTTCGGCGCGTTGGCAAACACCTTCGTCGCGCCGGAGCGGCGGGCCGAGCTGCAACACGCGCTGATCCGCTCGCACGCCGCCGGGGTGGGCGCCCCGATGCCGCGCGAGGTGGTCCGGGCCATGATGCTGCTGCGCGTCCGGTCCCTCGCCCTGGGCCGCTCCGGGGTCCGGCCGCTGGTCGCGGAAGCGCTGGTCGACCTGCTCAATCACGACATCACCCCGTGGGTCCCGGAGCACGGCTCGCTGGGCGCCTCCGGTGACCTGGCGCCGCTGGCGCACTGCGCGCTGGTACTGCTCGGCGAGGGCTGGGTGCTCGGCCCGGCCGGTGAACGGCAGGACGCCTCCGACGCGTTGACCGCCGCCGGGCTCAAGCCGATCGAGCTGGCCGCCAAGGAGGGGCTGGCGCTGATCAACGGCACCGACGGCATGCTCGGCATGCTGCTGCTGGCCATCCACGACGCGGAGCACCTGTTCGCCATGGCCGACGTGACGGCCGCGCTGGCCATCGAGGCGATGCTCGGCTCGGAGCGGCCGTTCCTGCCCGAGCTGCACGCGATCCGCCCACACCCCGGTCAGGCGACGTCGGCGGCGAACATCCACCGCCTGTTGCAGGACTCCCGGGTGATGGACTCGCACCGCGACGACCTCGCGCACGCCGTGCAGGACGCGTACTCGATGCGCTGCGCGCCGCAGGTGGCCGGCGCGGCCCGCGACACCCTGGACTTCGTCCGCACCGTCGCCGGCCGGGAGCTGGTGTCCGTTGTGGACAACCCGGTGGTGCTGCCGGACGGCCGGGTCGAGTCGACCGGGAACTTCCACGGCGCACCGCTCGGCTTCGCCGCGGACTTCCTCGCCATCGCCGCCGCCGAGGTGGGCGCGATCGCCGAGCGGCGGGTCGACCGGCTGCTCGACGTGACCCGCTCCCGGGAACTGCCGGCGTTCCTCTCCCCCGACGCCGGGGTCAACTCCGGGCTGATGATCGCCCAGTACACGGCGGCGGGGATCGTGGCCGAGAACCGTCGACTGGCCGCCCCCGCCTCGGTGGACTCGCTGCCCACCAGCGGAATGCAGGAGGACCACGTCTCGATGGGCTGGGCCGCCGCGAAGAAGCTGCGCACCGTCCTGGACAACCTGACCAGCCTGCTCGCGGTGGAGCTGCTGGCCGGCGTACGCGGCCTCCAACTGCGCGCCCCGCTGGAGCCGTCCCCGGCCGGCCGGGCGGCCGTCGCCGCGCTCGGTACGGCAGCCGGCGAGCCCGGCCCGGACGTGTTCCTCGCCCCGGTGATGGAGGCGGCCCGTGCCGTCGTCGCCGGGCCGGAGTTGCGCGCCGCCATCGAACGGGAGGTCGGCCCGCTGGGCTGATCTCCGGCGGGTCGCTGTCGTCCGCCGCGGGTCAGGCGGCGGGCGGCAGCACCTTGGCGACCAGCTTGGCCAGCTCGCGCAACGCCTTGCCCCGGTGACTGATCGCGTCCTTCTCCGCCGGGGTCAGCTCGGCGTTGGTCCGGTCCTGTCCGTCGCCCAGGAAGATCGGGTCGTAGCCGAACCCACCGTCACCACGCGGCGCGCGCAGCACCCGACCGGACTGCCGGCCGTCGACGAGGTGCTCCTTGCCGCCCGGCAGCACCAACGCGACGGTGCAGACGAACGAGGCGGCCCGCTGCTCGTCGGGCACGTCGCCGATCTGGTCCAGCACCAGCTGAAGGTTGGCCCGGTCGTCGCCGTGCTTGCCGGACCAGCGGGCGCTGAACACACCCGGCATCCCGTTGAGCGCGTCGACAGCGAGCCCGGAGTCGTCGGCGATGGTCGGCAGGCCACTCTGCCGGCAGCCCTCCCGCGCCTTGATCAGCGCGTTCTCGCCGAAGGTCAGGCCGGTCTCCGGCAGCTCCGCGTACTGCTCGATGTCATCCAGCCCGAGCAGGGCGATCCGGTGCGCGCCGAGCGCGCCGTCCAGGATCCGCTGAAGCTCGACCAGCTTCTTACGGTTACGGGTGGCGAGCAGGACCTTGTTCATGCGAGTGCCTTCCGCTGGGCTTCGGCCAACTCGGCGCAGCCGGCGACGGCCAGGTCGAGCAGGGCGTCGAGCTGGTCGCGGGCGAACACGCCCGCCTCGCCGGTGCCCTGCACCTCGACGAAGTCGCCAGCGCCGGTGCACACCACGTTCATGTCCACCTCGGCGGCGACGTCCTCCTCGTAGCAGAGATCGAGCCGGGCCTCCCCGGCGATGATCCCCACGCTGACCGCGGCCACCGAGCGGTGCATCACCTTCTCCGGCTTACCGGCCAACGACTTGCGGGCGGCGAGCCAGCCCACCGCGTCGTGCAACGCGACGTACGCGCCGGTGATCGCGGCCGTGCGGGTGCCGCCGTCGGCCTGGAGCACGTCGCAGTCGAGCACTATCGAGTTCTCGCCGAGCGCCTTGAGGTCGATGCTGGCCCGCAGACTACGGCCGATCAACCGGGAGATCTCATGGGTACGGCCACCGACCCGGCCCTTGACGCTTTCCCGGTCGGAGCGGGTGTTGGTGGCCCGGGGCAGCATCGCGTACTCAGCGGTCACCCAACCGAGCCCGGAGCCCTTGCGCCAGCGAGGCACCCCCTCGGTGACGCTCGCCGTGCAGAGCACCCGGGTGCCGCCGAACTCGACGAGCACCGAGCCCTCCGGATGGGTGCTCCAGCCTCGGGTCAGGGTCACCGGTCGGAGTTGAGAGGGCCCTCGCCCGTCAGGTCGCGCCATGCCTGCACCCTATGCGGTGCGGCGATCCACCCCGCTCGCGGTGCCCAGGAGAACGTCCGCGTCGTGCACACCGAGGAACCCGGCAACCGCGGCCGGCCAGCCGAACTCCTCGGCCCGCGCCCGGGACCCGGTGCGTCAGATGTCGTAGCTGGCGCCGGGCCGGACCACCTCGAGCGGCCCGCTGTACGCGGCGGCGGCCGACTCCAACGTGTGCGCCTCGCTGCCCCAGGCGGGCACCAGGTGGGTGAGCAGCAGTCGACCCACAGCGGCCTTGGTCGCCGCCTCGCCGGCCTCCCGGCCGGTCAGGTGCAGATCCGGCGGATTGTCCACGCCGTCGAGGTAACTGGCCTCGCAGAGGAACACGTCGGCGTTCTGGGCCAGCCGCAGCAGCGCCTCACAGGGCGCAGTGTCCGACGAGTAGCACAGCGAACGGCCGTCGTGCTCCAGCCGCACACCGTACGTCTCGACGGGGTGGTTGACCCGGTCGACGGTGACGGCGAACGGGCCGATCGGGAAGGTGCCCGGCTGGAGCGCGTAGAACTGGTACACGTCCTCCACCGAACCGTCGTCCCCGTAGGCGGCGCTGAGCCGGTCCGGCGCGCCGGCGGGCGCGTACACCGGCAGCGCCGGGTAGGGGCCGTCCGGGGCGTACCGGCGCACCACCACGTAGAGCACGGCGTCGAACATGTGATCACAGTGCAGGTGGGTCAGCAGGATGGCGTCCGGGGCGTGCAACCCCGCGTACCGCTGGAGGCTGGACAGCGACCCCGAGCCGAAGTCGACCAGGAGCCGGAAACCGTCGGCCTCGACGAGGTAGGCCGAGCAGGGCGACTCGGGGCCAGGGAAACTGCCGGCGCTCCCCAGAACGGTCAGTCGCATCGAGTGGTCTCGCTGTCACTGTCAGTAGCAGCTGTGCCGGCGATAGTCCCAGCCATGATCTCTACCGACGCGTACGCCACGCTGCGCAGCCTACGCTGGCGCACCCGGCAGCAAGAATCATCCAACGGAAGTTGTCACGAACGTGACACCTGCTCGCGGTACATCACAACGCGGACGGGCCGTCGACGAATGTCGACGGCCCGTAGTCGGCAGACCAGATCGGTCAGGCCCAGAGCTGCCCCTCCAGGGCGTCCTCGGCGTCGGCGAGGGTGCCGCCGTACGCGCCGGTGGACAGGTACTTCCATCCACCGTCGCAGACCACGAAGGCCACATCGGCCCGCCGGCCGTCGCGCACCGCCTCGTGCGCCACCGCCAGCGCGGCGTGCAGGATCGCACCGGTGGAGAAACCGGCGAAGATGCCCTCCACCTCCACCAGCTGGCGGGTGCGCAGCACCGCGTCCCGGGTGCCGACCGAGAACCGCCGGGAGAGCACCGAGGCGTCGTAGAGCTCCGGAACGTACCCCTCGTCGATGTTGCGCAGCCCGTAGACCAACTCGCCGTAGCGCGGCTCGGCAGCCACGACCTGAATGCCCTCGACCTTTTCCCGCAGATAACGCCCGGTGCCCATCAGGGTGCCGGTGGTGCCCAGCCCGGCCACGAAGTGCGTGATGCTGGGCAGGTCGTGCAGCAGCTCCGGCCCGGTCGTCTCGTAGTGCGCCCGCGCGTTCGCCTCGTTGCCGTACTGGTAGAGCATCACCCAGTCGGGGTGCTCGACGGCGATCTGCTTCGCCGTGGCGACCGCCTGGTTGGAACCACCCGCCGCCGGCGAGAAGATGATCTCGGCCCCGTACATCCGGAGCAGCTGCACCCGCTCGGTGGAGACGTTCTCCGGCATCACGCAGACCAGCCGGTAGCCGCGCATCTTCGCCACCATGGCCAACGAGATGCCGGTGTTGCCGCTCGTCGGCTCGAGGATGGTGTCACCAGTGCGGAGCCGGCCAGCCTCCTCCGCCGCCCGGACCATGAACAGCGCCGCGCGGTCCTTGATGCTGCCGGTGGGGTTGCGGTCCTCCAGCTTGGCCCAGAGCCGCACCGGAGGGGCACCCTCGGGCGCCGTCGGGGACAGTCGGGGCAGGCCGACCAGCGGAGTACCCCCGCAGGCGTCGAGCAGGCTTTCGTACCGCGCCATGGCGGCCGACCTCAGCGAGCCGCGACGGCGTCGCGGGCCAGCACGTCGACGGCACCCTGCGAGCTGATGCTGTGCGAGCTGATCGCCGCTGCCGCAGCGCTGTGCGAGCTGATCGCCGCTGCCGCAGCGAAGCCGAACGCACCGCCGGCCACCGCCGGCAGGATGGTGACGCTGTCGCCGTCGGAGAGCTTCGCGTCGAGCGCACCGAGGAAGCGGACGTCCTCGTCGTTGACGTAGACGTTGACGAAGCGGTGCAGCGTGCCCGCGTCGGTGATCAGCCGGCCGCGCAGACCGCCGTGCCGGGAATCCAGGTCGGTGAGCAGATCGGCGAGCGTGTCGCCGGTGCCGTCGACGACCTTGGCGCCGCCGGTGTAGCTGCGCAGGATGGTGGGGATGCGAACCTCAATAGCCATGATGGGGAACTCCTCGATCGGGTGTGCCTACGGTGACGGGACGAGATGGCTGCGGCGCTGACAGGTCAGCGGCCGGAACACTCGTAATCGACCGTCGCCGGGCTCTGCCCGAACATGTAGGACTGGACGGCGTGCGGGTCGACACCGGCCTCCACGACACGGACCGGCTCCTCGGTGATCACGCCGTCGACGATCCGGAACGACCGGATCTCCTCCGAGTCGGGCTCACGGGTCGAGACGAGCAGGTAGTGCGCCCCCGGCTCACCGGCGAAGGCGACGTCCGTCCGCGACGGGTACGCCTCGGTGGCGGTGTGCGAGTGGTAGATGACGACGGGCTCCTCGTCCCGGTCGTCCATCTCCCGCCACACACGCAGATGCTCCATCGAGTCGAACTCGTAGAAGGTCATCGACCGCGCCGCGTTGTCCATCGGGATGTGCCGGGTCGGAGTGTCACTGCCGACGGGACCGGCGACCACGCCGCACGCCTCGTCAGGGTGATCCCGGCGCGCGTGGGCGACGATCGCGTCAATGATCGACCGGTCGATGCTCAGCACGTGCACCAGCCTAACGCCTGCCGGGCACAGGTCGAAGTGGTGCCGGTCACCCTTAGTCGATCAAGGCGTTGAGCAGCGACTCCTGTAGATACCCGAGATAGGCGTAGACCGAAAGCTGGAACACCCGGCTGGAACCCGGGTCCTCAGCGACAGCGTCGTCCAGCTCCTCGCCCAGATCTGTGCCGTCCTTGATCTCCAGGCGGACGCCCATCGCGAGCCGTGCGTCGTTCAGCGCCCGCAACCACGCCTCGGCGGCCTCGGCGTCCAGCCGCACCTCGCCGCCGGCCTCGTCCGGCAACGCGGCCAGGATCGCCCCCGCCTGATCGATCTTCGCGGTCTTCAGGTCGCCCTCGGTGTAGCGGCGAAACTCGGCGGTGCCCGGAGCGTCCTGCGGGTAGACCGCCGGAAAGAGCCGACCGACCACCGGGTCGGTGTGGTCGAAGCCATCGGTGAGCAGACCCACCACCTCGGAGGCGACCTTGCGCAGCACCCGCACCTCGTCGACGGCGAAGACGGCGACGTAGTGACCGGCCTGGCGATGGAACATGCTCATGATCTGTCCACCGTCGCCCACAGCCCGTACGCGTGCAGCTGCGACGCGTCGTGCTCCATCCGTTCGCGGGCACCGGTGGAGACCACGGCACGGCCCTTGTGGTGCACGTCCAGCATCAGCTGTTCGGCCCTCTCCCGGCTGTAGCCGAAAAGCTTCTGGAAGACCCAGGTCACGTACGTCATCAGATTGACCGGGTCGTCCCACACGATCGTCACCCACTGCCGGTCGGACGCCGGCACCTCTTCAGTGTCCGGCGTCTCGACCGGTGCAACCTGCGGAGCCGCCATGCCCCCCATCGTGCCACCGGTTTCCCGGAACCGAGGAACCGGAACGCCGGACCGGCGCGGATCACCCACCCCGGCCCCTCCCGACCCGCCCCGGACGCCATCGGCGGCGGGGTCCGGCCCGGACCCGGACCAACCGGTGGGCGCGCCGTCAGGCGAGCAGAATGCCGTGATCGACTGCATCGGAGAGCACCACGCCCAGCGAGAGGCGGATCACCTCGAACCGTCGGGAGATCTCCCTGGACAACCCCAACTCGACCTCGCGCACCGCCCGCTGGGACCAGGCTCGCGCCGCGCTGTGGTCGCCGTTGCCCGGCGTACGCCACTGCTGCCAGCACCCGCCGGAGAGCGCCACCGCAATGGGCGGGAGCACCTCGTCCCGGGACGCCATCGGATAGCTGGCGGCGGCGTCGATCGCCTCCAGGCCGGTCAACTCGGCCACGCCCGCCGTGCTGGTGATCAACAGCACCTTGTCCAATTCGTGGCCGGGCCGGTGATCGGCCAGGCCGTACTGCACAGCGGTGGCGATCCGGCGGCGCACGCCTTCGGCCGGCGGCGCGCCGAGCACCTGGGACGCGACGTCGGTCATGATGCCGCGCACCGCCTGGTCGCACTGCGCGGTCGCCAACAACGACAACGCCGCCATCTCACGGTCGAGGAGATCGGGTAGGCCGGCAAGGCCGACTCCGAACACGATCTCCTGAACGGCCCGAAGGTGGATGTTCGCCAACTCCAGGGCGAGGTGCTGGCGGATCCGCTGAGCACACGAGCGGGCATGGCGGTCGAGCCGCTCGGACCAGTCACCCGGATCGGCGGCCACGGCCACGCGGCCCTGCTGGCCCGGCAGGATCGGTGGGTCGACGCTGGCCCGCTGCAACCCCTCACGCGACGCCCAACCCACCAGCGCCCGCCGCAGGTCGGCGGCAGTGTCGGCGCCGTCGACCGGGAACCACCGCGCGCCGGCCAGCGCCGGCACCGCGGCCAGGAGCGCCGCCCGATGCGCCTCCACAGTGACCGCGACCGCATCCACCTCGGTCTCCGCATCCCCGACCGGCGGGACGGACGCCCCCGCGCCCTCCGTAGTCGCCGTGCCGTCGGCCAGCGGAGCCCACCCCGCCGCGCCCGGGGTGACCGCGAAGACGACCTCCACCGAGGTCGGGGCGACTTCGGCGAGCAGGTTCAACTCGGCGGCGGTGAAGGCCTGGTCGGCGGCGATCACGAAGAGCAACACGCCGGCCCGGCCCACCGCTTCGAGCAGCACCCGGGTGCCGGACACACCGAGGGTGGCGGTGTCCGGAACGTCGACCAGGGTGAAGTGCCGCAGCAGCGGCTGGGGCACGCTCAGCTCGACACGCCGGGGCGGGCGGGCCAACGCCGGACCGGCGGCGTCCCGGTCCGCGCCGTACGAGTGCGGCTGCCGGTAACCGGGCACGAACGCCGCCCGGGTGGGCACCTTGGCGTCGCGCATCACCAACCAGCTGCCCGCCGGCACTGTGAGCATGACCGGGTCGAGCTCGAGCAGGGTGGCCAGCACAGCACGCCGCTCAGCACCGGCCGGGCCAACGGCGACCACACCAAGCGGCTCATCCGGGGCAGCGCCGGACACGCCGACCCGGGTGGGGAGGGGGCCGCAGGTCGGTAGGTCTGCTGGACCGGTCATGTCGTCCGGCGAATCGACCGAGGGGAGAGGGCCCTGCTTCATCAGGTGCCTCCCGTTGCGGGTGACCGGAGATCCGGTCGCGGAATTTCCGGTACGTCAATCGGATGTCGGAAGACTACGGGCGGGCCGACGACCGGGCGGAACACCTCGAATACTCAGCGGTAATTGTGCGATTACTCAACTTCGCACGGTGACGGTACGGGCGCGGACGGATTCCGGTCGATATGCTGCGCGAATGAGTCGATGGGAGTTCGTCGGCCGCACAGATGAGCTCAACCGTTTGCTGGAGGCCGTGACCGGCGAGGCCGGCCGCGGGCTCTTCTTCAGCGGCAGCGCTGGCATCGGCAAGAGTCGCCTGCTGCGCGAGGGCGTGGGCGCGTTGCCCACCGACCGGTTCGCGATCTGGTCCATCGCCGCCAGCGCCACCACTGCGGCGCTGCCATTCGGTGGGCTCGTCCAGGTCCTCCCCGCCGAGCAGCCGCAGGGCCTCTCCCCCGCCGGCATCCTGCGCTGGGCGCTCAACGTGCTGCAACAGCAGGCGGCCGGCCGACGGATCGTGCTCGCCATCGACGACGCCCACCTGCTCGATCCCCCCTCGGCCGCACTCGTGCATCTCGTCGCCCGCGCCGAGAACGCCACAGTGGTCGGCACCCTGCGCGACGGTGAGCAGATCCCGCTGCCGATCCGCGCGCTCTGGACCGACGACCTGGTCGAGCACGTCGAGCTGACCCCGATGCCGCAGGAGGAGACAACCGACCTGCTGGCGGCGATCCTGGGCGGCCCGGTCGACGCCAACTCGGCCGACCGGCTCGGCCGGCTGTCGGCCGGCAACCCGCTGCTGCTGCGCGAGCTGGTGCACGCGGCCAACGGCAGCGCCGAGTTGAAGCGCACGTACGGGATCTGGAAGTGGACCGGGCGACTGGAACTGGCGCCCAACCTGACCGACCTCATCGACACCCGGGTCGGCAAACTCACCGACGGCGTCCGCGCGGTCGTCGAGCTGGTCGCGTTCGGCGAACCACTGGGCCTGCACCTCCTGAGGCAGGCCGCCGAACAGTCGGACGTGGAGACCGCCGAGGAACGCGGGCTGATCACCGTCATCCAGCACGACCGGCGCACCAACGTCCGGCTGGCACACCCGCTCTACGGCGAGGTGATGCGCCGTCGCTGCCCGGTCAGCCGCACCCGCCGGCTTCAGGCACACCTCGCCGAGTTGCTCGAGCAGGTCGGCAAACGCCGACGCGACGACCTGTTGCGGGTGGCGGTCTGGCGACTCGACTCGGGCACCGCACAGGATCCGGCTCTGCTGCTGGACGCCGCGGTGCAGGCGTTCACCCGCTACGACGTGCCGCTGGCGACCCGCCTGGCGCGGGCCGCGCTGCACACCGACGGCGGCTACGACGCGGCGGAGCTGCTGGCCACCATTCTGATGTTCGCCGACCGGCCCGACGAGGCGATCGACGTCCTCGACGCGGTCACCCCCAAGCCCGGCGACGAGCGGCGGCTCTGCCGGTGGCTGACCGTACGCGGCATGGTCAGCTACTGGGGGCTGAGCCGGCAGTCCACGGTGGAGGAGATCGCAAGCCGGGCCGAGCAGCTCAGTGACTCCGCCGACCGGTCCCGGGTGCACGCATTCGAGGCGATCATGCGCCTGCACCGCCTGGACACGGCCACCGCCGTGCAGCTCAGCCGACGGGTGCTCGACCGTCCGGCGGCAGGCGTCGCCGCCCGCGAGCTGGCCCGCTCCACCATCGCGTACGTCCAGGCCGCGCAGGGCGAGCTGACCCGCAGCGGTACGGCGATCGCCCAGGTGCACTCGGCCGCGGCGAGCTGGCGCACCGACATGCCGTACCTCCAGCTGGCCCTGGAACTGGCCCGAGGCACCCGGCTCATGCTCACCGGCGACCTGGCCGGGATCGACGCGATCGTGGCCGACGAGTTCGCCGACCTCGCCGGAGCCGGCGACTTCCGCCTCGGCACCGGCTACCTGGCCATCCTCCAGGCGTACGCGGCCCGGCTGCGTGGGCAGAGCGACGCGGCCATGCGGACCTCGCTGGGTGCCTGCGCGGTGCTGGCCACGAGCCGGGTCTACGCCGGTCTGGCCCAGGCCGAACGCGCCCAGGCGGCGGCGCTGCGCGGTGACGCCGCGCAGGCGGTTGCGGCGATGGCCGAAGCCGACCGCACGCACGCGCCGGGCATGGCGGTGCTCTACCCGTGGCTGGAGCAGGCCCGGGGCGCGTCGCTCGCCGCGTCGGGCGACCTGCCGGGCGCGGTCAAACACCTCGGTGACCTGGTGGACCGGCTGCGCTCCGACGGCTTCGCCGGGCACGAGGTGCATGTCCTGCACGACCTCGTCCGACTCGACCAGGCGGGCATGGCTGTCGGCCCCACCTGCTCCGACGGCAGCCGCCGCACCGTCGCGCAGCGCCTCGCCGAGCTCTCGGAGCGGGTCGACGGGGTGCTCCCGCCGCTGCTGGCCCGGCACGCCCGCGCCGCGGTGACCGACTCCCCCACCGATCTGCTGGCGGTCGCCGACGACTACGCCGCCCTGGAGTTGACCGTGTACGCCGCAGAGGCCACCTCCCAGGCCGTCCAGCGGCTACGCCGGCAACACTCGGCCGCCGCCAACGACGCCCGGGAACGCCTCGCCGGGTTGCTCGGGCGCTGTGACCTGATCCGGACGCCGGCGCTCCAGGCCGGCGCGCCAGTGCTCACCGAGCGGGAGTGGCAGGTGGCGCGCCTCGCCGCGCACGGCGCTCCCAGCCGGGCCATCGCCGAACGGCTCTACCTCTCGGCGCGCACAGTGGAGAACCACCTCCAGCGGATCTACGCCAAGCTCGGCGTCACCGCCCGGGCCGAACTGTGGGCGGCGTTGCGCTCGATCCCGGGCCACGACGGCGGCGACCCGAGCTGAACCTTAGGCTGGGGCGGTGAGCAACCACCGCCCCGCGCTCCTGACCGACCACTACGAGCTGACCATGGTCAGCGCGGCATTGAAGGACGGCACCGCCGACCGCCGGTGCGTCTTCGAGGTGTTCAGCCGCCGGCTGCCCAGCGGCCGCCGGTACGGCGTGGTCGCCGGGACGGCCCGGCTGATCGAGCTGATCCGCGACTTCCGGTTCGACCCCACCGAGGTCGATTTCCTGCTGCGGACCGGGGTGGTCGACGAGACGGCGGCGGCGTGGCTCACCGACTACCGCTTCACCGGCGACATCGACGGGTACGCCGAGGGTGAGCTGTTCTTCCCCGGTTCACCGATCCTCACCGTCTCCGGCGGCTTCGCCGAATGCGTGGTGCTGGAGACGGTGGCGCTGTCCGTGCTCAACCACGATTGCGCGGTGGCCGCCGCGGCGGCCCGGATGGTGACCGCGGCGCGGGGCCGGACGCTGATCGAGATGGGGTCGCGTCGGGCACACGAGGAGGCGGCGGTGGCCGCGGCGCGGTCCGCGTACCTGGCCGGGTTCCGGTTCACGTCCAACCTCGCCGCCGGCGCGCGCTACGGCATCCCGACGGCGGGCACGGCAGCGCACGCGTTCACCCTGCTGCACGACGACGAGCGGGCGGCGTTCGCCTCGCAGGTCGCCACGCTGGGCAAGGACACCACGCTCCTGGTCGACACGTACGACATCAGCCAGGGCATCCGCAACGCCATCGCGGTGGCCGGGCCGGACCTGCGGGCGATACGGATCGACTCCGGCGACCTCGCGGTGATCGCTCAGCAGTCCCGGGAGTTGCTCGACTCGCTGGGCGCCACCGAGACCAAGATCATCGTTTCCGGTGACCTGGACGAGTACGCGATCGCAGCGCTGGCCGCCGAACCGGTGGACATGTACGGCGCCGGCACTGCCGTGGTCACCGGCTCCGGGGCACCGACCGCCGGGCTGGTCTACAAATTGGTCGAGGTCGAGGGCCGGCCGGTCGTGAAGCGATCCGAGCACAAGGCCACCATCGGCGGTCGGAAGGTAGCGGTCCGCCGGCACAAGCCGACCGGCACCGCCACCGAGGAGGTCATCGTCCCGCAGGGCGTTCCCGACCGGCAGCCCAACGACCGCCTGCTCCAGCAGTCGTACGTGGTCGCCGGCGAGTCGGTGACGCTGCCCACCCTCGACGAGTCACGGGAGCACCTGCGGGAGTGCCTGATCTCCATCCCGTGGGAGGGACTGAAGCTCTCGGCCGGCGACCCGGCCGTGCCGGTCACCGTCGTACCCGCTGGCTGAGCCATCCCCCGAGCACCACCGACCGACAGTGCGGAGAGAGGAAACCCCCCGATGGCCAACGCGCTGATCATCGTGGACGTGCAGAACGACTTCTGCGAGGGCGGCTCGCTGGCCGTCGCGGGCGGCGCAGGGGTGGCCGCCGGCATCTCCCGGTTGCTCGCCGCCGAGCCGGACCGGTGGACGCACGTGGTCGCCACCAAGGACTACCACGTCGACCCGGGTGCCCACTTCGGCGATCCCCCGGACTTCGTGGAGTCCTGGCCCCGGCACTGCGTGGTCGGCACCAGCGGTTCGGAGTTCCACCCGGAACTGAACACCGCGAAGGTCGAGGCGATCTTCCACAAGGGCGAGCACGCGGCGGCGTACTCCGGTTTCGAGGGCCATGCCGAGGACGGCGAGTGCCTGGCCGACTGGCTGCGCCGGCGCGACGTGGACCGGGTCGACGTGGTCGGCATAGCCACTGACCACTGCGTCCGGGCGACCGCGCTGGACGCCGCCCGCGAGGGTTTCGCCACCACCGTGCTGCTGGAGTTGACCGCCGCCGTCGCCCCGGCGACCACCGACGTGGCCCTACGCGCGATGGAGGGCGCCGGGGTGCTCATGCACGGCCAGCCTGTGATCAGGGCCGCATGAGGCGCTAATTGGTTGGCCAAGGGGCCGCCGCCGGTCGAGGATGTCGCCGGAGGTACGGACCCACGTGAACATGAAGCCTTACCGGCGGGCGCTCGCCCTGCCCGGCCTGCGGTCGCTGCTACTGGTTGCCGTCCTCGCCCGCATCCCGCTCACCGCGACCGGGGTGACGCTCACCTTCCACGTGGTCCTCGATCTTGATCGTGGCTATGGGGCGGCCGGCCTGGTGGGCGCGGCGGTCACGGTGGGCGCGGCGATCGGCGGGCCGCTGCTCGGCCGACTCGTGGACCGGCGTGGACTGCGCCCGGTCCTGGTGCTCACCGCGATCGCTGAGGCGATCTTCTGGTCCACCGCGCCGTCCCTGGCGTACCCCGTGCTCCTGCCGGCCGCCTTCGTGGCCGGCTCCCTGGCCCTGCCCATCTTCTCCGTGGTCCGTCAGTCGATCGCCGCGCTGGTACCCGAGGACCAACGCCGCCAGGCCTACGCACTGGACTCGATGTCGGTGGAGCTGTCCTTCATGATCGGCCCAGCGTTGGCGGTGGCCCTGGTCACCGCGATCTCCGCGCAGACCACCATGTATCTGGTTGGCGGCGGCATCGTCGCCGCCGGGATCGCCCTGTGGGTCGTCAACCCACCGATCCGGGAGGCCAACGAACCCACCGGCCCACAACGCCGGGTGCCACGCCGGGAGTGGCTGACCCCGCGACTGCTCGCCATCCTGGCGCTCAGCGCGGCCGCGACCCTGGTGCTCGGGGGCACCGACGTGGCGGTGGTCGCTGTCCTGCGAGCCAGCGGCGAGGTCGGCTGGACCGGCGTGGTCCTGGCCATCTGGGCGGTCGCCTCGCTGGCCGGCGGTTTCGCCTACGGGGCAGTACACCGCTCGTTCTCCCCGCTGGCACTGACCGCCGCGCTGGCCCTGTGCACCATTCCGGTGGGGCTGGGCGGTGCGCACTGGTGGCTGCTGTGCCTGGCGCTGATCCCCGCCGGCGCGCTCTGCGCGCCGACCATCGCGGCCGGCTCGGACGCGGTCAGCCGCCTGGTTCCGGCCGAGGTACGCGGCGAAGCGATGGGCCTGCACGGCTCTGCGGTCACCGTCGGCATCGCGGTCGGCGCACCGCTCGCCGGCGCGGTGATCGACGCCAGCGCGCCACTCTGGGGCTTCGTGGTGACCGGGGCGCTCGGCGCACTGGTCACCCTGGTGGTGCTCCCGATCGAGTTGCGCCGCCGCCGCATCGCCGAAGCGGCCACCCCGCCGCCCGCCGAGGCCGACCTCACCCTCACCGCCCGCTGACAGCCGGGCCCAGATCCAACGGCCCGGCCCGGACAGGGCAATCTAAGCCGGGCACGCCCCGGGCAGCAGCCCAGGCCGGGCCGCGCACTGCGGGCCAGGGCCGCGCAGTGCAGGCGGGGCCGCGCACTGCAGGCCGGACACTGCCGGCCGTGCGGGCCAGACACTGCCTGCCGGGCGGGCCAGACACTGCCTGCCGGGCGGGCCGAGCGCTGCGGGCCGGGCAGGGCAGCCGGGCAGGGCAGGGCAGCCGGGCAGGGCAGCCGGGCACGAGGCGGGGCGTGGCGCTCAATATCTGACGTAGCTACATCGGCCCCGTCAGTCTCAGGCATGCCGGGATAACTGCAGATCGCGGTATCCGCCCGACAGCCGGCAGGCATACACGCCATGAAGCGTGATGTCTGTGAGTCATCGTGATGACTCACAGACATCACGCTCATGAGCGACTTCGCCTGCCCTGGCGCCGCGCCGCCGCCGGACGGGCCGAGCCGCCGCCAGCCGGGGCCAAGCTGCACCGGGCCAGGCCGAACCGAGCCAGGCCAGGCCAGGCCAGACCGAGCCAGGCCGGACCAGGCCAGGCCGGACCGAGCCGGTCCAACGCTAGGCCGGGCAGAAACGGACCGAGCGAACCGTCCCGGGACGGGCCGACGCCGAGCGGGCCTGGGGAGCGAAGGGGAGCGGCCGGAACGAGGGCGAGCAGTAGGAGTGACAGTGACTGGAAATGGCGACGGGCGCCGCTCCCGGTGTCCCGGGGGCGGCGCCCGTCGTACTGCTGAGCTTGAGCGTCAGTGCCGGTCGACGTCGCTCGCGGTGTCCTCGCGGTAGCTGGCTCCGCCGTCCGACTCGCTGGTGAGCGGCTTGGCGCCACCCTCCGGCGGACCGGCCAGGCTCTGGCCACCGGCCGCCAACTCCGGGAACTTCGCGTCGAACGCCGGCCGCTCGGAGCGGATCCGCGGCATCCGGTCGAAGTTGCGCAGCGGCGGCGGGCTGCTGGTCGCCCACTCCAACGAGTTGCCGTGACCCCAGGGGTCGTTCACCTCGACCACCGGGCCGGTCTTGTACGACTTCCAGCAGTTGTAGATGAACGGCAGCGTGGAGATACCGGTGATGAACGCGCCGATCGTGGAGATCGTGTTCAGCGTGGTGAAGCCGTCGCTGGGCAGGTAGTCGGCGTACCGACGGGGCATGCCCTCGTTGCCGAGCCAGTGCTGCACCAGGAACGTGGTGTGGAAGCCGATCATGGTGAGCCAGAAGTGCACCTTGCCCAGGCGCTCGTCGAGCATCCGGCCGAACATCTTCGGGAACCAGAAGTAGATGCCAGCGAAGACCGCGAACACGATGGTGCCGAAGAGCACGTAGTGGAAGTGCGCCACCACGAAGTACGAGTCCGACACGTGGAAGTCGATCGGCGGGCTGGCCAGCAGCACACCGGTGAGACCACCGAAGAGGAACGTGACCAGGAAGCCGACCGCCCAGAGCATGGGCGTCTCGAAGCTGATCTGGCCCCGCCACATGGTGCCGATCCAGTTGAAGAACTTCATACCGGTCGGCACGGCGATCAGGTAGCTCAGGAAGCTGAAGAACGGCAGCAGCACCTGGCCGGTGGCGAACATGTGGTGCGCCCAGACGCTCATGGAGAGCGCGGCGATCGCGACGGTCGCGGCGACCAGACCCTTGTAGCCGAAGATCGGCTTGCGGGAGAAGACCGGGATGACCTCGCTGATGATGCCGAAGAACGGCAACGCCACGATGTAGACCTCGGGGTGCCCGAAGAACCAGAACAGGTGCTGCCAGAGCATCGGCCCACCGGTTGCCGGGTCGTACACGTGCGCGCCGAGGATGCGGTCCGCGGCGAGCGCGAAGAGCGCGGCGGCCAGCAGCGGGAAGACCAGGATCACCAGAAGGCTGGTGACCAGGATGTTCCACGTGAAGATCGGCATCCGGAACATGGTCATGCCGGGCGCACGCAGGGTCAGCACCGTAGTGATCATGTTCACGGCGCCGAGGATGGTGCCCAGGCCGGAGATGGCCAGACCCATGATCCACATGTTGGCGCCGACGCCCGGCGAGTGCTCGACGCTGCTCAGAGGCGCGTACGCGAACCAGCCGAAGTCAGCGGCGCCACCCGGGGTGATGAACCCGGCGGTCGCCATCGTTCCGCCGAACAGGTACAGCCAGTAGGCGAAGCTGTTCAGCCGGGGGAAGGAGACGTCAGGCGCGCCGATCTGGATCGGCACGATGTAGTTCGCGAAGGCGAACACGATCGGCGTCGCGAAGAACAGCAACATGATCGTGCCGTGCATCGTGAAGAGCTGGTTGTACTGCTCGGGCGACAGGAACTGCAGCCCGGGTCGTGCCAGCTCAGCACGCATGACCAGAGCCATCAGGCCACCGATCATGAAGAACACGAACGCGGTGATCATGTACATGATCCCGATCTGCTTCGCGTCCGTGGTTCGCAGCAGCCGCGCGATGGCCGACCCCTTGACCGGCTCCCGGACCGGCCAGGGCCGGGTCACGACCGGCTTGGGTGCGACGGTGGTCACGAATGGCCTCCGGTTCTCGGTTGTCCCGCTCGGCACACGCTGGTTATCGGCGGGCCGTCATCCGCAAGGAGGATAGTCCCCGGCAGGTCGCAGCGCCGCGTGGGGTGGCGTGACACGATCTACTACGGGCCTACAGCGGGCCGAGCAGGAGCCGGTAGTGCTCCCCGAAGATCCGGTCGCCGCGTCCGCGCAGCAACGGGTCGCGCAGCGCCGGCGGGACGTCCCTGGTGCGGTTGCGGTCCCGGGTCCGGTCCCGCACCCATCGGGTACGCGGACGGCGACGACTCTCGTACGCCACCAGGGCCGCCTCCACGCTGTTGGCGGCGCGCAGCGACTCGGCCAGCACCACGGCGTCCTCCAGGGCCATTGCCGCACCCTGCGACAGCGTCGGCGCGGTGGCGTGCGCGGCGTCGCCTACCAGCAGGACTCGCCCCCGGTACCAGCGACCCAACTCCACCTCGTCGGTGATCCCGACGTGCACCTCGTCGAGGGCCGCCAGCACCTCGGGCACCGGGCCGCGGTACTCGGCGAAGAGGTCCCGCAGCCGGGCGAGGGGGTCGGCGGGCTCCTCGGTGCCGGCCTCGTCGGCATAGATGTGCAGCCGTCCGGCACCGATCGGCACCATTAGGAACCCGGAGCGCTGGCCGAGCAGCGCGGTCCACTCGGTGACCGGTGGGCCGTCGCGCAGGAGGGCCCGGTAGACGACCTGCCCGACGGGGCGCGGCGGCCCACCGAGCGCGGCCAGCGCGCGGACCGAGGAGCGTGGCCCGTCGGCACCGATGACCAGGTCGTACTCCGTGGTGGTGCCGTCGGTGAAGGTGACGCCCACCGCGCCCGGGAGCAGCTCCAGGGTGCGGACCTCGGCGCCGTGCCGGACGGCGCCGCCGGCACCGCTGAGCAGCACCCGGTGCAGGTCGGCCCGGGGCAGCGCCCGGCACTCGCCGACGCCGGCCCAGAGGGCGTCGAGGTCGACCTCGCAGAGTTGCGCGCCAGCGGCGTCGTAGAACCGCTGCCGGTGGATCACCTGCCCGACCGGCCTGACCGGGTCGTGCAGGTCGAGCCGGTGCAGCGCGCGGGCGGCGTTGCCGGGCAGGTAGAGACCGGTCTCGGTGGACTCCCCCGGTGGCAGCTTGTCGGTGACGTCGGGCCGGAAGCCCGCCAGGCGCAGCGCCCGGGCTACGGCCAGGCCGGCGATGCCCGCGCCGACGACGAGGATGCGCAGGGGGGAGCCACCCATGGTGGTGTACGCCTCCGGAGGGGGAGCGGCACGCGTTGGAGGCAACACGCTACTCGGAGCGATCGGCGCACACCAGGCCCAATCGGTCCGCTCCCCGCCGCTCGTCGGCGACCCGAGCCGCTTGGCCGGCCGTCCGTCGGCAGCCGTCCGGCGGGGCATGGCAATCCTCACAATTCACCAGTTCGACGCGGACGGTTGCGCACCAGTTTCAGACATGTAAATGTGTCGTTGAGCGTGGGAGCGCTCCCGCACCACCCCACCACATCCGGCGCCCGGCACGCGCCGAGTCGAGGAGTGTCATGAAACGTCAACTTCGGGCCTTGGCCGCCGCCGGGTTGCTGGTCGCCAGTTCACTGGTGGCCGTGGCCCTCGGCGGGAGCGCCTCCGCCGACACCCAGATCTGCGAACAGTACGGCTCGACAGTCATCCAGGGCCGCTACGTGGTGCAGAACAACCGCTGGGGCACCACCGCCCAGCAGTGCATCAACGCCACCAGCAACGGCTTCGAGATCACCACGCTGAACGGGAGCAGCCCCACCAACGGGGCGCCCACGGCGTACCCCTCGGTGTTCTTCGGTTGTCACTACACCAACTGCTCCCCCGGCACGAACCTGCCGATCCAGGTGAGCCAGATCAGCAGCGCCACCAGCAGCATCTCCTACCGCTACGTCAGCGGCGCCACCTACAACGCGTCGTACGACATCTGGCTGGACCCGTCGCCCAAGCGGGACGGGGTGAACCAGATGGAGATCATGATCTGGCTCAACCGGCAGGGCCCGATCCAGCCCATCGGCTCGGTCGTCGGCACCACGAACCTGGCCGGCCGGACCTGGGAGGTCTGGCGGGGCAGCAACGGCTCCAACAACGTCATCTCCTACGTCGCGTCCTCGGCGATCTCCAGCCTGAACTTCAGCGTGCTGGACTTCATCAACGACACCCGTAACCGGGGCGCGATCACCAACTCCTGGTACCTGACCAGCATCCAGGCCGGCTTCGAGCCGTGGCAGGGCGGTGTCGGCCTCGCGGTGACCTCGTTCTCGGCCAACGTCAACGGTGGCGGTCAGCCGCCCACCAACCCGACGACCCCGCCGCCGAGCGGTGGCGCGAGCTGCGCGGTGAAGTACACGGCGAATTCGTGGAACAACGGCTTCACGGCCGACGTGCAGATCACCAACACCGGGTCCAGCGCGATCAACGGTTGGACGCTGAACTACAGCCTGCCCGGCGGGCAGACGGTCACCAACGCCTGGAACGCCACGGTGAGCCAGAGCGGGTCATCGGTGACCGCCCGCAACGTCGGCCACAACGGGTCGGTCGCACCGGGGGGCACGGCCAGCTTCGGCTACCAGGGCACCCTGAGCGGGGCCTACTCGTCCCCGACCAGTTTCTCGCTCAACGGGGCGACCTGCTCCCGCTCGTGAACTGACGGTGGGGGCGCGACCGTACGGTCTCGACCACCAGCAGCCGCAGCCCACCGGGCAGGGCACGCTGCGCGGCAAGCAGGCGGTCCACGACACCCGCGCG
>NZ_JBEZEX010000026.1:0-109023 GCF_040649115.1 Micromonospora sp. NPDC049049 | reverse complement strand
TGGTACTGCACTCGTGAGGGTGTGGGAGAGTAGGACGCCGCCGGACAATCTTCCAGTCGAGGGCCGCCCCATCAGGGTCGGCCCTCGACTGCGTAGCGCCATTGGTGGCGCAATCAGGAAGGATGTACCTGTGAGTTCAGGACCGCAGGGCGGAGACCGTCCCCGTCGTTACGAAGACCGTACTGACGGTGCGGGCGGACGCGACCGCGGCCCACGCCGCGACGACCAAGGCCGGCCCCCGTACCGGGGAGACCGCGACAGCGGCGGCGCACGAGGCGGATACGCCGGCGGCCGCGACTCCGGCTCCCGTGGTGGTGACCGGGACAGCTCGCGCTCCAGCGCCCCCCGTGAGGGCGGCTACCGAGGCGGTGACCGCCGCGAGGGTGGTTTCCGCGGCGGCGACCGCGACGGCTCGCGCTCCAGCGCTCCGCGCGAAGGTGGCTACCGTGGCGGCGACCGTGATGGCTCGCGCTCGGGTGCTCCGCGTGAGGGCGGCTTCCGGTCCGGCGCTCCCCGCGAGGGTGGCTTCCGTGGCGGCGACCGCGACGGCTCGCGTTCGGGCGCTCCGCGCGAAGGCGGCTACCGAGGCGGCGACCGCGACGGTGGTTTCCGGGGCGGCGACCGCCGTGAGGGTGGTTTCCGTGGTGGCGACCGTGATGGTTCGCGCTCGGGTGCTCCGCGTGAGGGTGGCTTCCGTGGCGGCGACCGTGATGGTTCGCGCTCGGGTGCTCCGCGTGAGGGTGGCTTCCGTGGTGGCGACCGCGACGGCTCGCGGTCCAGCGCTCCGCGTGAGGGTGGTTTCCGTGGTGGTGACCGTCGTGAGGGCGGTTACCAGGGCGGCGACCGCACTCGCTCCGGCCCGCCGCGTGAGGGTGGCTTCCGTGGCGGTGACCGCGAGGGTGGCTTCCGTGGCGGTGACCGTCGCGAAGGTGGCTTCCGTGGTGGCGACCGTGACGGTTCGCGCTCGGGCCCGCCGCGTGAGGGTGGTTTCCGTGGTGGTGACCGCGAGGGTGGCTTCCGTGGCGGTGACCGTCGCGAAGGTGGCTTCCGCGGTGGTGACCGCGAAGGCGGTTTCCGTGGCGGTGACCGGGACAGTTCGCGTTCCAGTGCCCCCCGTGAGGGTGGTTTCCGGGGCGGTGACCGTGACGGTGGTTTCCGTGGTGGTGACCGCCGTGAGGGCGGTTTCCGTGGCGGTGACCGTGATGGTTCGCGCTCGGGCCCGCCGCGTGAGGGTGGTTTCCGCGGTGGTGACCGCGACGGTGGTTTCCGTGGTGGTGACCGTCGCGAGGGCGGTTTCCGGGGCGGCGACCGTGACAGTTCGCGTTCCAGTGCCCCCCGTGAGGGCGGCTTCCGGGGCGGCGACCGCGACGGCTCGCGTTCCAGCGCTCCCCGTGAGGGCGGCTTCCGGGGCGGCGACCGCGACGGTGGTTTCCGGGGCGGCGACCGCCGTGAGGGCGGTTTCCGGGGCGGCGACCGTGACAGTTCGCGTTCCAGCGCTCCGCGTGAAGGCGGTTTCCGCGGTGGTGACCGCGACGGTGGCTTCCGTGGTGGTGACCGCCGTGAGGGCGGTTACCAGGGTGGTGACCGCACTCGCTCCGGCCCGCCGCGCGAAGGTGGCTTCCGTGGCGGCGACCGCGACGGTGGCTTCCGAGGCGGCGACCGCCGTGAGGGCGGCTTCCGTGGCGGCGACCGTGACGGTTCGCGCTCGGACGCTCCCCGTGAGGGTGGCTTCCGTGGTGGTGACCGTCGCGAAGGTGGCTTCCGGGGCGGGGACCGTGACGGTTCGCGCTCGGGCGCCCCGCGTGAGGGTGGCTTCCGGGGCGGCGACCGCGAGGGCGGCTACCGGGGCGGCGAGCGTACCGGGGGTTTCCGGTCCGACGAGCGGCCGCGTCGTGAGGGGGAGTTCCGTCGCGATGACCGCGCGGGTGGCTCCGAGTCGTCCGAGGGCGGGCGTAGCTCGGCCCCGGCACTGCCGGACGACATTGTCGCGACCGACCTCGACAAGGACGTTCGCGCTGAGCTGCTCTCGCTGAACAAGCCGGTCGCCGAGACGGTGGCCCGGCACCTGGTCGCCACTGGGCAGCTGATCGACGAGAACCCGGCCGAGGCGTTGGCGCACGCGCTGGCCGCCCGGCGGCTCGCGTCGCGCATCTCCGCTGTCCGTGAGGCGGTCGGTCTGGCCGCGTACCGGGCGGGAGAGTGGCAGTCGGCGATCGCCGAGCTGCGCACCTACCACCGGATGAGCGGACTGCAGAGCCACCTGGCCGTGCTCGCGGACTGCGAGCGGGCTCTCGGCCGGCCGGAGCGGGCCATTGACCTGTTCCGTGGCGCGGACCGGGAGAAGCTGGACCAGGCCGTGGCGATCGAACTGCTGATCGTCGCCGCCGGCGCGCGTGGTGACCTCGGGCAGAAGGACGCCGCGGTCGCGATGCTCCAGGTTCCGGACCTCACCAACGAGGCCACCGTGCCGTGGACGGCCCGACTGCGGTACGCCTACGCCGACGCGCTGCTCGCGGTGGGTCGGCGCGAGGAGGCCCGCGAATGGTTCTCCCGCGCTGCCGACGTGGACACCGAGGGCGAGACCGACGCCGCCGAGCGGCTGCTCGAACTCGACGGCGTGGTCATCGAGGGTGACGAAGAGGACGAGGCCGCCGAGGAGATCGCCGCAGGCCCGGGCGCTCCCGGTGCGGTGCCGGCCCGACCCGACGCCGACCTGGCCGGCGACACGAACGACGACGATGACGATGACGATGACGATGACGACGAAGATGACGACGACGATGACGACGACGATGACGACGAAGATGACGACGACGACGACGATGAAGATGTCGACGACGACGACGACGAGGACTTCGACGACGACGAGGAGGACGACGCTGTCGGCCGTCCCGCTGACGACGAAGGCTTCGACGACGAGGACGAGGACCGTCACCCCACCGGGAGCGGCAACGCCGACGCGGCCACCACTGGCGACAGCGGCGTGACGGACCGGGACGCGGCGAACGGCGACGCGGCGAACGCCGACGGGACCGTGCCGGCCCGGGACGACGAGTCGGGGTCGACGCAGCGGTGAGCGCGGGCGTGGGGGAGCGGCTGGTCGACGGGTACACCCTGGTCGTCTTCGACCTGGACGGCGTGATCTACCTGATCGACCGGCCGATCCCCGGCGCCGTCGACGCGGTGGCCCGGCTGCACGCCGAGGGACGGGCGGTGGCGTACGCCACCAACAACGCGTCGCGCCGGTCCAGCGAGGTCGCGGACCTGCTGACCGGGATGGGCGTGCCGGCCCGACCGGAGGAGGTCCTCACCTCCGCTGCCGCCTCGGCCGAGTTGCTGCGTGACCGGCTACCCGCCGGCGCGTCGGTGCTGGTGGTCGGCGCGGAGGCGCTGCGCGCGGAGCTGCGCGCGGTCGGCCTGAACCCGGTCACCCAGGCCGATGAGAAGCCGGCGGCGGTGGTGCAGGGGTACGGCCCGCAGGTCGGTTGGGCCGAGCTGGCCGAAGCGTCAGTGGCGGTGCGGGCGGGTGCGATCTGGATCGCCACCAACACCGATCGGACCCTGCCCAGTGGGCGGGGACCGCTGCCCGGCAACGGGTCGCTGGTCGCCGTGCTGCGTACCGCACTGGAGCGAGACCCCGACGTGGTGGTCGGGAAGCCGGAGCCGGCGCTGTTCGAGACCGCTGCCCGGCGCAGTGGCGGTGGGCGGAGCCTGGTCGTGGGTGACCGGCTGGACACCGACATCGAGGGTGCCCGCCGGGCCGGGCTGGACAGCCTGCTCGTGCTCACGGGCGTGCACGGCGTACCGGAGCTGCTGGCCGCCGAGCCGCGGCGACGTCCCACGTACGTCGCGAAAGACCTGGCGGGGCTCTTCGACCCGGCTGCCGCCGTGCGGGTCCCGGGCCCGGCGGACGCCGGCGGCTGGTCGGTGACCGACCGGGACGGCACGCTGGAGCTGGCCGGGGCCGGTCGGCCGCTGGACGCCCTCGCGGCGCTCTGCGCGGTGGCCTGGTCGGCGTCGGTGCCGGCGCTGCCGAAGATCCGTCCGGTGGGCTCGGACGCGGCCCATGCGGTGGAGAGTTTCGGTCTGACCGCGGCGGCGTGAGCCGGGCGGTCGTCAGAGCAGCTTGCGCAGCTTGAGCAGGTCGAACGGGTTGGCTTTGATCGACACCCGGCGGGAGGTCACCGCGCCGGTGACGTCCAGGTCGCCACGGACCAGGGCGAGCAGGTCGTCGCTGGACGTGCTCAGCGCGATCTTGGCCTTGGGGTCGTCGCCGTCGGTCAGCTCGACCAGTCGGCCGCCGGTGATCCGGCCGTGGAACGCGGTGTCCAGGTCGGTGATCCGGCAGGCCAGCGTCCGGTCCAGGTCGATCCGTTCGCGCACGGTCTCGGCGTTGCGATCCAACCGGGCGGCCAGCTCCTGCAACGCCTGCCGGCACTCGTCCACGCTGGCCACATCTCCCCCTCGGTGATCGCCACGCCGTCCTCGGCACCGTACCGCACGGGTCGGTCGGGGGTGCCCGGTAGCGTGACACCTGCACACCCCGCCCCGTGGAAGGACTCAGGCATGCAGGACGCGTGGCGCGCCTACCTCGAGCTGGCCATGGGCCTTACGGAGGCGCCCCGGAAGAAGGCCCAGGACGTGGCACGTCGCCTCGTCGGCTCCGGCGGCGCGACCGCCGCCCAACTCCAGGCCCTCGGCGAGGAACTGGTCACCACCGGCGCCGCCAACCGGGAGGCGCTGACCAAGCTGGTCCGCTTCGAGGTCGACCGGGCCCTCGGCGCGGTCGGTCTGGCCACCGCCGACGAGGTGGCCGAGCTGACCCGGCGGGTGCACGACCTGGAGCGGCAGCTGCGGGAGGCGCGGTCCACCGAGCCGGCCGAAGCGCCGACCGCCGGCCCCACGCCACAACCCGACCCGACCGTCGCCGCGAAGCCCGGCACCGGCCTCGTGCCGTCCGGCGCCCCGGCCGGCGCCCCGGTCTCCGCGCCGGTGGCGAAGAAGGCCGTCGCGAAGAAGGCGGTCGCCAAGAAGGCCATCGCCAAGAAGGCGCCGGCGACGATCAGCCGGACGGCCGACGAGGACATCCCGACGCCGGCTGTGATGCCCGCCAAGAAGGCGGCGATTCGCAGGCAGCGGCCGGACGACGCCGAATGACCCGGCCCGGACCGCCGCCTGGCGGGTCGTTCCCGCGGCCCGGTCCGCCGGCTGGTGGGTCGTTCCCGGCCCGCCCGGCCCCGCCGGTGGGTGCCCGCCCCGGACCGCCGCTGGATCTCGGGGACGACGAGGCACGGCATCCGGCGGTGGACGCCGCCGTGCGGGCCATCGCCAACGCGGCGACGCTCGCTCCCGCCGACCAGATCGCCCACTACGAGGCGGCCTACGAGACGCTGCGGGAAACCCTCGCCACCATCGACCAGACCTGAGCGGGACGACCAGGCCTGAGCAGACCGGAGAACCACCCATGGCACGTCGTAACCGGCTGGACGCCGAACTCGTCCGCCGCGGTCTGGCCCGCTCGCGTGAGCAGGCCGCCGCGTTGGTGGAGGCCGGCCGGGTCCAACTGCGGGGCGTGGTCGCCCGCAAGGCGGCCGCGATGGTCGACCCCGCCGACCCGCTCCTGGTCACCGGTGCGGACCCGGCCGAGGAGTACGTCTCCCGAGGCGGGCACAAGCTTGCCGGCGCGCTGGCCGCGTTCGCCCCCGGTGGGCTGCACGTGGCCGGGCGGCGTTGCCTGGACGCGGGAGCGTCGACCGGGGGGTTCACCGACGTGCTGCTGCGCGCCGACGCGGCCGAGGTGGTGGCCGTGGACGTCGGCTACGGGCAGCTCGCCTGGCCGCTGCGGACGAACGAGCGGGTCCGCGTCCTGGAGCGCACGAATGTCCGTACCCTCGATGCGGACGCGATCGGCGGCCTGGTCGATCTCACGGTGGCCGACCTGTCGTTCATCTCGCTGCGACTGGTGCTGCCGGCGCTGGCCGGCTGCACCCGTGACGACGGTGACCTGGCACTGATGGTCAAGCCGCAGTTCGAGGTCGGCAAGGACCGGGTCGGCGCCGGCGGTGTGGTCCGCGATCCGGAGCTGCGCGCCGAAGCGGTGCTGGACGTGGCGGCGGCGGCCGCACGGCTCGGCCTCGGGCTGGCCGACGTGGCGGCCAGCCCGCTGCCCGGGCCCAGCGGCAACGTGGAGTTCTTCGTATGGTTGCGCCGGGGCGCACCAGCGGCCGACCCGGAGCGGGTGCGGGCCGTGGTGGCGGCCGGGCCGGACGGCTCGACGACGGCCGGCGCGGTGCCGGACGTGGCGGCGGAGGAGGTCGCAGGGTGAACGCGCGCAGTGAGGGTGCCGCAGTGGGCCGGGCGGTGACACGCGGCCGGGCCGAGGTGTCGGCGCCGGTGACGCGACGCGGCCCGGTTCGGCGTGGGCGGGTGGCCCGATGAGCCGGACCGCGCTGCTGGTGACCCACACCGGTCGTCGGCGTAGCACGGAGCACGCCCGGTCGGTCGCCGCCGACCTGATCGATGCCGGTTTCGAGGTACGGGTGGTCGCCGACGAGGCCGAGGACCTCGACCTGCCGGGCGTGGTGCCGGTCGGCGGCCCGCAGGCTGCCGAGGGCGCCGAGATCGTCTTCGCGCTCGGTGGGGACGGCACCTTCCTGCGCGCCGCCGAGCTGGCCCGACCCGCGAAGGCGCCGCTGCTCGGCATCAACCTCGGCAAGGTGGGCTTCCTGGCGGAGGCGGAGATCGACGATCTGGACACCGCCGTCCGGGACGTCGTCGGCCGCAACTACACGGTCGACGAGCGGCTGACCCTGGACGTCACGGCCGAGTTCGACGGTGGGCCGACCATCGAGTCCTGGGCGCTGAACGAGATCAGCATCGAGAAGGGCGAGCGGGCCCAGATGCTGGAGCTGCTCGTCGACGTGGACGGTCGGCCGCTGTCGCGGTACGGCTGCGACGGTGTCGTCTGCGCCACCCCCACCGGTTCCACCGCGTACGCGTTCTCCGGTGGCGGCCCGGTGGTCTGGCCGGAGGTGGAGGCGCTGCTGCTGGTGCCGATCAGCGCGCACGCGTTGTTCAGCCGCCCGCTGGTGACGGCTCCGACGTCCACCTTCGTGATCACGGTCGACCCGTTCACGACCCTCGCCGTGCTCTCCTGCGACGGGCGTCGGGTCTACGACCTGCCGCCCGGCGCGCGGGTGACGGTGCGTCGTGGTGCCCTGCCGGTGCGCATCGTGCGGCTGCGCCCCCGTCCGTTCACCGACCGGCTGGTGGCCAAGTTCGGTCTGCCCGTGCACGGTTGGCGTGGCAGCCGCCGGTGACGGTGGCGCACACGGTCGGTGGATGTCAGTTGTCCACCTGACGACATGTCGCCGCTGCGGCGGCGTGCGACTAGTGACCTGGTGACACGCTCCGACGCAGACTCCGATCGGCCCTCATCCACGGATGGCGGGCCTGGAGGAGTAGAGGAGCCCATCGCATGCACTGGTCCCCACGCTGGCTCGCCGTCGGCGCGGTCGGCGCGTTGGTGGTCGGCGTCGCCGCACCGGCGTCCGCCGACCCGCCCGCCCGGCCCACCGGCCCGACGTCGGGCACGCCCGCCCAGCACGCACCCGTCCGCATCACTCTGATCACCGGCGACCAGGTCGACCTGGTGCAGGCGGCACCCGGTCGGGTCGCCGCCACCGTCCACCCCGGCCCGGGGCGCGACCGGATCGCCTTCCAGACTGTCGAGGCCGACGGCGGGTTGCGGGTGCTGCCCAGCGACGTGATGCCGTACCTCTCCGCGGGGGTGCTCGACCCCGACCTGTTCGACGTGCAGGAGTTGGCGGCCGACGGGTACGGCGATGCCGCGCAGGGCGCGTTGCCGCTGATCGTCCGCTATCAGGAGCCGGCCGCCGGACGGGTCCGGCCGTTGGCCGGCGCGACCGATGCGCGTCCGTTGGAGAGCATCAACGGCGCGGCGCTGCGGGTCGGCAAGGGTGACCTGGGTGGCTTGTGGACGTCGCTGCGCGGCGCGCCCGGGCAGCGGGTGACAGCCGGTTCGCCGGCCCGGCTCGGGGCCGGTGTCGCGCGGATCTGGCTGGACGGAAAGGTCCGCCCGACGCTGGAGCACAGCGTGCCGCAGATCGGCGCTCCGATCGCCTGGGCCGCCGGCCGCGACGGTGCCGGCGTGAAGGTGGCGGTGCTCGACACCGGCGTCGACGCCACCCACCCCGACCTGGCCGGTCGGATCGCCGAGGCACAGGACTTCTCCGGCAGCGGCAGCGCCCGCGACGGGCACGGCCACGGCACCCACGTGGCCGCCACCATCGCGGGCAGCGGGGCGGCGTCCGACGGGTTGCGCAAGGGCGTGGCCCCGGGTGCGCGGTTGCTGGTCGGCAAGGTGCTCGACGACGGTGGCTCCGGCTACAGCTCGTCCATCATCGCGGGTATGGAGTGGGCCGCCCACTCCGGCGCGAAGGTGGTCAGCATGAGCCTCGGTGGCGACCCGACCGACGGCACCGACCCGATGAGCCAGGCGGTGAACGACCTGACCGCTGAGACCGGCGCGCTGTTCGTGGTCGCCGCCGGCAACTCGGGTGCCGCGCGGACCGTCGGTGCGCCCGGCGCGGCCGCGGCGGCGCTGACCGTCGGCGCTGTGGACCGTGCCGACGAGCTGGCGGAGTTCTCCAGCCGGGGTCCGCGCCTCGGCGACAACGGCCTGAAGCCTGAGATCACCGCGCCGGGCGTGGGCATCGTCGCCGCCCGGGCCGCCGGCACCGCCATGGGTACGCCGGTGGACGACGCGTACACGACCGCGTCCGGCACCTCGATGGCCACGCCGCACGTGGCCGGGGCGGCGGCGATCCTCGCCCAGGAACATCCCGACTGGTCCGCCGCGAAGCTCAAGGACGCGCTGGTCAGCACCACGAAGGCGAACCCGGCGTTGACCGTTTTCGAGCAGGGCGCCGGTCGGGTCGACGTGGCCCGCGCGCTCGGCCAGCGGGTCTATGGGTCCGGCACCGCTGACTTCGGCCGGCTCAGCACCGGTGGCGTGCCGGTCGAGCGGACCGTGACGTACACCAACGGTGGCACGGCCCCGCAGACCCTGCGGTTGGCCCTGGAGCTGCGCAACCTGGACACCCGTGCGGCCGAGACCGACGGGGTCACGGTCGGCGGCGTCGAGGTGACGGTGCCGGCCGGCGGCAGCGTCGCCGTGCCGTTGCGGGCGGACCCGGCGAAGCTGGACCGGGGTGTGCACAGCGGGTGGCTGGTGGCCACCGGCGCGGACGGCGTCGCGGTGCGCACCGCTGTCGCGCTCACCCTCAGCGGACCGCTGCACACCGTGACCGTGCGGGCGCTGGACATGCAGGGTCAGCCGGGTCTCGCGTCGGTGCTCACCCTCTTCGGTGAGCAGCCCGAATCCGACTGGCTCGGGTGGGTCGGCGGCGAGGTGCAACTCCAGGTCGAGGAAGGCCCCTACCTGGTCCAGGCGTTGATCGAGCACGGTGCCCCGCTGGACGAGCAGATCACCCTGGTCACCGACCCGGAGCTGCTCGTCGACCGGGACCTCACGGTGGTCCTCGACCCGCGCAAGGGCACCCCGGTGCGGATCGAGACGCCGAAGCCCTCCGAGCAGCGCTCGACGATCAGTTTCTACGAGCACCGGGTCTTCGGCAACGGCCGGCAGGTCGACCACGGTGTGATGACCTTCAGCACCATCCAGCAGGTCAACGTCACCCCGACCCGTGCGGTACGCCAGGGCGAGTTCGAGTTCGCGTCGCGCTGGCAGTTGGTCGCGCCGATGGTGGACGCGACGATCAGCGGGGTGTCCGGTCCGTTGGACATCAACCTGATGGGCTACTCGCCGGCGACGGCCGAGCGGCGCAAGCTGCCGCTGGTCTGGGCCGGCACCGGTACCCCCGCCGAGCTGGCCCGGGTACGTGGTGCCGCGGCGCTGCTCACCAGCACCCCGGACGCTTCGGAGGAGGAGCAGATCGCGGCGGCGGCTGCCGCTGGCGCGAAGGTGGCGCTGATCGTCCGCCCGGCCGACCAGAGCGCGTGGACGTCGTGGACCCCGTTGGGTGACCGGCTGCCGATCCCGTCGATGGCGGTGGCGTACGACGACGGGCAGAAGATCATCGCGGCGGTCCGGAAGCGTCACACGACGCTGGACCTGACGTTGACGGTGGACAGTCCGTACCTGTACGACGTGTGGCAGGTCTCGAAGGGCCGGGTCCCGGAGCGGATCCTGCACAAGGTCACCGACCGCAACACCGCCGAGGTGACCACCCACTACGGAAACGTCGGCGGGGACTGGGCCAGCGAGCAGCGGTTCGGGTGGCGTCCGTGGCAGGACACCGCGTGGAACGACAACCAGCGGCTGGTCCGTACCGGCACCACCCGACGGGAGTTCGTCAGCTCCGGGGACAACTGGTGGCAGCAACGGGTGCTGCACAAGATCATGTTCATGCAGGGCGGGCAGCTGACCGGTGGTCTCACCCAGCAGCCGCGCCGTTACGCCGCCGACGACCGGGTCACCGAGACCTGGCACGCGCCGGTGCTCCGCCCGGCCGTCCCGGCCACCGGTGCGCCGGTGCCCACCCGCACCGGTGACAACCTGGAGTTGCGGGTGCCCGAGTTCGTCGACGCCGAGGGGCACTACAGCGTGGCCGGCGAGAGTGAGGAGTCGGACACCGTCACGGCCCGGGTCAGCCGCAACGGGCAGCAGATCGCGGACCTCTCCGAGGGTTGGGCGTCGGTGCCCACGACCGCCGGGGCCGCCCGGTACCGCCTGGACGTGACCACCCAGCGGTCCTCGGCCGAGTGGCGTTACGGCACGCGGACCGACACGGCCTGGGAGTTCACCTCGGCCCGACCGGCGGGCGACGCCGCCACGCCGTTGTCGCTGCTCCAGGTGGACTACCGGGTGCCGGCGGACCTGCGCGGCACGGTCCGCGGCAACCGACCGCACCAGCTCGGGCTGACCCTACGGCAGCCGGCCGGGGCGCCGAGGCCGACCGGTGCCAGCGTCCGGGTGCAAGTCTCCTTCGACGGGGGCGTCACCTGGCGCAACGCGCCGACCACGGGGTCGGGCACCCGGTACACCGCTACCGTGCCGGCGGGGCGCGAAACGGTGTCGCTGCGGGTGCGTGCCGCCGACCGGGCCGGGAACACCGTCGACCAGACGGTGCTCCAGGCGTACGGGCTGCGGTGATCGGGAGGGGCGGGGCGGCCTGGCCGTCCCGCCCCGCCGGTCGAGGGTCCGCCGTCGGTCGACGGCGGACCCTTTCGCGTCAGAGCCAGCCGCGTCGGGCCACCTGGAACGCCAACCCGGGCCGGGTGTCCACACCGGCGGCGGCCATCAGGTCGGCGATGCGCCGTTGCACTGTCCGCCGGCTCACCCCGAGCTGGGAGGCGATGGACTTGTCCGGTACGCCCGCCACGAACAGCGACAGCAGCCGGGCCTCGTCGGCGTCGGGTTGGTAACCGTCGCTCGGCTGGTCCGCGGGCTCCGGCCGTCGAGGCTCGGGGGCCGCGACGGCGAGGGGGTCGTCGAGGCGCAGCCGGGTGGCGACCCGCCAGTGGCTCTCGAAGAGGGCGAGCAGCGCGTCGAGCAGTTGACTGCGGCCGATCACGGCGGCGCTCGGTTCGCCGCCGTCGCGGTCGGGCACCAACGGGCAGATGGCGGTGCGGGCGTCCACGATGGCCAGTCGGACCGGCAGCCGGTCCAGGACGCGGGCTTGCTCCCCGGCGGCGACCCCCTTGGCCAGGTCGGCCAACGCGCCCGGTTCCAGCAGCAGGTCACGCTCGTAGATGGCCCGGTAGCTCACCCCACGGGCCAGCGCGTCGAACTCCTCGACGTTCTCCGGGCCGGCCATGGCGAGGGGGTTGGCCCGGCAGAACCAGAGCACCTCGGTACGCGCGGAGTTCTGCAGGTCGCGCAGGCGGTCCCGGAGAACCCGGGCGCCGGTGATCACCTCGACCAGATGGTCGACGTGGTGTCGGCGTAGCCCGGAGCGGTACTCCTCGGCCAGTTGGGTGACGAGTCGGCGGGCCGACTCCAGGTCCTCCTGACGCCGCAGCAGCGTCGCGCCGAGGGCGACGTCCGGGGCGGTCGGGCGCAGCGGGGCGTCCGGGTCGGTGTCGCTGCGCTGCACGAGGCCCTTGCCGCGCAGTGCCTCGACCTGGGCGGCGACCTGCTCCCGGGGTCGGTGCAGGCGACGGGCCAACTCGTCGATGCGGGCCGTGGTGAGCTGGAGCAGGCAGCGGTAGAGCTCCTCCTCAGCCGAGGTCAGGCCGATCACATCCAACACGGGGCAGAACTGTACGTCGGCCGGGTACGGGCCTGACCCGGGCCCGTCGGCTGGTCAAGTGTCGGGCCTCGCGTCTACTGTCGGTGGCTGTGCTGGAAGAGCTGCGCATCACCGGACTGGGCGTCATCGAGGACACCACGCTGCCGTTGACCGGCGGCATGAACGTCATCACCGGCGAGACCGGTGCGGGTAAGACGATGGTGGTCACCGGCCTCGGCCTGCTCTTCGGCGGCCGGGCCGACGCCGGGCGGGTCCGCGCCCAACCCGGTCGTGCGGTGGTGGAGGGGCGGCTGCGGCTGCACGGGCGGGTCGCCGACGCCGTGCACGCGCGGATCGTCGAGGCCGGCGGCGACCCGGACGAGGACGGCTCGGTGCTGCTGAGCCGCACGGTGACGGTGGAGGGGCGCTCGCGCGCCCACGTCGGTGGCCGGAGCATGCCGGTGTCGATGCTCGGTGAGGTCGGCGAGCAGGCGGTGGCCGTGCACGGCCAGTCCGACCAGTTGCGGTTGCTGCGCCCGGCCGAGCAGCGGGCCGCACTGGACCGGTTCGCCGGCCCGGCGCACGAGAAGCTGCTCGACGCGCTGCGCGAGGCGTACACGGGGTGGCGTCGGGTCGTCGACGACCTGGCCGACCGTCGGCGCAACGCCCGCGAGCGCAACCAGGAGGCCGACCTGCTGCGGTTGGGCCTCGACGAGATCACCCGGGTCGATCCGCAGCCCGGTGAGGACGACGAGCTGAAGACCGAGGCGCAGCGGCTGGAGCACGCCGAGGGTCTGCGGACGGCCGCGCAGATCGCCCAGCAGTGTGTGGCCGGTGGCGCGGAGGCGGCCGAGGAGACCCCGGACGCGGCGGCGTTGCTCGGCACCGCCCGGCGGACCCTGGAGGCGCAGTCCGGCACCGATCCGGCGCTCGGTGAGCTGGCGGCCCGCCTGGAGGAGGCGGCCACCCTTGTCACCGACGTGTCCGCGGAGCTGTCGGCTTACCTGGCGACGCTCGACGCGGACCCGGCCCGGTTGCAGCACGTCTATGAGCGGCGGGCGGCGCTGCGCGCGTTGACCCGCAAGTACGCCGACGACGTCGACGGGGTGATCGCCTGGGCCGATCGGGCGCGCACCCGACTGTCCGATCTGGACATGTCCGACGACGTGCTCGACGAGTTGGAGCGGGAGGGCCAGCGGCTCGCCGTGGAGGTGGCCGATCTGGCCGGGCGGGTGTCGACCTCCCGGCAGGAGGCGGCGGTCCGCTTCGCCGACCAGGTCACCGTCGAGCTGGCCGGGCTGGCCATGCCGCACGCGCGGATCGAGGTGGCGGTGCTGCCGCGTCCGGCCGGGCGTGCCGAGCCGACGCTTGCGGTCAACGGCGTCGAGGTGGGTGTCACGCCGGACGGCGGTGACGAGGTGGAGCTGCGGTTGCTGGCCCACCCTGGGGCGCCGTCGTTGCCGTTGCAGCGCGGGGCCTCCGGCGGTGAGTTGTCCCGGGTGATGCTCGCCATCGAGGTCGTGTTCGCCGGCTCCGGTGGCCCGCCCACGTTGGTCTTCGACGAGGTCGACGCGGGGGTCGGCGGGCAGGCGGCGGTGGAGATCGGCCGTCGGTTGGCGCGGTTGGCCCGCAGCCACCAGGTGCTGGTGGTCACGCACCTGCCGCAGGTGGCCGCGTTCGCCGACCGGCACCTGGTGGTGGCGAAGGACACCGGCGGCGCGGTGACGACCAGCGGGGTGCGCGTGGTGGAGGACACCGAGCGGGCGCGGGAGTTGGCGCGCATGCTGGCGGGTTTGCCCGATTCGGATCTGGGTATCGCCCATGCCGAGGAGCTTCTGGCAGTGGCCGCCAAGGAAAGGCGGTTGTGACGCCGCGTATTGTGAGCGCAAGCACACCGGCTTGTGCCGGTGTGTGCTTCCCTGGGTAGGCGGCCCTGCTCAGGCATGTCGCGACAGAAAAGCCTGCCTCACATGCCAGGATGGTCACGATGCGTCTACCCACGTTGCGCCGGAACCGGAACGCCGAACCGGGCAGAGTCCTCGGCACCGCGCGCCTTGATCGCCGGACGAAACGCCTGGTCGGTCGGCTGCGCCCCGGTGACATCGCGGTCATCGACCACGTCGACCTGGATCGGGTGGCGGCCGACTCGCTCGTCGCCGTCGGGGTCGCGGCGGTGCTCAACGCCAAGCCCTCGGTCTCCGGCCGTTACCCGAACCTGGGCCCGGAGGTGCTGATCGCCGCCGGCATTCCGCTCCTCGACGACCTGGGGGAGGGCGTCTTCGAGCGCATCCGCGAGGGCGACCAGGTGCGTATCGAGGGCAACACGGTCTTCGCCGGTGACGAGCCGGTGGCCCACGGCAGCCTTCAGGACGCCGAGTCGGTCGGCAAGGCGATGGCGGACGCCCGGGAGGGTCTGTCGGTGCAGTTGGAGGCGTTCGCCGCCAACACGATGGACTACCTGCGTCAGGAACGCGACCTGCTGCTCGACGGTGTCGGTGTGCCGGACATCGAGACCCAGATGCAGGGTCGGCACTGCCTGATCGTGGTGCGCGGCTACGACTACAAGGCCGACCTGGACGTGCTTCGCCCGTACATCCGGGAGTTCAAGCCGGTGCTCATCGGCGTCGACGGCGGCGCGGACGCGCTGGTCGAGGCCGGCTACACCCCCGACATGATCATCGGGGACATGGATTCGGTCACCGACGACGTGCTGCGCTGCGGCGCCGAGGTGATCGTGCACGCGTACCCGGACGGGCGCGCGCCGGGCCTGCCCCGGGTCAACGGCCTCGGTGTGCCGGCCATCACGTTCCCGGCCGCGGCGACCAGCGAGGACCTGGCCATGCTGCTGGCCGACGAGAAGGGCGCCTCGCTGTTGGTGGCGGTCGGCACCCACGCCACCCTCGTCGAGTTCCTCGACAAGGGTCGCGGCGGGATGGCCTCGACGTTCCTGACCCGGCTGAAGGTCGGCGGCAAGCTGGTCGACGCCAAGGGCGTGAGCCGGCTCTACCGGCAGAGCATCTCCGGCTCGTCGCTGCTGCTGCTGGTGCTGTCGGCTATCGCGGCGATGGCGTCCGCGGTGGCCGTGTCGACAGTCGGGAAGGCGTACCTGGGCGTGGTCGCCGAGTGGTGGGACAATTTCGTGTTCCAGCTGTACCGGCTCTTCTAGTTCCCGACCGATCAAGAGGCTGCAAGCGTGATCAACTTCCGCTACCACGTGGTGTCCCTCACCGCGGTCTTCCTGGCTCTGGCGATCGGGCTGGTGGTCGGCACAGCCGCCCTCAACGGCCCGGTCGCTGACTCGCTCGAGGGGCAGGTCACCGGGCTGCGCAAGGACAACCAACACTGGCGTCAGACGGTCAGCAACATGGAGAAGCAACTGGCATTGGAAGAGGAGTTCGCCGAGGAGACCGCTCAGATTCTCCTGCCCGGCACCCTCACCGGGCGTCGGGTCGTGGTGCTCAGCCTGCCCAACGGGCGCGACCACACCGAGGGCGTGCTCAAGAAGCTCCAGCTCGGCGGGGCGACCATCACCGGCCAGGTCGACCTCCAGGACAAGTTCATCAACCCGGACAACAACTCCAACCTGCTGGAGTTGGCCGTCACCGCCGCCCGCCCCACCGCGCAGACCACCGGCCTGCCGGGCAACGGGCACGGCGTGGAGACCTCGAGCGCGTTGCTCGCCAGCGTCCTGCTGGACCGGCCGCAGGGGGTCGCGCCGGTCAGCGACGCCGACCGGCGGGCGGTGCTCGCCGCTTACAACAACGCCGGTTATCTGACCACTGACAGCAACAAGGTGACCGCCTCGGCGGAGGCTGTCGTCGTGGTCAGCGGCCAGCCGTACGTCGACAAGGACTCCGACAAGCGGGACGAGTCGGTGGTCAAGGTCGCGGAGCAGTTCGACCGCACCGGTTCGATCGTGGTGGCCGGCAACGGTTCGGTCGGCGGCAACCTGGTCGGCGTGGTGCGCGGCGACCCGGTGCTCGCCCAGACCATCTCCACGGTCGACAACGCCAACACCGTGCAGGGCCAGGTGGTCACCAGCCTCGCCCTGGTGCAGCAACTCACCGAGAAGAAGGCCGGGCAGTACGGCGTCGGCGACAACGCCGCGTCGCTGCTGCCTAGACTGCCCCAGTGAGCGAACGACGTACCCCCGTGTCCGGATCCGACCAGGTGACGCGTGACCGAGCTGGCGAGGTGGCGGCGTGAGCGCCCTGGGTCGGCTGTTGATCGCCGGTGCGGGCGCCGCGGCGGCCCGGTACGCGCTGCGTGAGGCGCGCACCTCGCCGGCCGGGCCCGCGTTGGAACGCACCAACTTCCGTGGCCGCACGGTCAGCCTGGCCGCCGGGCCGGCGCTCGCCGCCGGCGCTGCCGCCGCCGGCGCGTTCGGTGCCACCGGCGGCGCCGCCGGTGGGGCCGCCCTGGTCGCCGGTCTCGGCGCGGGCGGTGTCGGCCTGTACGACGACGTGGTCGGCGCGCGGCCGGAGCAGAAGGCGGCCAAGGGTTTCGCCGGGCACCTCGCCGCGCTGCGCGAGGGGCGGGTCACCGCCGGTCTGGTCAAGGTCGTCGGGGTGGGCGCTGTCGGGCTGGGCGCCGCCGCGCTGCTCGCCGCCGACTCCCGGGTCGCCGCGCACCCGCGCCGGCAGCGGCACGGTGCGTTCGGCCGGGGCGTCGACGTGCTGCTCGGTGCCGGTGTGATCGCCGGCACGGCCAACCTGCTCAACCTGCTCGACCTGCGGCCGGGCCGCGCCCTCAAGTCCGGGCTGCTGCTCGCGGCGCCGTTGACCGGCGGCCCGCAGGGCGGTATCGCGGCGGGTGCGGCCGGTGCCGCCGCCGGTCTGCTCCGTGACGACCTGGCCGAGGACGTGATGCTGGGCGACAGTGGCGCGAACGCGCTCGGGGCGGTGCTCGGCGTCGCGCTCGCCGCCCGGACCGGCCCGCTCGGCCGGGCCGGTCTGCTCGCCGTCCTGGCCGGGCTCACCGCCGCCAGCGAGAAGGTCAGCTTCACCGCGGTGATCCAGCGGACCCCGGGGCTGCGCGAGCTCGACGCACTGGGCCGACGCGCCGACTGACGTGACCAGACCGGCACCCCTCGCCGGCGCCGGCCGGCTGGCCGGGGCAGCCGCGCTCATCGCCGTCCTCACCGTGGCCAGCCGACTCGCCGGCTTCGGCCGTACCGCCGTGTTCACCTGGAGCCTGGCGCCCACCGACCTCGGTGGCACCTACGTGGTGGCCAACGCGGTGCCGAACTTCATCTTCGAGATCGTCGCCGGGGGAGCCCTGGCCAGCCTCGTCGTACCGCTGCTCGCCGGTGCGGTCGCGGCGGGCGACCGGACGGCCGTGGCCCGGACCACCGGCGCGCTGCTGACCTGGACGCTGGCCCTGCTGGTTCCCCTCGCGCTGCTCGTGGTGCTGCTGGCCGGCCCGGTGGTCGAGTCGCTGGGCCATCACCTGACCACCGCCCAGCAGCAGAGCGGCGTGCGGATGCTGCGGGTCTTCGCGCCGCAACTGCCGCTGTACGGGGTCGGCATCGTGCTCACCGGGGTGCTCCAGGCCCACCGCCGTTTCGCGTGGCCGGTGCTCGCCCCGTTGCTGTCCAGCCTCACCGTCATCCTGGTGTACCTGGGGTTCACCGTCACGCAGGGCCGGTACGCCACTGTCGGCGGGGTCAGCGCCGGAGGTGAGTTGCTGCTCTCCGGCGGCACCACCCTCGGCGTGGTGGTGCTGTCGTTGTCGTTGCTGATCCCGGTCCGCCGGTTGCGCCTCGGGCTGCGACCCGGCTTCGGGTTTCCCGCCGACGCGCGGGCGAGGGTCGGCGGGTTGGCGGTGGCCGGCGCGGTCACCGTCACCACCCAGCAGATCGCGCTGATCGTCAGCCTGAACCAGGTCACCGCCGGAGCGCGGAGCAACCCGGGCGTCTACAACCTGGCGCAGACCGTCTACCTGCTGCCGTGGGCGGTGCTGGCGGTGCCGCTGGCGATCGCCGCCTACCCGACCCTGGCGGCGGCGCGGGCCGCCGGAGACGAGCGCACCTACCGGGCTACCCTGGCGCCGGCCGTGCGTGGCGTGCTCCTGTTCAGTTGCCTCGGCACGGCCGCGTTGATCGGGACCGCCGGGCCGGTGGGGCATTTCTTCTTCCCGGCGGACACCGCGTCGACGGCCGCCGCCGCGATCATCGGGTACGCCCCCGGCCTGGTCGGCTACGGCCTCTTCGCGGTGCTCACCCGGGCGCTCTACGCGCGGGGCGAGACGCGGGCGGCGACGTTCGCCACGGCGGTCGGCTTCCTGGTGGTGCCGGCCGTCGTCCTGCTGCTCGGCGCGGTGCTGCCCCTGCGGGACCGGGTGCTCGCGGTGACGGCCGCGAACTCGGTGGGGATGCTGGTGCTGGGCGCCCTGCTGCTCCTGGCGGTGCGGCGCAGCGCCGGCCGTCCCGCCCTCGCGGGAGCGGCACGGGCCGCAGCGGCCGGTGGCCTCGCCGGTGTGCTCGCCGGGCTCGCCGGGCTGGGCCTCAGCCGTTGGCTCGATCAGTCGGACGGCGGCACCCCGACGACGGCGGTGGCGTTCGGTCAGGGCATGCTGTCCGGGGTTCTGGTTGGGGTTGTGTTCCTCGCCGTGGTCTGGTTCGTCGACCGGCGGGACGTACAGCCACTGCTCGCCGGGGTGCTGCGGCGTCTGGGCCGGCGGGGGCCGTCCGGCGGTGCGCCGACACCGGGCGCGGGCTCCGCGCAGCGGGGCGACGGGAAGGAGACGGCGACGCGATGACTGAGCCACCTCTGCCCGCCGGCTGGTCGGGCACCGTCGCGTTGGTGCTCGCGTCCAGCACCGGCGGGGTCGGCCAGCACGTCCGTTCGGTGGCCCGCGGTCTCGTCGCGGGCGGCACGACAGTCCTGGTCTGCGGGCCCGCCGCCACCGAGGAGCAGTTCGACTTCACCGGTGTCGGTGCGCGGTTCGAGGCGGTGGAGATCCCGGCCAGCCCGACTCCGGCCGACGCGCGGGCGGTGCTCACGCTGCGCCGGGCGCTCGCCGCCGCCACCGTCGACGTGGTGCACGCGCACGGCCTGCGGGCCGGGTTGGTCGCCGTGCTGGCCCGTCCGGCCGTCCCGCTGATCGTCACCTGGCACAACGCGGTGCTCGCCGGGGGACTGCGGGGCGGGGTGTCCCGGCTCGTCGAACGGGTGGTCGCCCGGGGTGTGCGGGTGGCGCTCGGTGCCTCCGCGGACCTGGTGCGGCGGGCCGCCGAGGTGGGTGCCGTCGACGCCCGGCTCGCCCCGGTCGCCGCGCCGACGCTGCCCGCGCCGCGTCGACGCCCGGCGGCGGTACGCGCCGAGTTCGGCGTCCGCCCGGACCAGCCGTTGATCGTCTCGGTCGGTCGGTTGCACCCGCAGAAGCGCTACGACGTGCTGATCGACGCGGCGGCCCGCTGGCGTACGCGTACCCCGCCGCCGGTCGTGGTGATCGCGGGCAGCGGGCCGGCGTATCTGCCGCTCGCCGCGCGGACCTCCGCCGCCCGCGCCCCGGTGACCCTGCTGGGGCACCGCACCGACGTGGCCGACCTGCTCGCCGGCGCCGACCTGGCGGTGGTGACCAGCGACTGGGAGGCGCGGCAACTCTTCGCCCAGGAGGCGTTGCGCGCCGGTGTGCCACTGGTGGCCACCGCTGTCGGCGGGCTCCCGGATCTGGTCGGCGACGCCGCCACGCTGGTTCCCGCCGGTGACGTGGACGCCCTCGACGCGGCCGTACGCGCGTTGCTGGACGACCCGGCGGCGCGGGCGGAGTTGGGCCGGCGCGGGACCGAACGGGCGGCGACGTGGCCGACCGAGGCGGACACCGTCGCCACGCTTGCCGCCCTCTACGCCGAGCTGGCCGGGAACCCCGGCGGTGCGGCGGCCGCCCCGGGCTCCGACGCCCCGAGAACGGGACACCGGTGATGTTGCGCCGAATCGCCCCCGCCCTGTTGACAGTGCTCGTGGTGGCGCTGGGCGTCACCGCGCTCGCGGCCCGTCCACCCCAGGGTGCCCCGCAACGCACCGCTGACTTCGTGGTGCTCGCCGGGATCGCCGGGCTGCGCTGGGACGACGTGAACCCGCAGAGCACCCCGACGCTGTGGCGGATGGCCCAGGACGGCTCGATCGGCTCCCTGTCGGTGCGGTCCGCGCACCGGCCCACCTGCCCGGTGGACGGCTGGCTGACCTTGGGCGCGGGCAGCTTCGCCGCGTGGAACGGCAGCCGGTCGGTCGACGGTTGTCCGTCGGCGGCGGTGACTGTGGAACAGCCCGACGGCATCGGCGCGAACCTGCCCGACCAGGAGAGCGTGGTCCAGTACAACCAGCAGCGGCTGCCCTGGGGCGCCCTGCCCGGCTCGTTGTCCGAGTCGGTGCGGTGCTCTGTCGCCGTGGGGCCGGGCGCGGCGGTGGCCGCCGCCCGACCGTTCGGCCGCGTCGACCGGTACGCCTCGGGGCTGCCGGCCGACCCGCGGCCGCTGCTCGGCTCGTGTGTGCTGAGCATCGTCGACCTCGGCACGGTCAAGGGGGCCGACGCGGCCACCCGCGCCGAGGAGGCCCGCGCGGCGGACGCCGAGTTGGCCCGGGTGCTGGCGGCGCGACCCCCACGGTCGTTGGTGCTGGTCGCGGGGATCTCCGACACCACCCAGCCGGCGCGGCTGCACGTGGCGGTCGCCGACGGGCCGGGCTGGGAGCGGGGGTGGCTCACGTCGGCCAGCACCGGCCGGGACGGGTACCTGCAACTCGTCGACCTCGCGCCGACCGCCCTCGCCGCGTTGGGCCGGCCCATGCCGGAGCGGCTCTTCCTCGGCCGTCCGGCGATCAGCACCGGCGGTCGTCCCGCCGATCTGACCGAGGCCATCAACGCGCCGGCGAACGCCGACCGGGAGGCGGCCGCGCAGCGTTCCGTCTCCGGGGTGTTCTTCACGCTGCTCGCCGGGGTGCAGGTGCTGCTGGCCGTCGCGATCCTGCCGCTGCTGCGCCGGGCCCGTCCGCACGCCGGCCCGGCCGGTCCGACGCCCGTCTCCGGGCGGATCGTGGCGGTGATGGAGCTGCTGCTGGTCGCCGCGGCGTTGACGGTGCCGGCGGCGCTGCTGACCGACGCGGTGCCCTGGTGGCGCGGTGAGCACCCCGGGTGGATCTTCGCCGGGGTGACGGCGCTGCTGGTGGCCGCCGGCACCGCGGCGGTGCGGTTCGCCCCCGGGTACGCGAACACCCTCGGGCCGCTGGGGGCGGTGGCCGGCCTCACCACGCTCGTGGTCGGGCTGGACGTGCTGACCGGGGCCCGCCTGCAACTCAACGGTGTGGTCGGCTACTCCGCGTTGCAGGGCGGCCGGTACGCCGGGCTGAGCACTGTGGGTCTGGGAGTGTTCCTCGCCGGTGCGCTGGTCACCGGCGGCTGGTTCGCGCAACGGGTGCACCGGGGCTGGCGGCCGGCGGTGATGGTGGCGGTGGGTGGCCTCGCCGTGGTGGTGGTCGGCAGCCCGTATCTGGGCGCCGACCCGGTCGGCGCGATCGCGCTCACCGCCGGGGTGAGCGTCGCCGCCGTGATCAGCGCCGGTGGCTGGTTGACGGTCAGCCGGCTGGCCTGGGCCACCATGGCCGCGCTGGCGGTCGGTATCGGGTTCGCGGTGGTGGACCTGCGGCGTCCGGCCGCGGAGCGGGGCAGCCTGGGCCGGTTCCTCTCCGCGCTCGGTGACGGCACCGGCGGGTTCGCCGTGCACCGCTCCAGCACGGAGAACTTCGAGACGTTGGTCAACAGCCCGCTGACGGTGCTGGCGCTGGCCGCCGGGTTGCTGGTGTGGTTCGCCCTGTTGCAGCCGTGGGGTGGGCTGATGCGGTTGTTCGGCATCTACCCGGCGGTCCGGGCCGCGCTGGCCGGCACCGTGGTCGCCGCGGTGCTCGGTGGTGTGCTCGACGGCGCGGCCCTGGACGTGATGGGTGCTGCCGCCGCCCTGGTGGTGCCGATGGCGGCCCTGGCGTCGCTACGGGTGCTCGGGCACGCCGCGGACCGGACCCGCCCGGTAGCGGCCCGCTCCCGCGCCAACGGCGCCGACGACGACTCGGGGTCCGGCGGGGTCGGCCCGGCCGGTGGCGGTGACGGTCCGACCGGCGGCGGTGGGCCACTGGGTGCCGTGCATCCCCGTCCGATCGCCGGCCCGCCCCCGGGCGCGCCGGCGACGGTCGCCCAACCGGTGTCGGACCCTGCGGGCGAGCGCCGGGGGGACGCCGACGAACCGGCCGAGCCGACCGCGAGCGGGTCGACGCCGGACGCCGCGCCGACGGTGCCCGTGCCGCCCCGGCAGGTCCCCCGGTCATCGACGGAGGTTGCCGCGTCCTGAGCGCCGGGCCTCGTCCGGATGGCCCGGAGGTGTCGCGGCCGGGGTGCGGCCTGCGGGTACCCGCCCGGGAGGTGTTACCGTCGAATCCCGTGGATCGCGTGATCACTTTGCTGATCAAGCACGGCGGTCTGCATGACCGCGACAGACGACACGGGAGCAGGCCTTGGCCCCATCAGCACGGACGACCAGGCACATTTTCGTCACCGGGGGCGTCGCCTCCTCGCTGGGTAAGGGCCTCACCGCCTCCAGCCTCGGCAACCTGCTGACCGCGCGCGGGTTGCGCGTGGTGATGCAGAAGCTCGACCCCTACCTGAACGTCGACCCGGGGACGATGAACCCGTTCCAGCACGGTGAGGTGTTCGTCACCGAGGACGGCGCCGAGACCGACCTCGACGTCGGGCACTACGAGCGGTTCCTCGACCGGGCGTTGTCCGGTAAGGCGAACGTCACCACCGGTCAGATCTACTCCGACGTGATCGCCAAGGAGCGGCGCGGCGAGTACCTGGGCGACACCGTCCAGGTCATCCCGCACATCACCAACGAGATCAAGTCGCGGATCCTGGCGATGGCCGACCCGGACGAGGACGGCCAGCTTCCCGACGTGGTGATCACCGAGGTCGGTGGCACGGTCGGTGACATCGAGTCGCTGCCGTTCCTGGAGGCGATCCGTCAGGTCCGCCACGACCTTGGCCGCGACAACTGCTTCTACCTGCACGTCTCGCTGGTGCCGTACCTGGCGCCATCGGGTGAGCTGAAGACCAAGCCGACGCAGCACTCGGTGGCGCAGCTGCGCAACATCGGTATCCAGCCGGACGCGATCGTGCTCCGCTGCGACCGGGAGATCCCGGTGAAGCTCAAGGAGAAGCTGTCGCTCTACTGCGACGTGGACGCCGAGGCGGTCGTCGCCGCCCCGGACGCCCCGAGCATCTACGACATCCCGAAGGTGCTGCACCGGGAGGGGCTCGACGCGTACGTGGTACGCCGGCTCGGCCTCTCCTTCCGGGACGTGGACTGGGCCAGCTGGGACGACCTGCTGGAGCGGGTGCACCGCCCCCGGCACACCGTCACCGTCGCCGTGGTCGGCAAGTACGTCGACCTGCCCGACGCGTACCTGTCGGTGAGTGAGGCGATCCGGGCGGCGGGCTTCGGCCACCGGGCCCGGGTGCAGCTCAAGTGGGTGCCCAGCGACGAGTGCGTCACCCCGGCCGGAGCGGCCGCGGCGTTGGCCGGCGTGGACGGCATCCTCATCCCCGGCGGTTTCGGCGTCCGCGGCATCGAGGGCAAGATCGGCACTGCCCGGTACGCCCGCGAGGCCGGCATCCCGCTGCTCGGCCTCTGCCTCGGCCTGCAGTGCATGACCATCGAGGTGGCCCGGCACCTGGCGGACCTGGACGGCGCGAACTCGTTGGAGTTCGACGAGCAGGCGGCCCACCCGGTCATCGCCACGATGGCCGACCAGGAGGACATCGTCGCCGGTCGGGGTGACCTGGGCGGCACGATGCGCCTGGGCGCGTACCCGGCGACGTTGACCGAGGGCTCGATCGTCGCCGAGGCGTACGGCAGCACCGAGATCAGCGAGCGGCACCGGCACCGGTACGAGGTGAACAACGCCTACCGGGACGCGCTGACCAAGGCGGGTCTGCACATCTCCGGCACCTCGCCGGACGGCCGGCTGGTCGAGTTCATCGAACTGGACCGGAGCCTGCACCCGTTCTTCGTGGCCACCCAGGCGCACCCCGAGTTGAAGAGCCGTCCGACCCGCCCGCACCCGCTGTTCGCCTCGTTCGTCAAGGCCGCGGTGACGTACTCGCAGGCCGACCAGTTGCCGGTCGACCTGGACGCGGCGGCGGAGGCCCCGACGACGCGCAAGGCCGCCCGCAACGGTGCCGCGACGAAGGCGTCGTCGGCGTCGTGAGCAACCTGGAGCACCGCTACGAGGTGCGTTCCCGGCAGGAGCGGTACCGGGGGCGGATCTTCGACGTGGTCACCGAGGAGGTGACCATGCCGGGCGGTGGGACCGGGCTGCGTGACCTCGTCCGGCACGTCGGGGCGGTGGCCGTGGTGGCGCTCGACGACGCCGGCCAGGTGGTGCTGATCCGGCAGTACCGGCACCCGGTCGGGCGGCACCTGTGGGAGCTGCCGGCCGGTCTGATGGACGTCTCCGGCGAGGAGTTGCCGGTGGCCGCGCTGCGGGAGCTGGCCGAGGAGGCCGACCTCACCGCCGGGCGGGTCGACGTGCTGGTGGACCTGCACAGCTCGCCGGGGTTCACCAACGAGATCGTCCGGGTGTTCCTGGCCCGCGACCTCGCCGACGTGCCGGCCGACGAGCGGCACGAGCGCCACGACGAGGAGGCCGACCTCCAGGTCGTCCGGATCGATCTGGACGAGGCGGTCGCCATGGTCGCGGCCGGTGAGATCACCAACGCGTCCGCGGTGGCCGGGCTGCTGGCCGCGGCCCGGGCCCGGGACACCGGCTTCGCGTCTCTGCGTCGGGCGGACGCGCCGCTGCCGCGCTGAGCGTCGCCGCCGGTCCAGCCGGTCGGGGGAGTACGCGCCAAAGGGGCCCCGCGGTCAACCGCGGGGCCCCTTTCGCTTGCTGGTCTAGGAGTCGCGCAGCGGACGGCCCTGCGCGTCCGTGCCGCCGTTGACCAGGATGAGGATGCCGTCGATGAGGCCCCAGAAAGCGCCGAGGCCGCAGGTCACCACGCTCACGACGAGCTGGAGAACGGCGATCTTGGTGTGTCCGGTGTAGAACCGACCGGCACCGAAGGTGCCGAGCAGGATGCCGAGGATACCCGCGACGATCTTGCTCTTGTCGGAGACGCCCTGGGGGTACCCCGGCTCGGGGTAACCGGGCTGGTAAGGAGGAGTGGTCATGGGCGGACACATTAGTGATCCACTCGCCGGCTGTCCGCACCGCCGCCCGGCAGATGGGACGATAGTGGTGAAACATTGTCCTGTTGGCTGAGGTGACGCTCGACCGCCGTATCTCGGCGGTGCCCTGACACATCGTCAGGACACCCGGGCACCGGGTGTCACTGTGCTGGCTCGCGGCGGCACCGGGCGCGCCTAGACTGCCGCCGCAGGACCGGTGTACCGCGGCGGCAAAGGGGCCGTCGTGGCACCGAGCAGTCGGGGGAGAGCAGCCCCGAAGAGAGGTGTCTGCATCGTGAAGGTCGGAATCCCACGCGAGGTCAAGAACCACGAGTACCGCGTGGCGATCACGCCAGCGGGTGTCAACGAGTTCACCCGCAGCGGCCACCAGGTCTTCGTCGAGTCCGGCGCCGGGGTTGGCTCCAGCATCACCGACGAGGAGTTCGCCGCCGCCGGCGCGAAGATCCTCGCCACCGCCGACGAGGTGTGGGAGACCGCCGAGCTGGTCCTCAAGGTCAAAGAGCCGATCGCCGAGGAGTACCACCGGATGCGCGAGGGGCAGGTGCTCTTCACCTACCTGCACCTGGCCGCCTCCAAGGAGTGCACCGACGCGCTGATCGACCGCCGGGTCACCGGCATCGCGTACGAGACCGTCGAGCTGCCCGACCGGTCGCTGCCGCTGCTCGCCCCGATGTCCGAGGTCGCCGGCCGGCTCGCCCCGCAGGTGGGCGCCTTCTACATGATGCGTACCGGTGGTGGGCGTGGTGTGCTGCCCGGCGGTGTCTCCGGCGTGTACGCGGCCAAGACCGTGGTCATCGGCGCCGGTGTCTCCGGCATGAACGCCGCCGCGATCGCGCTGGGTCTGCAGTCCGAGGTGCTGCTGCTGGACAAGAACGTCGCCCGGCTGCGGCAGGCCGACGCGATCTACCGGGGCCACCTGCAGACCGTCGCCTCCAACGCGTACGAGGTCGAGCGCGCCGTGCTCGACGCCGACCTGGTCATCGGCGCGGTGCTGGTGCCCGGCGCGAAGGCCCCGACGCTGATCTCCAACGAGCTGGTCTCCCGGATGAAGCCGGGCAGCGTTCTCGTCGACATCGCCATCGACCAGGGCGGCTGCTTCGAGGACTCGCGCCCCACCACGCACGCCGACCCGGTCTACAAGGTCCACGAGTCGATCTTCTACTGCGTGGCGAACATGCCCGGCGCGGTGCCGAACACCAGCACCTACGCGCTGACCAACGTCACCCTGCCGTACGCCCTGGAACTGGCCAACCAGGGCTGGCGCGAGGCGCTGCGCAACGACCCGGCGCTGGCGCTGGGCCTCAACACCCACGCCGGTCAGGTCACCTACGGCCCGGTCGCCGAGGCGCACGGCATGGACGTGCTCCCGCTGGCCGACGTGCTGGCCTGAACGGTGGCGGCCGAGCGGTAGCGAGCCGAGGGGCAGGGCACTGACCGACGGTGTAGCCGGCGCCGGCGTGGGCGAACAGCCCGCGCCGGCGCTGCGCCGTGCCGTTCGCGGGTACCTCGACCACCTGACCGTCGAACGTGGCCTCTCCGCGAACACGCTCGCCTCGTACCGCCGGGATCTGGACCGCTATCTCGCCACCCTGGCCGACGCCGGCGTCACCGACCTCGCGTTGGTCGGCGCCGGCCTCGTCGAGTCGCACCTGGCGCGGCTGCGCGCCGGCGACGACGCGCACCCGCCCCTCGCTGTCTCCTCCGCCGCCCGCGCGGCCAGCGCGGTACGCGGCCTGCACCGCTTCGCGCTGCGCGAGGGCCTGGCCGGCGCCGATCCGAGCCGCGACGTCCGCCCGCCCACGCCGCCCCGGCGGCTGCCCCGGGCGCTACCGGTCGACGACGTGGTCCGGCTGCTGGAGACCGCCGGCCCGATCACCGCGACCGGCGACGACGCGCCTCTCGCGCTGCGCGACCGGGCGCTGCTGGAGTTCCTGTACGGCACCGGCGCGCGCATCTCCGAAGCGGTCGGCGCCGCCGTGGACGACCTCGACACCGACGACGGCACGGTGCTGCTGCGCGGCAAGGGCGGCCGGGTGCGGCTGGTGCCCATCGGCGGGTACGCCGTCGACGCCGTCAGCGCCTACCTGGTCCGGGCCCGTCCCGGGCTGGCCGCCGCCGGTAGGGGCACCCCGGCGGTGTTCCTCAACGCCCGCGGTGGCGCGCTGTCCCGCCAGGGCGCCTGGGGCATCCTGCGCCGCGCCGCCGACCGGGCCGGGCTGCCCGTCGACGGGCCGGCCGCGGTCTCCCCACACACTTTGCGCCACTCCTACGCCACCCACCTGCTCGACGGTGGCGCCGACGTCCGGGTGGTCCAGGAGCTGCTCGGCCACGCCTCGGTGACCACCACCCAGGTCTACACGTTGGTCACCGTGGAGCGGCTGCGGGAGGTGTACGCCACCGCCCATCCCCGCGCCCAGGGCTGAACCGGTAGCGGTCGACGCCGACACGCCGGGCCGGTGCCGAACCCCCTGCTGGTCGGTGGCGTACAGTCGGCATCGGCGCGGACCTCCTGGAGCGACACGACCGGGGTGCGCAGCGGCGCCGCGAAGGACGTCGGACGGCTCCGACGCCGGGTGGGTCGTCGGGAGGGGGCAACGAGCACATGGCTGGCAACGGTGACCGTGCCGAGACCTGGACGTCGGAGCTCCGCGAGCAGCAGGCCACGCTCGGCGCGGACCTGGGTCCTGCGGACCCGGCTGCCTACACGATGCGCAAGCCCATTCCCGAGCCGATGCCCACCGACCGGCACGGCCCCGCGCGCATCATCGCGATGGCCAACCAGAAGGGTGGCGTCGGTAAGACGACCACCACCATCAACCTGGGCGCCGCCCTCGCGGAGTACGGCCGCAAGGTGCTGCTCGTCGACTTCGACCCGCAGGGCGCGCTCTCGGTGGGGCTGGGCGTCAACCCGCACAACCTCGACCTGTCCATCTACAACCTGCTCATGCAGGACGACATCATCGCCGAGGACGTCGTCATCAAGACCGACGTCGCGGGGCTGCATCTGTTGCCGGCCAACATCGACCTCTCCGCCGCCGAGATCCAGCTCGTCAACGAGGTCGCGCGGGAGATGGCCCTGGCCCGGGTCCTGCGCACGGTCCGCAAGGAGTACGACTACATCCTGATCGACTGCCAGCCGTCACTCGGCCTGCTGGCGATCAACGCGTTGACCGTCGCGCACGGCGTGCTCATCCCCCTCGAATGCGAGTTCTTCAGCCTGCGGGGTGTGGCACTGCTGCTGGACACCATCGACAAGGTGCGCGAGCGGCTCAACTTCGACCTGGAGCTCGAAGGCATCCTCGCCACCATGTACGACAGCCGCACCACGCACTGCCGCCAGGTCCTCCAGCGGGTGGTGGAGGCGTTCGGCGACAAGGTCTACCAGACGGTCATCACCAAGACGGTGAAGTTCCCCGAGTCCACCGTGGCCGGTGCCCCCATCACGACGATGGACCCGGCCTCCTCCGGGGCACGTAACTACCGTCAGCTGGCCCGCGAGGTGATCGCCGCCCAGTCGGAGCGGTAGCCGGAACGTCCCGTGCCCGACTCGTGGACTACGGTCGTCCGGTGACCGCGCCACCCCTCGACCCACCCGAGACCGCCGACGCGGCCGTGGTCGACGGTGTGCCGCCGGTCGATCCCGCTGCCACCGGCTTCACGGTGCGGCTGGCCAACTTCACCGGCCCGTTCGACCTGCTGCTGCAACTGATCGGCAAGCACAAACTCGACGTCACCGAGGTGGCCCTGCACACGGTCACCGACGAGTTCATCGCCTACATCAGGGCCATGGGCGACAACTGGGACCTGGACGAGGCCAGCGAGTTCCTGCTCATCGCCGCCACCCTGCTCGACCTGAAGGCAGCCCGGCTGCTGCCCGCCGCCGAGGTGGAGGACGAAGCCGACCTCGCCCTGCTGGAGGCACGGGACCTGCTCTTCGCCCGACTGTTGCAGTACAAGGCGTACAAGGAGGCGGCGGCGCACATCGCCGAGCTGGAGGCCGTCGGCGGCCGACGCTACCCGCGCGCCGTGAGCCTGGAGGCCCGCTACGCCGAGGCGTTGCCCGACCTGGTGCTCGGCATCGGCCCCCAGCGGCTGCTGAAGCTGGCCGTGAAGGCGATGACCCCGAAGCCGGTGCCGGAGGTCTCCATCGCCCACGTGCACATGGTCCGGGTCAGTGTCCGGGAACACGCCGCGATCCTCGCCGCACGGCTGCGCCGGGCCGGCACCGCCACGTTCTCGCTGCTCTGCGCGGACTGCGAGGCCACCCTGGAGGTGGTGGCCCGGTTCCTCGCGCTGCTGGAGCTGTACCGGGAGGGCCTGGTGTCGTTCGTGCAGGAGCAGGCCCTGGAGGAGCTGACAGTGCGCTGGACCGGCCCGGCCGACGGCGACACCGAGCTGCACGTCGACGAGTACGCCGGAGCCCCGGCCGACCCGGAGTCACCGGGGCCTGAACTGACGGGGGCGGGTCCTGAGCCGGCGGGGGCTGAGCTTGAGCCGACGGGGGAGGCCGGCGGGCCGGACGGGACGGGAACGACGGAGGGTGCGCGGGATGAGTGACGAGCAACGTCGGGACTCGCTGGCCGACCAGGCCGCCGCCTGGGTGCCCCCGTGGGACCGTCCCCGCCCGCCCGCCGCCGACACCCCCACGGAGCCGGACGGCTCCGCCGCGTCACCGGAGACCGACGAGCCCGCTTTGGCAGCGCCCGGACCGGAGCCAGAAGCCGCCGAGCCGGACGTGGTCGCGCCGGGCTCTGCGCAGGGTGACCCGGATGGGCAGGGCCCAGACGAGGCGGGCCCGGGTGAGCCCGATCGCGTTGAGGCGGCTGCGGGCGACGTGGGCTCGGCGCGCCCGGACCTCGGCGAGGTGACGGACGGCACGGTGGGGGAGTCGGGTGACACTGCGGGCGTACCCCGGCGGCAGTTGGCGGGACGGCGGCGGGCGACGGTCGTGCCGGAGCCCGCGCCCGAGCTGTCCGACAGTGAGCTGCGCGGCGCGTTGGAGGCGATTCTGCTGGTGGTCGACGAGCCGGTCAGCGAGCTGGTGCTGGCCCAGGTGCTGGAGCAGCCCGCCGAGCGGGTCGGGCCGATGCTCGACGAGATCGCCGCCGGTTACACGGCGTCCGGGCACGGGTTCGAGCTGCGGCGGGCGGCGGGCGGGTGGCGGCTGTACACCCGGCCGGAATACGCTACGTACGTTGAGCGGTTCGTGTTGGACGGGCAGTCCGTGCGGCTGACCCAGGCGGCGCTGGAGACGCTCGCTGTGGTTGCGTACAAGCAGCCGGTGACCCGTTCGCGAATCTCAGCCATCCGGGGTGTGAACTGCGACGGGGTCATCCGTACGCTGGTCACCCGTGGCCTCATCGAGGAGTGCGGCACCGAAACGGACAGTGGGGCGTTCCTCTACCGGACCACCACGTTGTTCCTGGAGAAGCTCGGGCTGAACACCGTCGACGAGCTGCCGCCCCTCGCACCCTTCCTGCCCGACGACGTAGAAGAGCTTGCTGATGCGACCCGATAACCGTTCCCCGAAACCCGACGCGCCCGTCTACGAGGGGGCTGAGCGCCTGCAGAAGGTGCTCGCCGCCGCCGGCGTGGGTTCCCGGCGCGCCTGTGAGGACCTGATCTTCCGCCGCCGGGTCACCGTGGACGGGCGGGTCGCCAAGCTCGGCGACAAGGTCGACCCGGCCACCTCCGTGATCCACGTGGACGGGGAGCGCCTCCAGGTCGACATTCGCCTCGTCTACGTGGCGATGAACAAGCCGCGCGGGGTGGTCACCTCCATGGCTGACGACAAGGGGCGCAACGAGCTGGCCGAGTTCATCGGCAACCGGGTGGAGCAGCGGGTCTACCACGTGGGGCGGCTCGACGCGGACAGTGAGGGCCTGCTGCTGCTCACCAACGACGGCACCCTCGCGCACAAGCTCATGCACCCCTCGTACGAAGTGCTGAAGACCTACCTGGCCGAGGTGGTCGGGCCGATCCCGCGCAACCTGAGCAAGCGGCTGCTGGCCGGCGTCGAGCTGGAGGACGGGCCGGTCAAGGTCGACTCGTTCAAGGTGGTGGACACCCTGGGTAAATCCGCCCAGGTGGAGCTGAGCCTGCACGAAGGCCGCAAGCACATCGTCCGCCGGCTGATGGAGGAGGTCGGGCACCCTGTCACCCGGCTGGTGCGTACCTCGATCGGTCCTATCCGGCTGGGCGAACTGCGGACCGGACGGATCCGGCGGTTGACGAACGCCGAGGTCGCCGCCCTGTTCAACGCGGTGGGTGACTGACCCCCGAGTTCGGGGTACGGCAGCCGGTAGGCTCCACCGATGGCCGGGACGCGGCCGCCCGGGTGGCGTGGGTCGCCTCCGGCGGCGTCGCGCGCAGGTCCGCCAATGGACCCGGGCATGATTGATGACGATTGACAACCGCTTGCGGCGCCAGATCACCGGGCGATCCGCGAGGTACGGGCTGAGGAGGACACGGTGGAGGAAAACGTACGGACCGGGCGATGTGTGGTCGCTGTGGACGGGCCGTCCGGTTCGGGTAAGTCCACCGTGTCGCGGCGCCTCGCCGCGAGCATCGGTGCGCGCTACCTGGACACCGGGGCGATGTACCGGGCGATCACGTGGGCCGTGCTGCGCTCCGGCGTGGATCTCACCGACACCGCGTCGGTGGCCAAGGTCGCCGGCGAGGTCAACCTGCGCATCGGCACCCACCCGCAGGGGTACGCCGTGACCATCGACGGGGTCGGCGTGGATGCCGACATCCGTGGCCCCGAAGTGACCGGCGCGGTTTCCGCCGTCGCCGCCGTGCCGGCTGTCCGTGAGCTGCTCGTCAACCGGCAGCGCGAGATGATCGCCAACGCTGGTCGGATGGTGGTCGAGGGCCGCGACATCGGCTCGGTCGTGGCGCCGGACGCCGACCTGAAGGTCTTCCTGACCGCCTCCGAGGCGGCCCGTGCCGCCCGGCGCAGCGCCGAGGACGCCGCCGACGTGGCGGCCACGGCCGCCGATCTGGCCCGGCGGGACCGTCTCGACTCGACCCGCAAGGTCAACCCGCTGACCCAGGCGCCCGACGCGGTGGTGCTGGACACCACCGAGCTGGGCATCGACGAGGTCGTGGCGCGGCTGCGCGACATGCTCACCGAGCGGGGCGTGGCATGAGTAGCGATGGTGGTGGGTGGGTCGAGCTGCGGGAGCCCGACGTCGCCGTCGAGGAGCCGAGCGGCCCGCAGCCGGTGGTGGCCGTGGTCGGCCGCCCCAACGTGGGCAAGTCGACGCTGGTCAACCGGATCATCGGCCGCCGGCAGGCGGTCGTCGAGGACGTCCCCGGCGTGACCCGCGACCGGGTCCCGTACGACGCGCAGTGGAACGGCCGGGCGTTCACAGTGGTGGACACCGGCGGTTGGGAACCGGACGCGAAGGACCGGGCCGCGGCCATCGCGGCGCAGGCCGAGACGGCGGTCGTCACCGCCGACGTGGTGCTCTTCGTGGTCGACGCGATGGTGGGCTCCACCGACGTGGACGAGGCCGCGGTGAAGATGCTGCGGCGCAGCGCCAAGCCGGTGATCCTGGTGGCCAACAAGGCGGACAACAACTCCATCGAGATGGAGGCCACCTCGCTGTGGTCGCTCGGCCTCGGTGAGCCGTTCCCGGTGTCCGCCCTGCACGGACGCGGCTCCGGCGACCTGCTGGATGCCATCCTCGCCGCGCTGCCGGAGGCACCGGCGATCGTGGAGAACCGTCCGCGTGGGCCGCGCCGGGTGGCGCTGGTCGGGCGGCCGAACGTTGGCAAGTCCAGCCTGCTGAACCGGTTCTCCGGTGAGGAGCGGGCGGTCGTCGACTCGGTGGCGGGCACCACAGTGGACCCGGTGGACAGCCTGGTCGAGATCGGCGGTCAGACCTGGCAACTGGTCGACACGGCCGGGCTGCGCAAGCGGGTCGGCAAGGCCAGCGGCACCGAGTACTACGCCAGCCTGCGTACCGCCGGTGCGATCGAGGCCGCCGAGGTGGCCGTGGTGCTGCTGGACTCCAGCGAACCGATCAGCGAGCAGGACCAGCGGATCCTGTCGATGGTGACCGAGTCGGGTCGGGCGCTGGTCATCGCGTTCAACAAGTGGGACCTGGTCGACGCCGACCGTCGGTACTACCTGGACAAGGAAATCGACCGGGAGTTGCGCCGCATCCCCTGGGCGATCCGGCTGAACCTGTCGGCGATGACCGGTCGTGCCGTGGACAAGCTGGCCCCGGCCCTCAACAAGGCGCTGGCCAGCTGGGAAACCCGCGTGCCGACCGCGCACCTCAACCAGTGGCTCACCGCGCTGGTGCAGGCCACCCCTCACCCGGTACGTGGTGGGCGGGCGCCGCGGATCCTGTTCGCGACGCAGGCCGGTGTGGCGCCGCCACGGTTCGTGCTCTTCACCACCGGCCCGCTCGACGCCGGCTACCAGCGCTTCGTCGAGCGCAAGCTCCGCGAGGAATTCGGGTACGAGGGCAGCCCGATCGAGATCTCGGTCCGCCCGCGTAAGAAGCTCGGCCCCGGAGGCCGAGGCAAGGCGCACGGCTGACCCGGTCCCGTTCTGCCGTTCTTCTGCTCCGCGAATGCCGGATGGGCGCTCCTGCCCATCCGGCATTTGTCCATCCAAGCCCACCCTCCTAGGACGCTCTAGGGGTTGTGCGGTGGTTCGCTGTGCGGTGGTTCGGCTAGGCCGCGACGCGGTGGGGCCTGTGCGGACGACTCGGAGCTGCTGCGCTAAGCTGTACCGGCTGCCGCGGGGGAAACCACGCGGGGGCGGGACGTGGCGCAGCTTGGTAGCGCACTTGACTGGGGGTCAAGGGGTCGTCGGTTCGAATCCGGCCGTCCCGACAGACAAAAAGCCCTGGCCAGCGGAAACGCTGGTCGGGGCTTTAAGTTTGCCTATGGGGTTTTGAACCGCCCCCGAAACCCCCCCATTTATTGGGGTCGGTAACCAGGTTCGTCATCCCTGCGCGTCGTTGGGGGCAATGCGGGTGTGGGGCGTCGCCTGCGGTCGGCGCCGAGTCGCTCGAGGATGTCCTGAGACGTCGGGGGCTTGGGCGGGTTTGGCGATGTAGTACGTGGCAACCCATCCGCTTGCCGTGCGTAGAGGCGGAACTTGGCGTGTTCGTGGTGCCGGCGTCGGATCAACCAGGCGAGGATGTCGGCGAGGGGCGTCCACCAGGGTCGTAATTTCTGCTCGGGCAAGGGCCTGGTCAGCCAGGCTGAGGCGAACCTTGAGCCTTGCTGATCAGGCCACGTGTGGCTAGGCGTTGCCGGGCCGTGCCCCCGGCAGCGTCCGCTCGGCGGTCAGCGTCATGGCGCCGCCCTTGTAGGACACCCGGAACATGTGGCCGCGCACGTTCAGGACCCGCCGTTCCGGCATGGAGTGGAAGTGGCCCTTGATCGAGGCCCCGCTCATGATCGTCAGTACCGTGCCCGGGGTGATGGGCGCGCGGACGTCCAGGGTGAGTTCGCCGTCCAGCACCAGGGCACCCGTGGCCCGCACGCTCGTGTAGTCGCAGTCGCCGGAAATGGTGATGGCGAGGCGACCCGCTCGGCTGATGGTCACGTCGCCGCTGACCTTCAGGACGTTGCCCTGCGGAACGTCGGTGAGACTGACGGACAATGCGGACGCCGCTTCCGCGGCCGACAGGCCGGGCTGCAACACGCCGCTGTTGACGCGGATGCTGCCTCCCACGAGACCGCTGCCGCCGAGCGTGCCGCCCTTGACGGCGACCGAGCTTGCGTGCGAGCCGGCGATCGAAAGCTTGCCGCCTTCCACCGTCGTGCCGCCTTCGTAGGTCGCGTGGCCCGACATGATCAGCATCCCGGAGCCCTGCTTGGTCAGAGACGCCGTGTAGCGGTTGTTGTCGATGTTGTTTTGAATGAAGGCCTCGCGCGCGTCCATCCAGTCCTTACGCCACTTGGTGGCGTCCTCATAGCTGATCTTGTCGTACAGTTCCGGGTGGCCGTTGGTGATGGCTTGAACGTAAGGATCAGCCAGAATTCCCTGAAGCATGAAGGCGTTTTCGCTGAGCTTGCCGTCCGGGGTCAGTACGTTGGGGCTGAATTCACCGGCGAAGGCGATGCCCTGTCTCTTGTAGGCCGCCAGCCACTCCCGATCCTCCCGCTCCCTTTCCTTGATCGCGATCTGGCTGATGTCGTTCGACCAGACGTCCAGGGGCGCCTTGTCCATGTTGTAGGTCATGGGGCCCAGGAACTGGCCGGGGCCATACATGCCCTTGTCCAGATCGGGGATGCCCCAGCCCCAGCGTGCGTCCGGAACCCCGTCGGGAGCGGTCCAGGCGATGGATGCACCGGAGGGGGAGGTCTGACCCGTGCCGAGGAACCTCACACCGTCGGACATCTTGTTGTTCGCCGTGGTGAACATCAGATCACGGACCTGCTTGGCGTCCATGTTCGGATAGCGGGAGAGCAGAACCCCCATCACTGCTGTCGCAACGGGCGTCGCCGGAGACGTTCCGCTCGAGTTCGAATAGTTGGTGTCGCCACCGCTGTTCGTGGTCCGAACACTGTTCGACGGAGTGGATACGGTCCACCATTTGGCGAGCCCTGCCTCGTTGTACCCGAATTGTTTCGTGTATTCGGGGTTGGCCGCAGTGGGAGGCTGCACCCCGCCGACGCATACCCACTGCGCCTCCGCCGCGGGATTGAAGAAGGGGTACGCCGGGCGGAAGTACGGGTTGCTCCAGTCGTTGTTGCCGGCCGACCTCACGTTGACGGTACCGCTATCCTTGATAGCGTCCCAGATGGCATCCATGAAGGAGCGTCCGGGGTAGTTCGGGTTGTATTGAATACCGTCTTCCGAATAGCTCTTCTTGAAGAGGAAGTACTGGTACTCCAGGTCCTTCAGATGCTCGTTGGGGATGATGATCGCCATCGCCGTGGCGCTGGCGCTGTCCTTGCCTCGCAGTTGGTAAGCGTTGGCGAGGTTGCCATTGACCCCAAGGTCGTTACCCAGGCCGTCGAAGCGGCTCCTGTCAAGAGTCTGGACATAAGAGCCCCAACTGCTGTTGATGACCTGGGCGCCTGCGTCAACCAGGGCCTCATTGGCCGTACGCCAGTACACGTAATCGTGGAAGGGGCCGTGGGACTGGGTATCGGAACCGCCGGTCATGGCGACATACATCGTCGAGCCAAAGGCGATGCCGTGCTGCTCTTTGCCATCGCGAATGCCAGAGGTGACGCCAAGCATGCCGGTCCCGTGACTGTAGTCACTCGTTCGCGCCTGGTCGCCGGCCACAGTGAACCGCTGGCCCGCAGTAAACGGGTTCGACGGGGTTACTGAGTTCCGGTACCCGAAGCCGGACGTTCCGTAGAACCCCTCCGCTCTCACCGGAACGATCAGCCCGGTCTGGAATCCTTCGTGGGTAGGCCGGTAGCCCGAATCCATCATGCCCAGCGCGACGTCCTGCCCGCGGTACCCAAGGGCGTAGGCGGTGGACGCGTTTACCGCGACGAGCTGCCAGGGGGAGTCGATCGCTGTGCCAGGGTTGGCAGGATTGTGGCCGGTGTAGTAGCCATACTCCGGCGTTTCCCAACTGGCTTTAGCGGCACCCAGTTCCCCCGGCGTCCTGGCGACAAAGCCGGGGTCTCCCGGATACGCCGGTCCGCCGGCTGTGCTGCCGGGGGTTGATGTCAGGCCGGTCTTGGGCGATGCCGAGGCGAACCCGGCCGGAAACAAGGCGATGCCTGCGCCGGCAATAAAGCTGCCTCCCACTCGACGCAGTAAATCGCGCCGACTCAAGAAACTCATACTCGTCTCCGATTCCTTCCGAAGGGGTCGATCTCCAGTGAGCGGGGGCGCAGTCCTGCCGCCTTTATCGGGCAGCGAATGTCGTTGGCTTTGTTCGGGATCCCGGCAGCCGCGCGAGCCGACGCATGGACGTCGGAACGGCGAACTGGAACTCTCCCGCAAGTCGGCCTCCCCTATATGGACACCAAATTAGACTGCGGCAGAAGCCCATCGTCAAGGGGTCAACATCGGCCCGCCGGGAACAGTTAAGCGACGATCTATGTCGATACGACTAACTGCCATGCATCGGGTCACGGGTCCACTCCGTGGAGGTGGTGTGCGACTTGCCCATGATGGACTATCTGCGCAGATGGGAGGCGGCCGCCGCGATCCTTCGAGCCGGCGAAGTCGAGCGGAGGAGTGTGCAGCGCGACGGCTGAGTCCGCCGAGGCCGAAGCCGAGCCGGTCTGCGGCCGGGGTTACGGGCAGCGCGGCTACGAGTGGGTCCGGTGTGGACGGCGGAGCCACGAGTCGTCGTCGCTGATCGCACGCCAAACAAGTGACGCACCATGTGACGCAGCCCACTTCTCAAGCCACGACGACCTTGGCCTGCGACTGCAGGGCCTGCGGCGGTCGTGACCTGCGGCGTCTGCGTCCGTTCTCAAACACCCTCTCAGAGGCGTGCACTTCTCACGTGGCTTCCCTTTCCGGCCGGCTCTGGGCTGTGATCGCGCGTCAATCGCAGTAGGAGGAGTCGACCCCGGCGGGTCGGTGCTTGGGCGAGCTCTCGTCACTGGCGGCCAGGTTGGCGTCAAACGCCACCTGCCAACGACTCCGGTCCGGCCCGGGAGCTAAGGGAATCAGTCCCGTGATTGACGCCTGACGCTTGCGGTGAAGCAGGATCTCTCCGGATTGATCGTCGATATGCTGGTGGAGTGCCGACCACGCCTCCCGAGAAGGGGGTCATCTGGGAAGAACTCTTCTTCGACCTGGCCTTCGTGTTCGCGCTCACCCAGTTCTCCCACATGCTGCACGAGGATCACAGTTGGGCGGGCATCGGTCGGGTACTGCTCCTGTTCGTAACCGTTTATTGGGCCTGGGTTGGCACCACGCTCTACACCGACCAACGCGACGTCGGCAACGCGCTGGACCGCGCTGGAGTCTTCGCCCTCGGGCTCGGCAGTCTGCTACTGGCCCTGACGGTCCCCGGCGCCTTTGACGATCGGGGCCTGCTGTTCGTCGGTGTTTACCTGACGATGCGGGTACTGCTGGCGGCATTGGCCTTGCGCACCCCAGGCGGCTGGCGGTCCCCGGTCTTTCGCCCTTACGGGTCGGGTCTGGTGGCTGGTCCGCTTCAACTCGCGGGTGGCCTGCTGCACGGTACGACGCGAATAGTGCTCTGGTCGATCGCGATTCTCGTCGATCTGTTCAGCACCACGCTCACCCGACGGACGCTCGACAAGGTCCGGGTCCGGCCGCTGCACTACACACACCGCTACGGACTGCTGATCATCCTGGTGCTCGGCGAGTCGGTGATCCAGGTCGGGATGGTAGCCGTGGACGAGCCGTTGACCCTTGCCCGGTTGGTCGCCGTATGCCTCTCCTACTCGCTGGTCTGCGCACTCTGGTGGGTGTACTTCATTTACGGTGTCCGGGCTTTCCGGGAAGCGGTGGCCCGCAGCGCTCAGCAGGCAGACATCCGCCGCTCCGTCATGATCTACGGTCACTTGCTGTTCAGTTTCGCGATCATCACGGTCGCCGTCGGCCTGTCCGAGGCAGTGACAGAGCCCCTCGAGCCGCCTCGGGCCAGCGAGGGGACCGTACTCTTCGGCGGCGCTGCGCTCTTCCTCGGCACCTTCGCCTACACCCACTGGCGGATCCACCGGCAAATCGCGCGACGACGGATCGGCGCGAGCGTGCTCTGCCTGATCCTGTTGCCACTAGCACACCTAGCGCCGGCCCTGGCCGCCCTGGCGACCCTGTTCGCGGTGGTCGCTGGAGTGAGTGTGCTGGAAGGGATCATCCTGCACCGCCGCCCGATGATTGGGGACCACGCGGCGGAGGGCCAGATGTGTAGCGACCCGGGTCACGCGGACAAGGGCCCCGTGGTGCGCGAATGACGCATCCGACGCAGGCGACCTAGGAGTAGACCTCGACCTCGTGCCAGACAGCGCGTCACCACGGCCGCGCTACGGATCCACCGCTGCGGCGGTGCAGGCGGTATCCGAGCGGCACGACCCTCTCGTGCAGCTGTGTCAGGAGCCGGACACTCGCTTGCTAAACCCCGACGCTGACAGTGAGGAAGTCACGGCTCTGCTGCCAGGAGCCGGTAGGACATCCGTGTTGCTCACCTGGTCTACGATGCCGCACGACGTCGCGACGCCGTCCTCTCGACCTCAGCGCGCCAATGTCGACCATCCGGCCTGCTTGCCGGCTGGCAACAGATCCACTCCCACCAGCCTCAATCGGGTGGCAGTGGTGCCGCCGGACGTACGGCCGTGAAGTCGGCGTGTTCGTACCGGGTGGCGGAGAGCAGTAGCAGCCACTCGTCACAGCCCTGCCATGGATATAAGTCGGCGGCTCCGCCGCGTACGGTCCGGGGCCCGTCTCCGGTCCGCGGTCGCGCGGTCGACGGTGCGCCGTCGAACCCGGGGATCCACACGTCGGCGCAGAGCTCGTTCGCTGAGCCCATCGCCGCCAGCCCGAACGCGTTCTCGCCGACGGCCGTCCGCGTCTCGTCGCCGAAATCGTCGAGAAGCTGGTCCTCGTCGGGTTTCCCGTCACCGTGGAAGGTCAGCGTGGTGGTGCCGGCGCGGGCCGCGTATTCCCACTGTGCCTCGCTGGGCAGGTCGAACGGCAACTGCTCGAGCAGGCCCTCCAGGTCGCCTTCGAGCCGAGCCGTGCCGGTGTCCGTCTCGGCGTAGTCGTCGTCGTATTCGGGCAGCCAGTATCGGACCTGCTCCACGGTCAGCGGGTGCCGGGCGAGCAGGAACGACTCGACGTGCACCTCGCGTACCGGTTGTGCGTCCTTGGCGCTGGCAAGGAACGGGTCGATGGTGTCCTCGACACCGCCGCTGCGCTCGATGGCGCGTACCGCGTCGAGCTCCGCATCGGACAGCCCCATCCGGAACGCGCCGCCGGGAACCTCGCGAAACACGACTCCCGACGGGATGTGCCGCCAGGCCGGTCGCCCGGCCACGATCTCCTCGGTCCACATGGCGGCGAACGCTAGCAGCCAAGCCGTCCGGTGGTCTCTCCCGATGCCCCGCAGCTCGCGCACAGATCAACTGGCTGTCGAAGCTTCAGGCCGAAAGCTGGCAGCATCACTGACTGGGCCTGGCAGCGTCGCCCGGCGGCAAAGTGGCTGACGGACGCACACAATTCGCACCAACAACTCACCCCCCCCCCGAAAACCCCGCCAAATCGTTGACGAAGGGTGACAAGAGGCGATGAGCGCCTTGCTGTGTCTTCACAGCTCAACCACCATCTACGACAAGCAATGACAAGCTTGGTCCGGTCACTTCTGGTAATAAGGGGTCGTCGGATCGAATCCGGCCGTCCCGACGCAGGTAAGAGGCCATTCGGAATCTTCCGGATGGCCTCTGACCTGATCTTGTACAGCAGCGAAGTACAGCAACGGCTCATTGATCGAGGCTTTCGCCGAGCCTCCGCAGGGCTTCCCGGGTCGTCTTGGACGAGACCTGGCTGTAGATCTCCATCATGATCGAGAAGTCCGCGTGCCGCAGGATCGCCATCGCGACCCGAGGGTGCACGTCCAAGTCGACCAGCAGCGAACCGCAGGTACGTCGGGCGTCGTGAACGGTGATCTTTCGGATGCCGGCGCGAGCGATGCGGCTGTCGTAGGAGCGGTTGAAGTTCCGGGTTCGACCGGCAGTCCGTAGCGGGTCGTAAAGACCATGCCGGTGTCGTGCGCCTTGGCCTATGCGGCCGAGGTATTCGGCACGAGCGCCTTCGATCAGAGTGCTAGCGCTGCGGCCTACGCTGCCGAGGTCTTCCAGTCACAAAGTTCGACCGCAGCGTCACCACGGCCGCCGAGGTCCTGCCACGCCTAGTGGAGCGCTTAGAGCGGGCGACTCACCAGCGCAGCCAGCCCTTGCCCTGCCCGATCGTTCTCTTCGCGTCGTCAAGGCAGCCTCGGCCCCTGCGAAACATGGTGCTGAGCTTCGCTAGCCTCTGCAGGTGATCTCCTACCGCGCTACCGCCCCCGCGGACATCGACCGCGTGACCTCGTGGATCGTGATCGAGCCTGTTGGGTGGATCCCCGCCGACCGTTACCTGGCCGAACTGGCCGAGGACATGTACCGGCCGGAATGGACATGGATCGCCGAGCATGACGGCCAGGTCGTGGGGCGGGCATTGTGGTGGGGGCCGAAGGGTAGCCCGCATCCCGTCGCGCTCGACTGCCTCGATGTGGATCCAGCCGTTGGCGACCGTGCCGCCGTCGCCGCCGAGCTGATCAGGGCGGCGCTGGCGGGGTTCCCGGAGCCGGTTCAGTACGAGATCAAGGTCACCGGTGGCTGGCGTGACGATCCGGCTACCTCGGCTGCGGTGGAGTGGCGGCGGGCGGCGGCGCACGCGGCGGGCCTCACCCGGGAGGTGGAGCGGCTGCAGTTCGAGTGGGCACCCGCCGACGGGGTGCCTCCCGCGGCCGGCAGACTGCGGTTCACCGAGGCCTCCGACGAGGAGTTCCTCGCGGTGTTCAGGAGAATCGCCGAGGGGAGCCTGGATGCCCAGACCCGTGCGAACCTGGCCGCCAAGGGCGTGGACGCGACCGCGCGCGAGGAGATGGACTTCTATCTCAGGGCGCCGGGCAAGCGGGAGTGGTGGCGGATCGCCTACACGCGCGAGGGCGAGGTGGCGGGCATGGCGATTCCCTCCGCGACCCCGTACAACGTGAACGTCGGCTATCTCGGGGTGGTGCCGGAGTTCCGCGGGCGCGGCTACGTGGACGAGGTGCTCGCCGAGATCACGCGCCTGCACGCAGCCAATGGGGAGTCGCGCATCACCGCCACCACCGACATGGGCAACGCGCCTATGGCGGCCGCTTTCGGTCGCGCCGGATACCGCACCACGGAAATCCGGATCAACCTCTCCAACGACATCCAGCCCTGAACGAGTAAGGGCCGAGGCCCTGGGACCAGGTGGGGACCACGCGAAAGTGTGAGCCCCTTTTTCTTCGTCGGCTGATGCGCGACACGTGTGCGCCAACTGATCTGCGACACCTCTGCGGCATGAGCATGTGGCAGGTGAGATCGAGCTGTGCCCGCTGTGCGACGTTGGGATGCGACCATGCTGCGGACCTCAGCGTCCGGCGGTCAGTTCTCCTCGGCGCCGGGGCCAAACGCCTCCTCGATCATCTCCGCGTACTCGATGTCGGTTGCGCCGCGCCACTCGCCGGTCGTCGGGTCCTGGACAAGCCATGGCTGGTACAGCGTGCCCTCGACCCACTTCGAGAACCAGTCAGCGATCGTCATGTGCTGCGGGAACGCGCAAGACACGCCGTCCGGGGCCGGGTTCGGGTCGTAGCCCCAAATCTGGCCGTCAGCGAGGTTGAGTTCACTGCTGATGCCGCAGCCCCAGTCGCACACAGTGAGGACGCCGCCCTTGAGTCCGGTCGGCGCGTCCGGGCCGCCAGTTTGATGTCCGTCCCTGAGGCCGAGGAGAGCGTATCCGGGGCCGAAGCCGCCGTTGCCGACCTTCAGATAGAGCCGGCGCAGCAGCGACGGCAGTGATCTCCCAGCCAGTTGTTCGGCCTCCGCGACTGCGGCAGGGGGCGCGGGTCGGAGCGGCGCCACCCGGCTGGGTGGCACCTCGTCGATGTACCCGCCGGCGGCGATGCGTCGGACCACCGCATCGAACACCTGGTCCTCTCTCGTCAACATGGCCCGCAGCGTAGCCGCACGGTTTGCGATTCATCCGTCGGCTCGTCTGCTGGGCTCACGCACCAGACCGACGGCGGCAAATCCCGACGCCCACCGATGTGCTCGTAGATTCATCGCGCTGTCGCGCATCACCTGGCAGAGATGTGTTACGCATCAGTTGTCGGATCACAAAAGTGTGAGCCCAGTGTCGGGCTCCACTTGATGTGTCACGGATCGCTGTCACTTGATCCGTGACACATCCGGTTGGACGATCATCAGATGGGCAGTGGACATGGGGTCGGCTGTAGGGGCCGGTCGGTTTCAGGCTCAGCCTTGCAGGGGCATCAGCAGGTCGATCCGGTCGTGGCCGCGGTAGTACTCGATGCTGGGGCGAGTGTCGTCTCGGTCTCCGGAGCGCCGCAGCTGTTCAAAGGTCGGGGTGAGCAGGGCGTAGGCGGCGGGTTGGGGACCATGCACGGTTGCGCTCAGGTATTGGCCTCCTGGCACGATGCCTGATTGCAGGCCGAGTTGGTCAGGGTCGTCGCCGTCTCGGATCTGGACGCAGCAGCGGTAGATGACCAACCGGCTGCTGTTTGCGGTAACAGCAGCCGGCTGGACTGGCGGTCAACGAGCAGTGGACAGGAATTCGTTCTGGGCCTGCCGGAGGCCGCTGAGATCGCTGGGTACGGGCATGACGCCGTAGCGGTCGAAGGCGTCAACGCTCGCTCCAAGCGACGGCGGCGAGTGCCGCTGCCACTCGGCCAGCGGCACGCTCGAAGCAGTCAGGCGTAGTGGCTGGGCGAGCCGGGCGAAACTCCACCTGCTGCCACTCGCGCAGCGAATTACCACGCCGCGCGGAAGCCACCAGCGAGGCGGCGACCACAGTGGTCGCAGCCGTCTGCGGCTGGATCACGTCGCCGTTCATGATCGAGTGTCGGCCCCGCGGCAGTGCGGCGCGGTGGCCGTACCGTTCTCCGACGACCTGGGAGACGTGTCGGCAGGTCCCGCAGGCCAGCCACGACCACCGGGTCCGGGTGGTCACCGTGTCCCGGACGCACAACCCACACAGGTCGAGGTCACCGGCGAGGTCCTGGCCCTGCCACTGCTGCTCCCACTCCGGGGTACGTGGCTGGCAGCGGCACCGCTGCTCGCGCGGAGCGCCGTCGCGGAGGTGCCCGCAGGTCAGGCAGACCGCGAAAGCAGTCAGGTCCAGCTCTTCGAATGGCACGATGAACTCGCTCTCCGGTGCCACGAGGCACCCGCTCTTGCCGTACCGCAGCTTGCGGTCGACCTGGTCTTCTCCCGGAGGCACCGTGCGCGGGTGGCGCGGTTGCCGGGTCAGCAAGCCGGGAGGCTTGACGCTGACCACTCTTGACGCCCAGGAAGCATAGAGATCATCGAGGCCGCGAGCAACCCCGGGTAACACGCGGGGGAGACCTGAGCAGACGGCGGTGGCGGAACTATCCGTCGGCGGCGAGTCGGAGCCGGGCAAGCAGGTCGGCGATTTCCCGGGTCAGCTCATGGTCTGGGCCGTAGACGACGCACAGGTCGTCGTGCAGCGGTTGAACCTCGTCTACGCCCTCGCCGATTTACTTCTTGATCGACCGAGCCATCTGTACGGCCATCGCTCGTGACGGGGGTGTGGACGACTAGGTCCGCCGCCCGGTGGTCTGCAACCTCATCCGCGACGCCCTTGAGTACACCTGCCACGAGCGGATCCGTATCCGAGACTTCCGTGCCGGGCGGCCGATCACGGAGACCGGCAGAGCCAGCCGTGAACCCAGAACACAATCTCGACGCTGCAGGTGAGCTGCTGATCCGACCGCCATCGAGCATGCGTCGTTGCCGGCAGCGCGGATCGGCCTGCCTGACCCGTCTCGCTGTAGAACAGCGGCTGCGGACTACTGGAAGCGGATCGCGCCATGCGTCGCCGGCCGGCCCATGCGCCACCAGCTACCGGTCCTGCCCGTCTAGGCCGGCGCCGAGGCACCTTCGAGGGCGTGCACCGTATGGCACGGCTTGTGCCAGGCCATGCATCACCACACGTACGGACTGACACCAACGGTCGCTGAACTTCGTGGCTGGCACGGAGATGTGGCTATGCTGCTGCACCGACTCTAGGAGCCCGGCACCAACATCTCGCCGCTCCTGTGACGCGATTCCACGGTGGGCCCCTCGGGTGAACAAGACCGGATCCGGTTAACGCCTGGCACAGCAACCTCGATTCGTGGTTCCTCCATTCGGGCGACGGTGCGGACGACCTTGGCAGCCTTGGTTCGGCCGACCAGGCACCCAATTGGTGGTGACCGTTGCTCACCTTGTGCTGATGGCCGCTCACTTGCATAGTCGCTCTACGGCTGCCTGCCGAGTTCTAGAGGGGAAGAACGTGTCAGAGCCACTTGAGTTTCTCCGCGACCGGGAACCCACCTGGGCGCTGCACGCCACGCCGACCGCCTGTGAAGTTCGCGCCCTGATCGAGCAGAGCACAAGAGGTCATTTCGGGACGGCGGCTTGGCTCTCCGGGGATGCCGTCCCGACCGGTCGCCAGCCTCAAATCGACACGTGGCCAAGCAAAGGGTCGCCTCGGCGATGACCACCTCTTCAACTGATGATGCCACGTTCGGCTATTTCCCGGATCACGAGCGAATCGATGTCGCGCTCGATCGAGGTCGCTTTACACGTGCGCTCGTCCTGGACACACCCGTTCGGTCGCTTGCCGACCAGGTGAGCGAGTGCCGGTTGTTGTGGCAGCCGGAAGTGGAGCTTCCCGAGGGCATCTACTGGTTCCAAGCGGTTGACGGTGGCCCGATCGTCCTGCAGGTCGCAGCCGGTGCCGCGCCAGGCGGCGGGATTGTGGTGTCCCCGTACGGCCTTGAGCCTGAGCATCCTCTGCTCGCCGCCTGGGCCTGGGCGGAGGAGTTGTGGCACAAGGCTGTGACGGTCCCCGCGCCGCTATTCACGGTAAATGATGCTGCCCTGACTCATCCCGGGGGCGCGGACGTGGTAGTGCGCGACCGCAAGTTTCTCCGCGAGCACTGGACGTACACCGTGATGGTCGAAGGTCGGCAGCAGGACGTGGTGGAGCCCCGGCTGCGGCCGCGTCCGCAGGTCGAAACCCCTCCTACGTGGGTGACCCGTGAGCCAACGCCGGCGAGCAGGTTCGGTGCCACGCTCACGCGCGCGAAGCTGCTGGGCAAGTTCGCCAACACGCTCTTTTCGTTCCGCGCCACACGCACGACGTTCCGGCCCTACCAGTTCAAACCGGTGCTCAAGCTCCTGCAAACCGGCAAAGCGAGGTTGCTCATCGCCGACGAGGTGGGCCTCGGCAAGACCATCGAGGCAGGTCTCATCTGGACCGAGCTTGAGGCTCGCGGAGAGGCAGACCGAGTCCTGATCGTCTGCCCGTCGAGTCTCCTCGGCAAGTGGAAGGAGGAGATGGAGGACCGCTTCGAGTTCGAGCTCACGGAGCTCGACAGCGGGGCCCTCAAGTCCTTCCTCGAACGCCACCAGCAAAACCGGCTGCCTACTCGCCAGGCCTACATCTGCAGTCTCGAACGCCTGCGTACCTGGGGCGGACTGGAGGACTTGCAGGCCGTGCCGCCCGAGTTCGACCTGGTGATCGTCGATGAGGCGCACGCCATGCGCAACCAGGACACCAAGAGCTACGCGCTCGGCACGGAGCTCGCGGATTGGGCTGCGAACCTGGTCTTTCTCACCGCGACGCCGATCAACCTCCACGAGCAGGACCTGCTCAACCTCCTTGAACTTCTCGTGCCCGAGGACTACGGGAGCAGCCTGGACCTGCAGCTACGACTGGAGCCCAATCGGATCATCAACGCCGTCACTGCCAGGCTCGGCGAGAAGGGAGCCCGCGGTCGGCAGCTAAAGCGCCAACTCGATGAGCTCAGGACCACGTCACTCGGCGCTCCGCTTATGCGACGACCCGACTTCGGGCTCTTGCGGGACGTACTGACCAAGGACGAGCTGACGCCCCGCGACATCGTCGACGCCAAACGTTACCTGGCGGGGCTGAACACTCTCTCCACCGTCATCACGCGCACGAAAAAGGTCGAGGTCGACGATCAGAAGGCCAAGCGCACCGAAGATCGGCAACCGGTTGAGTGGACCAATGCCGAGTCAGCCTTCTACTCGGAGTACGTCCAATGGTGCGCGAACCGCGCAGCGGCGATGGACAGCAGCCTCTATTTCGCGATGCAGATGCCCCTACGCCTGGCAAGCGCATGCCTGCCCATGGCGCGTCAGGCGGTCCTCGACCCGGGCGACTTCGGGGAGATCACCGACGCCGACTCGGATGCGGCCGCCTACCGGCTCGAGCCGCACGCCGACCTCATTGCGGCCGCGCAGCGTCTCCCCGACGACGTCGACACCAAGTTCGACGCCCTTCGCAAGGTGCTGCAAGGGCTGAACCGGCAACAGCGCCGGGCTCTGCTATTTACGCACTCCCGCCCCACCCTGGCCTACCTTGCCGATCGTCTCGGCGCTGAGCTCAAGGTCGCTGTCATGCACGGTGGTGTCAGCCGCGAAGCCCGGCGTCACATCATGCGCGACTTTCGTGCTGGTGCCTATGACCTTGTGCTGGCCAACCGTGTAGCGAGCGAAGGTCTGGACTTCGAGTTCTGCTCAGCGGTGATCAACTATGACCTGCCGTGGAACCCCATGGAGATCGAGCAGCGCATCGGCCGCATTGACCGGATTGGGCAGAAGGAGGAGACCATCCTCGTTGTCAACTTCGTCAACGAGGAGACCATTGACGAGAGAATCCTTGCCCGCCTGCTGGATCGCATCGATATTTTTGAATCGTCTATCGGTGCTTTGGAGCCCATCATCTCCGCTCAGGCGCCGCGGGCGCTACAGGCGGGATTCGACTTCGCACTCACTGAGGCGCAGCGGGCGCAGAAGGTCCACGAGGCGTTGACCGCGATTGAGGAGCAGCGCGCCGGCTTGCGAGACGTCTCGGACGCGTCTAGCGCCCTGCTGGTGAGCAACGACGTCGATGTCGCAGGGCTTGAAGACGACCTGGTGCGGACCGGCCGCTACATCGGGCAGCGCGAGCTCGCGCTGCTGCTCGACGACTGGGCACGCACCGATGCGTCGACCGGAGTGAGGATCTCCTCAGATGGCCTGACCCTGGAGCTACGTGGCAACGCCGCCATGGCGGCCCGCGTTGACGACCTCGCCAAGTCCTCACAGCGCTCCCGTGCCGAGACTCGTTCGATCTCTTCGCAGTTGCGCAACGAACTGCCGCTCACGCTCGTGCTCGACCAGGAACACGCCCGCGCTAACGGCGGCACCCTGCTCACCGCAACAAGCCCGCTCACTATGGCCGCTGCCTCCATCCCCGACCACCGCCAGGCACGTTTCGCATCGTTGCGAATCTTCGCAGAACCGACTGAGGTCTCACTCGGCACCTACGTCATTGTCCTCGCGACGGCGGCGACGGCGTCGCGACGTGGCGACGAGATCTGGGGTGCCGCCGTCACCGACACCGGACGCAATGCCGGCGAAGGACCCGCGAACGCGCTACTGGCAGCGCTTGCGGAGGGCAGGCTTGCCGATGCGCCGCTCCCGGCCATCGACCGGCTTCCCAGGCTCGCCGAGCGCGCGACGAATCATCTGCACCTTCGGCACTTGGAGGAGCAGGCTCGGCGCGACCGCGAGTTCGACGCGCTGCAGGAGGCGCGGATCGCCACGATCACCGCACAGCACCAGCGCAAGCTGGCGACAATCCGCAAGCGGATCGAGACTGCACTATCTCGGGGTCGCGCGCTCCGCGCCGTCGCGGGGTTCCGCGGCCAAGAACGCCGCGCAGAGGAGAAGTTCACCGCATTGATCGAAGAGATCCGTACGGCCGGCCAGCCCGAGATCAGGCTGGAACCGCTCGCCGCATGTGTTGTTCAGATTGTCGGCCCGACGGAGGCGGAATGAGCCTGGGAAGGAAACAGCTCGATCTTGAGGACGAACGGACCGCCCAGAAGCGCTATCGCCGCAAGGTTCAGGCCCTGGCCAGCAGGCCCATCACGCATGCGGGATCGCGCAACAATTTCTGGACTGGTAACGGATTGCCGCAAAGTCGCGTCATGCCGTTCGGTGCTCTCGTCGGTCGCGTCGCCCTGCGCAAGCCTGACGAGGAGCTTCTCAACGGGCAGGGTGACTTCTACATCGGCGAAGCCTACGCCAACCTCGACGGCGTATACGTTTTCAGCTGGGCAGCCCCGGTCGCCTGCACGTTCTTCCGCGGGTCGCGTCACCACGAGTTCTGCGACGAGGTCGCCGTCATCCGCGCCTTCGAGCACGGGGGCGACGACATCGTCGACTTCGACGACGAGCGCGTGTGCGAGGACGGACCAGAGCAACCTTTTCGCAAGCGCACACTCACCGTTCCCGCCGCGCCGAGCCGTACGCTCCGCCCACCCACGCAGCCCCGCGAAGCGCCACCAACGATGCCGCCGGCAGTCCACGAGCCCAGATCGTCGCGCAGCTTGTCCTCCGCCGGAAGCGCTGCCGCCCCTGAGTCGCAGCCCGGCGGCCAGGCTTCTTCGACCGTACGCCCACAGGCTCATGCCCCGAGCCTGCCCGCACAGACCGGCCGCCCTGCCGCCTCGCCTGTACGTGCATCGGCCCTGCTGCGTGCACGCCTCGCCGCGCCCCGTACGAAGAGCCTCGCTCCCGTACTCGCCACGCTTCAACCGGACCAGTACGACCTCGTCAGCGCGCCAGCAATGGAGAGCATGATCATCGAGGGTCAACCCGGCACCGGCAAAACCATCATCGCCTCGCACCGGGCCGCCTACCTGATCAACGACGACACTCCCGAGGAGAACACCCTCGACGGGGACGTCCTGATCGTTGGACCGACCCGCGGATATTCGCGGCACGTCCAAGCGGCGATCGATCGGCTGACCGGCGGATCACCACGAGTCCGTGTCCTTTCCCTGCCTGAGGTCATGCTTCACATCCTCGGTGAGCGAAGCGAACCCCGGGGAAGCATCTCCCGGTCTTGGCAGGATGTCGATCAACAGCTGGCCATGTTCGTGCGCGCTACGGTTACGCGACTGAAGACCGCAGGAACGCGGCCGACATGTGACGACGTCTATGATTTCTTACGCCGCAACGGCAGCAGCGAGCAGCCGGTGACAGGAGATCCGGAGTGGGCCGCCTACCTGCGTAGGCTTCCCCCTGCCCGGGACGCGCTGACCATGCGCGCGCACATCCCAATGCTCGCGACCGTCCAATGGGAGGTCGCCAAGCCAGCCGACCTCGTCGGCATCGAGCACATCATCGTCGATGAGGCGCAGGACGTGACGCCGCTGGAGTGGGACCTCCTGGCGTCGATGAACGAGGCTCACGCATGGACCATCGTCGGTGACCTCAACCAGCGTCGCTCCGATCACACGTTGGCGTCCTGGCGACAGATCCTCGATCTGCTGGCCATCCCGTACGGCGATCCTCCGATCCGTCGGCTGGACCGTGGATACAGGTCCACCCGGCCGATCCTTCAGTACGCTAACCGGCTTCTTCCCGCTGCGGAGCGTGCGGTCCTGGCCTTCCAAGAGGAAGGACCGGAGCCGACCGTCGAGAAGTGCAAGTCCTCGGATGTAGCTGCTTCACTGGTGCGCGAGCTCGCCCGCCTGCACGCCGCCTATCCCGAGGGCACTGCGGCCGTCATCACCGCCGAGCCGAAGGCTGTGGAGACCATGCTGCGGTTGGCGGGGTGGGTGAAGTCGGTGAGCGACCGCTTCACCTGGCAGTACTCGGGTCGCGACGTGGTGGTGGCCCATCCGGATACCGCCCGTGGCCTTGAGTTCGACGCTGTCGTCGTGGTTGAGCCCGCTGATTTTCCGCAGAATCTCGGCCGGCAGGGGCCGCTCTACACCGCACTCACTCGGCCGAACCGCGAGTTGGTAGTCGTTCATGCCAAGCCCCTGCCCGAGCGGCTACGGAGGAGAAAGTAGCCCCCTGCACCCGCACGCCGAGCCGCTGTAGCTACATGCTGACTACGTCAGCCGAACCGGGGGCACCCCCCAGCAAGTTGCCCCGGCGTCATCACTACCACCCCAGACGCCCGTTATTAGCCCTGCACGCCCGCCTCGCGATTGAGGTGGAGCGGCTCCATGGGGAAGGCCGCTGTGGGCTAGCGCTGAAGCTCGGCATGGTTGTGCGACGAGCGGTCCACATCACGGGAGGTGGCTAGCCAGGAGAGCCTCTACCTGCTGGGTAGTGACTTTCAGGCCGTATCGGCGCATGACCGCCCGACTTATGTCTTGAGGCGGCCTGTTCGGGTCCTCCCGGTATACCTCTAAGATCCGTTTTCGAACGTCCTCGGCGGGCTCTAGCGGAGGATCCGAGCCGGCCCTTCGAGGGTCGAGTCGTGCTTCGTCATCGAACCAGAGCCGCCGATACGGGTCGTCTCCGCGTTCATCGTCAAAGACCATGGCCGCCCCCTGTGGTCGTCTCATTCGACGCTAGGCGTGGCTCCGTTGGCAGGTCCACGACGTGAATGCGAGCGGAGACCTGACCGGCAAGCGGCCGGATCATCTCGTTCCCACGGCTGTTTCAGTGGATCGCCGCCGCGTCGCATAAAGCGGACAGGGTGCTGTGAGACCCTGGTTCGACAGGCGAGTGACAAGCACATGAAGGGGTTCTGACGCGACGTGGTCTGGATAGCCGTCGCGGATCCCCTGCCGCTGTTCACGGCGGGAGTGGCGGCCACCCTGACTGCGGAGGGCCACCAGGTAGAGGCGCCCTCAGACCTCGTCGGTTGGGTACGGACTCGCGCAGGGTGCATCGTCGTGATCACGTTGGCCGCTGGACCGGACTGGCTGCTGCTCTCGGACATCGCTGGGATCGGCGGCGACGCTTTCATCGTGGCGCTGCTTCCGGAGCAGGACGGCGTCTTGGGCTCGCAGGCGGTGCGGGCCGGCGCCCATTCCGTGCTCGGACGGGATGCGCCGCCAGACGGGTTGCAGAGGATCATCGAAGCTGCGGCGGCCGGGCTGGCTCAGCTTCCGATCAACGTGGTCCGCGAGTTGCGAACCACTGCGACGTCGAGCGCTCCTCCCCGCCGACCGACCCCACGACAGCTCTCGTGGCTACGCACGCTCGCGGCCGGCGGCACAGTTACCCGGCTCGCTGAGTTGGAGGGCTATTCGGAACGTGCGATGTACCGCATGCTCCAGCGCCTCTACGCTCAAATCGAGGTCAAGACGCGTACCGAGGCGTTGATTCGTGCCCAGATGCTCGGCTGGTTAGCCGCCGACGGCCGCGAATAGTCCGGGTGCGTTGCTAGGGTTCGAGCGCCTGCAGTGCTCGGTCGAGCGTTCCCGGTCGCGCACATTCCGCGAGGCAGGTGAGCAGGGTCCGTAAGCGGCCGGTGAGTTGGGCTGGGATTCGCCGCGGTGCTGCCTCGTCGTTCTCGCACGCAGGGTGCGCGTATCGGCTCAGTGAGCGAACTGCGTGCTCGAGCGGTTCGTCGGCGCAGACGTGCCTGCCGCAAAGTGCGAGGCCCAGGAAACCCTCGGCGGCGAAGTCGCGCGGATCTTGCCGGATACGATCTGCGGCTTCGTCCCGTAGCAGGCTGAAGTCCTCACGTGCCGAGAAGCGATCACCTTCGTGCAGGGCGGTCAGCGCGCGCAGGGCCACGATCAGCAGGTTGCGCCCGCCCGGACGTTCCCGGGCCGCCAGCACCGCCCAGCGTCGGGCTTCCTTTGGCGCGCCGGCTTGCAGTGAGGCGAAAGCGAGCGTGGTTCGTGCGCGCTGGAGCGCGATCCCGTTACCAACTCGCCGGGCAATGCCTTCCGCTTCCGTCGCGTGAGCCACCGCCGCCTCGATGTCCCCTTCGGCGAGCAGTTGCTCCCCGAGCTGATCGAGGTACGCCGCGCGAGCCCGGTCATCGGTCTTCTCCTCTGCCGCGGCTGCTAGATGGTCCTGGGCCCGCGGGTCGCCGTCCATTGCATACCAACGCGCCAGGCGCAGGTTCAGCCGGAACCGCGTGCCGGCGCCGGCGTGCGCTAGGGCTCGGTGTAGGTGATCGAACGCGGAGTCGAGCTCGCCCCACCGGCGGTGACAGTTGGCGATTCCTTCCAGCGGGAGAACCTGCTCTGCCGGGTCAGGCCGCGTTTCGGCGGCAGCCAGCGCCTGCCGGTACCCGGCGAGGGCGTCTTTGGTGCGCCCCACTCGCATGAGTGCCGTGCCCAGGTTGACGTGCGTTGCCCAGGTCAGCTCCTTAGACGGAATCGAGGCTGCCAGAGTTTTGGCCCGCAGCAGGATCATCAGGGCCTCGCGATACAGGCCGTTCTCGAGGTAGATCTCGCCAAGGGCCGTGTCGTTGACGAACTCCAGGAAATCCCGGGGGAGTCGGCCGCGGAGCCGCAGGCGCTGCTGGAGCAACAGCGAGCTGCGATTCCAACGGACGAGATGCCGGTCGATTTCGTCGATGCGCCTGGCAGCGTCCTCGTACTCCTCGGCCGTGATCAGCGCGTTGATCGCGGCGATGGGATGGTCGAACTCGTCGGCGCTGCGGGGGCACGCCGGACGCTGCCGCCAGAGCACATCCGCAGCCGTGGTCAGCAGGGTCAAGCGGCCCCGGCGTGGCACGTCTCGAGTGTCGTCGTCTTCAAGCGGCATCCATCGCAATATGCGCTGCCGGTCCGGGTCCTGGAGGTAGAAGAGGCCCGCCACGGTGCTGACGGCGTTGCGCGAGACCAGCCAGCGCAGGATGTTGCTCAGTCGGCGTGGCTCGAGCGTGATCGTCGCAGCTTCAACGATCATGTGCTGGATCGTCGCCTCGTCAACCGGTGTCCCGAGCGCGGCCAGCGCCTCCAGGACGATCCTGGCGTGGCCGTCAAGAGCGGCAATGAACTCGTCGAAGACGTACTCCGCTGTACCAGTTGGATCGATTATCTCGAGTTCGGCCACCACTTCGTGGATGGTGTCGAAGCCGCGGGAGGCACGGGCGTAGACGAATTCAGCGAGCCGGGGGCGCCCGTGCAACAGCCGGCACGCGTCGGCGATGAGAGTGTCCGGCGTGGTGGGGGGCACCAGATCTGACCGGCGGTCGAGGTCCTGCAACAGCCGGCCGAAGCTCTCCGGATCGAGGCCGTTGTCGACGCGGACGTGCCGGGCGGTGAGCAGCCAATTACTGCGGTGCCGCGGCCGCGGCAGGTCGCGGGTAACCACCACGACCTTGAGGCGATGGCTGCGCAGCCGGGAGATCCGCTCGAGAACTTCGTCGAGGTCGAGGTCGAGCAGACCGGCGCCGTGTCGGTCGACGAGGTTCTCGAAGGAATCGATCGCGAGAACGGCGTCCGTGTCGCTGGCCAGGCCGAGGAGCTCATCGATGTCGGTAGCCAGGTAATCGCCGGCGGAGCCGTCCTGCTCGCGGGCCCGGGTCGGATCCGTGATGACGGACTCCAAGATCGCCGCGCCGAGCATCTTGCCGGGCCTAGCCACACGGTAGTGGATTGTCGGCCCATCCACGCTTTCGAGCTCCGCCAATTCGCTGCGGACGATCGCGGACTTGCCGATGCCCTCGGGCCCCGAAACGACGATGATGCCGACGTCCTCGCGGGAGAGGAAGCCGCGCAGGTCTTGGCGGGGCCGTTCGTGGCCATGCATCCGGATGGGCCAGGGATCGCCGCGTGTCTCGCCGGCGAGCCACGCCGGCGTCGCGGGCGTCCCTCCCCGTCCGCGCAGCTTTCGGTCCTGTGCTCGGTGCAGGCGGTAGCTCTTCAGCTGATCCTGCCCCTCGGGGCTCTGCCACTGACGGACGCGTTCGCGGAGCGTGGCCAGGCCGAGTTCGCGGCCCTGACTGAAGTCGATACTGCTGTACCGATCGGTGTACTCGTACGGCGGCGTGTCGGCCTCTATGTCGAGGACCGCGATCAACAAGGCGTTGTGATCGGCTACCTCGACCTCGAAGCGGCAGTACGGCGAGCTGAGACTGAATCGCGACCGAACGAAGAGCAGGATGTCGCAGCCGCGGATGAGTACCGGCAGGCTTTCCCGCCACGGCGGTCCGAGCGCGAGGTTCTTACGGTCGATGAGCGGATCGAGGACTGAGTCGGGCTCCTTGAGCTTGTCGTAGAGCCAGGAGGCGAACCGCCGATCGTCCGGTTCATGCGAGTAGCTGATGAACGCTTTCATTGCATGGCCGTCCCCGGGTTCATTGGGGCGAGCTTGTCCGCGTCGGGAATTTTTAGCTGGTGGCGTACGGCGCGGTAGAAGGCGAACAGGCCGTCGAGGGTCCGGTTGCGATGCCGAGCTGCGTCTTCGGGCTTCGTGGACGCCGTCATGCGCAGGCCGTGCGTGGATGCCACGACGCTGCGGGCTGCCGCCTGCACATCGAGCCCGCCGAGGATACGGACCTCCGCCATGTGTACCTGAAGCATGCGATGCTCGGCTTCGAGGGCACCTTCGTCGCCGGTCGGCTCCTCGGCCAGATCAATGATGCGGCGGGTGCAGGCGGCGAATTCGGCACATACCTTTTGCAGCTCCTGGTCCCAGCGGGTACGCAGCGCGGCTGCGTTCCTGATGCGCTCCAACAGTAGCGTCGGGAAGACGCCAATGACCGCGCCAGCAAGGACTGGGAGCAAGAGTTGGAGCAGTTGCGCCCATGTGACACCCATGCCCACCTCCGGAACGAGGGATAGCCGACGGCGCCGCTAGGGAGCGACTCTTCCCGATGGTGTGGATCGATGCAACGGCATCAGATAAGCCTGACGCGAACCTGACAGACCTGGTTACCGAAGCTGCTCGCAGCAGAGGGCACCGGTAACAACTTGGCTCGCCTGTTGCAGCCAGCCCCGAACGCGGTGGCTGCGAGATGCGCGCACTCGCGGCAGCGGCAGCGGTGGCAGGTGCAGCGGGCGAAGAGTAGGGCGTCGTACTTGGCGAGAAGGTGCTCGCCGGGCTGATCTTGAGTCCGCCCTACATAGCCTTACCCGCGCGCCGGCAGCTACCCCTGCCCAACGACAACTCATCCAGCCGCTCTCTTGTAGAGCTTGACCGATCGGCTCCAGCGGATATTCTTTCGACCTCGGTTCTCTCTGTGCACCTGTGGTTGGTATAGAAGAGGCGGTTCGTCAAGCTGGTCGCCCCTCACCGGTATACCCAGCCTCACTCGACCTGAGCTTTGCGCCCAACGGACCTGTCGATCAGCTAGGGAGTAAGCGGATCATGAACGATAGTGCTGCGATCATCCCTCCCCGCGACGACGAATTGGTCCGCCGTGTTGGCTGGGAGCTTCTCGAGCACGGCTTGAGTCGAGGCGGATCCCTTTTCACGCCCGGGCGTCCAGTCTGGAGTGCGGAAACAGCGAAAGAGCTGTTCGACCTGTACAACGAAAGGGTCGATACCGGCACGGATTCGTTCATGGTCAAGCTGCACAGGCAGCTCGACACTGGATCCGACCTCGCGATCCAACTGGCAGCGGAGCTGTTGACGCTGCAGGGATTACCGTTGGTCAACCTGAGCGCCGGCAAGCTGCGCGAACGGGTGAGCACAGTGCTCGGCTGGATGAAGGAGCCAGTAGCCATCCCTGAGCAGGTGCTGGCCGCGTTCGAGCAGGGGACATGGAACGGTGGCATCGGCGGTCACACGATGATCTGGAAGTGGCTGGCGGACGCAGTCGTCCTCCTGCGCCAGTGGTGGACTATCCCGGCCGACCGTCGGCAGCGTGCGCTGGCCGACCCCTGGGAGTGGCAGGCCCTGGTGGACGAGGCCAGCATCGTTCCATCCCTGCGAGAGTCGCTGCTCTATCTGCGGTTTCCCACGCACTTCCTGCCGATCGTTAACACTGGACACAAGCGGGCGATCCGCGACGCCTTCAGCGATCCAGGCGATCGCACGCCATCTATCAACCGCGATCTGCTCGGGATCACCGCCAGAATCCAGAGCGAGACCGGCCAGCCAGTGGACTACTACCTGCCGCCATTCGTCAATCAGTGGCGAGTCAAGGAGAGGCCGTCCGGTGAACGGCGAGCCTGGCTGGTCCGTCCGGGTCAAGGTGGTCCTAGCCTGTTGGCTGACTGGCTGAAGGAATCGTTCGTATCCCTCGGCGCCGCGCATCTCGGGGAGGTCACGTTAGGCGCGTCCCGAGCCGACATTCGGTCGGCCGTGGATAGCGGATACCAGCATCTCGACTACGCCCAACGTGTCAGCCACGCCAACGAGTTCCATGCTTTCCTGAGCCAGATGGAAAGTGAAGACATCGTGACGACCCTCATCGATGACCGGATGTATCTGGGAATCCTGGCCGGCGCGCCGGAGTTTCGTCTGGCCGCAGCCGGTAGTGAGCTGCGCCGGTCGGCCGAGTGGGCCGTCGCGTCGCTCGAGGCTGCCGCGCTTCCCGCGCCCCTGCCAGCGGAGCTGGATCAGCAGGGCAATGTGGTTGATCTGACCGGTGCACTGCCAGTGCTGAGCGAGCTCTTCGAGTCAATCAGCCAAGTAGAGCAGGAAACCGGCACGGCAAGCACGGCGAATGTCGTGGACCGAGCGGTCGGCCCCGCCACCCTGAAGCTCAACGCCGCCACCGTGGCGTTGGCTGAGCATGTACACATGAGCACCGACTGGCTCACCCGGCTGGTCGAGCTCTGGCAGGAGCGGTCGCAGATCATTCTGTACGGCCCACCAGGCACCGGCAAGACTTACCTGGCCCGAGCGCTGGCGAGCCACGTGGCCGAGCGGGACGCGATACGCCTCGTGCAGTTCCACCCGTCGTACGCCTACGAGGACTTCTTCGAAGGTTTCCGGCCGGTCGAGAACGTCGAGGGCGGCGCAGTGAGCTTTGTTAAGACACCGGGCCCGCTGCGGGAGATCGCTTCGCAGGCAAGAAACGACCGGCACCGCCCGTACGTGCTGATCATTGATGAGATCAATCGGGCGAACCTGGCAAAGGTCTTCGGTGAGCTTTACTTCTTGCTCGAGTATCGCGAATCCACGGTGCGGCTGCAGTACTCGCCGTCCGAGGCCTTCAACTTGCCGCCCAACGTGTTCATCATTGGGACGATGAACACGGCTGATCGGTCGATCGCGATGATCGACGCGGCCATTCGACGCCGCTTCGCGTTCTGCGAACTGCACCCGGACGAGGATCCGGTTCGCGATGTGCTCCAGAGCTGGCTTGCCGTCAATGGCCGCGAGGACGACGAGCGTGCCGGGCTGTTGGTCTCACTCAACACCCTGATCGGTGCCCAAGACCACGACTTCAAGATTGGGCCGTCATATCTCATGCGGCCCGGCCTCGACGATGAGGCTGCGCTTCAGCGCGTCTGGCGGCACGATCTGCTGCCGCTGCTCGAGGAGCACTACTACGGTCGACTCAGCCGGGCGCAGGTGCACAGCCGATTCGGACTGGCTGCGGTCCGTGCCCAAACCGCTTCCGTCGACGTGGCCGATGATTCGGATGATGTGCGGTAGCAGTGGACAGCGTGGATGCAATCATCCTGCCAGAACTGGATAACAGCGGTGTGCTGCGGCCCCTCGACGACGCTCAGGTTCGGACACTCCGGGCATCCGGCCTGGTCAAGCTGACTCCCGAGGGCAGGAGTTGGCGTATTCGACCCGGCGGCAAGGTGGGTGCGGTCCGCGCCGGAGACCTCGACGTCCAGGTGCAGCCGAAGGTCGGCGTGGTGAGGCTGCTGTTCTTTCTCGGGTACGCGAAAGATCCGCGGTTCCGCCCGGAGGATGTGACTGCGGCACCGGCGTCGGGGCTGTGGCCGGCAATGGCCGAGTCATTGATCCGTCAGGCCGAGCGGGCCCTCGCTGGTGGTCTCCTGCAGGGGTACACCTCGTTCGAGGAGGCACTCCCTCTGATCCGGGGGCGCGTTCGATTCGCCGAGCAGTTCGCCCGTCGGCCAGCCATACCGCTGCCGATCGAGGTGCAGTTCGACGACTGGACCGTCGACATCGTCGAGAACCGCCTGCTCCGAACCGCTGTACGCCGAATGTTAGCCGTGCCCCGGCTCCTGCCGTCCGCACGGGAGCGGCTGGAGCGGCTGGACGCACGCCTTGCCGGGGTACCCGTCCTTCCACCCCATGCGCCGGTTCCCCTGTGGAGCCCCAGTCGGATCAACATGAGGTATGTGCCCGCACTCCGGCTGGCCGAGCTGATCCTCGATAACCAGTCCGCTGAGCCGGATGCCGGCGGCATCGCAATCGCCGCCTTCGCCGTCAACATGGCCACAGTCTTCGAAAACTTCGTCGCCGCCGCGATCCGTGAAGCGCTCGGATCCTGTCCGGGAGTGGTGGAGGAGCAGTATCGGACGTATCTGGATGCCGAAAAGACCATCCCGATTCGGCCCGACCTGGTCTATCTGGTCGACGGCCGGCCCGTCGCGGTGTTCGATGCAAAGTACAAGCTTGAGCATCCAACGTCGGGTTTTCCGAACGGAGACACCTACCAGATGCTCGCCTACTGTGCTGCCCTCGATGTGCGAACTGGATGGCTGGTATACGCGAAGGGAACGACTCCGCCGGAGCGCAAGCACATCCGGAATACGACGATAGAGATCATTCATCACCCGCTCGACCTGTTGAGGCAGCCGCACGAGATTCTGGATGACGTTGCGGCGCTGGTCCGGCGCGCAGCCGCGCCGAGCGCCTACTGAGGAAGGCGACGACTTGCGCACGGCCGGTTACGAAAGAGCGGCGCGGCATCTGATCGCCGCGGACTGGGTCATCCCCGTCCGACGACATCGCAGGCTCGTTGCCGACGATGGCATGCGCCGTTACCGCGGTGCGAATCTGTGAACAGGATCCGATCATCAACGTGCGGAGAGGCGCTGCCTGATGACCTCCAACGCCTCTCCCGGCGGCGGTCGACCGGGCTCGGACTGGTTTTGGGCCGCCCTTGAGCGCCCGGATGTGGGAGCCGTCGATCACCGCCCTCGACATGTCCAGCTGATCGGTGGCCGGCAGCTTGCTGAGCAGGATCTCGTGCAGCCGATGCCACACGCCGGCGTCGTTCCAGTCCCGCAACCTGCGCCAGCAGGTCATCCCAGAGCCGAACCCCAATTCCTGGGCAGGCCCTCCCACGGAATCGCGGTGTGAAGCACGAACGGGACCCTGCCACAACACTCTGCGGTCGCCGAAGGGGCTTGCGGCCGGGGAACCGGCCGGCGTGGTGGTCGGGATGGCAGCAGTGGTTTGACCTTGGCCCAGAATTCGTCCGGGACGATCCACGGCGGCTGCTCACCCTCCTCACGTTCAGACAGAACGATCCTCGTATCCCGAGGACACGCCCACCATCACTTCGTGTTGGTGTCGATGGTGTAAACCACGTCTGACCCGACGTCGTGGCGGGTGACGCCGGGTACGTCGGGGATGTTGAGCAGTGGTTCGTATGGGGTGCCTTGAACCCGGTCGCGCAGCAGGACGACGCTGCGGATGCCGAGCTGGTGCAACCGATCCAAGGCCTGCTGGCTGGGGAAGGTCGTCATAACGTCGCGGATCGCCTGACGGTTGGGTGTGGTGTAGCTGGCCGCACCGTTGACTACCGCGGGAAAACCGTCGGTCGACCAAAGTAGGACGTGGAGGTCGATGCCGTCGTCGGACGGCAATACCATGGTCGGAGCGTGCGCGGAGGCTAGCGCCATCGCGGCCGGTTTGGCTGGGGTTTGGGGGTGCTGCAGGTCAGGCAGGCCCTCAGCTAGCACGAGGACCAGCAACGGAACGGTCAGTAGCCGTGCCTCTTCCACCGACCATTTCGGCTTGGCGCCCCTGCTAGCCACCTCGGCTAGTTGGGTAACCAGGCCGGCCGCGAGAATGGCCAGGCAGATAGTGGGCCACAAGATCAACCGCCCTGGTGTACGGGATCCGTCGAACCCGGGCACGTAAAGATAGAGCAGACGGTAGATCGGCCCGTTCGTGCCTAGCGCGAACAACACTCCGACGACCGCCCCAAACAGCAGCAGAAGACGTTGCACCGGTGACCAGCGGGACAGGAACAGGCCAGCGAAGGCCAGTAGATACAGTGCATACCCGCACAGCAGCACTTTCTCAGTGGGTGCGCCACCAAGTGCGGCGCGGGCCTCGTTGTGGAAGGTGCCCCAGGGCAGCGAGGACTGCGGAGCCACGAGAAGTCCGCGCAGTGTCGGGGAGAAAAACGCGACGTAGTCCCAGTCCCGGGTGACATGTGGATTGAGCTCGCGCACGTGTTGGTACGCGTACGCGAAGTATCCGGTCACCGCGGTGAAGACCAACCCGCCGACCAGATCACTGACGATCAGCCGGGGGCTAAGGCGTGGGCGGTGGATCAGCCAGGCTGTCAGTGTGATCAGGCAGAGGGCGGCGAGGACGTATACGAATCCAAGCCCCACGCCGAAGCCTAGGCTGACCTGCCAGGCCGCGACCAGCCAGCCAGCGAACGCCCAGCCCGGTCGGACTCGTTCGGCAAGGTAGCCGCGGGTGAACGAGAGTCCGTGGCCGCGCGCCAGCATCGCCAGGGCCAGGGTGATGCCACCGGTGGAGAGAATATTCAAATGGCCGTCGTGGCCGTAGCGCCAGGGCGCGTAGGCGAGGGCGGCCCCGGCTACCGCGGCGGCGACCTTATTGGCGCCAAGCTGGCGCAGGAGCGCGTAGCCGCCGAGGAAGGCGAGCGCGAAGGCCAGCACGAACAGGATGTTGTAGCGCAGCACGGCACCGACTACACCGCTGCCTATCAGCCCTGCCGGGGCATAGCCGAGCAGGCTGTCGTTCAGGGCTAGGCCGTACTTGTCGGGATAAAAGGCGTTGGTGTCCCACAGGCCACGCAGACCGTGGGTGAGAGTGTGGCCACCCCATCCCACCAGCCATGCTTGGGCCGTCGGGTCACCCGCGTCACCGACGATGGTGTGGGCCGGGTCGGCGATCGGCACAGTCTTGGCGCCGCGAGTCACCACGCGAACCGCGTACGGCGGGATCAGCCAGATCATCGCGACAGCGAGGAGCACCGAACCGAGGCCCGCGATGCTCAGTTCCCGCCGATGGACCCCACGTTTCAGCCAATCCCTCGTGCCTGAACTGGCCCGCGCGAGTCGGCCATTTTGTCCAATCTCGCTGAGAGTGACGGTTGATGTGGGGCCTCCTGCTGGTGGCTCTACCTGCGTCATCACATTGACCCTCACTGTTGAACCGCCGCAATAAATCATGAGTAGGGCGGCGCATAGAGTCAAGACCTCGATCAATGCCGTTCAGGTAGCCGGGCCTTAGGCTGCTTTTTCAAAGCCGTGTTGTCACGCAGGAGTCGCGAGCGGCGCAGCAGCGCATCTTGCCGCTGTCGAAACAGGACACGCCAGGGTTGCTGCAGGCCCTCGCCCCCGGTTCCGGAGGGATCGTGCACTTCTACGACACCCACTCCGTCGACATCGACGGCGAGCTCGCCCAGCTCGACACCGACGGCTACCGGCCGCTGCGACTGGCCCCCGGCCAGCGCGGTAAGCAGCTGACCGGGGGTGGGCCCTTGAGGGGCATGACGAGCGGGACCGCGTCTGGCTGCAGGATCGCGGCGTGTGCCAGGCCGGTGCTAGGCGGCGATGGTGGCGTCGCTGGCCGAGTTCGATGCGGCGGTTGCCGGTGTGATCGGCGCGGTTCCTTGAGGGCCCCGTTGAGCCCGGAGACCGAGGCGATGACCGCCATCAGAGCGATGCACACCGCGATCAGGATCGCGCGACGCTGGCGCGGGTCGTGAATCGTCGCGTCGGGGACGCTCACGCTTGGGGAACTGTCGAGGGCAGGCATGCGCGGGGTTCCTTCCACAAGGGCGCGATGGGGTACGGCGCCGGGGTGGACCTCGGTCCCGGCGTCGCAGAGAAAGTGGCTCAGGGGCGGCGGGTGGCGCGCACGACGACGTCGTGCAGCGAGACCGCATGGCCGCCGGGCCCGGGCGCCGGGCGCCGGTGCTCCTCGGCGGTGACGATCTCCCAGTCGGCCGCATTCAGGACGGCGGTGATGTCGGCGAGGGTAACCGTCGCCTCGGCGGGATGCTGATTCCCGTGCCCGTGCCCGTGGCCGGTGTGCAGGTGCCCGATGATCAGCAGGGTGCCGCCGGGCGCCACCCAGTCGGAGATGTGCTGGTAGAAGGCCAGTTGGGGCATCGCGGGGTGCGCGTAGTGGGTGGTGACCAGGTCGAAGCGCATGCCCGGTTCCCAGACGGTCAGGTCCGCCTCCACCCACCGGATGGACTCCGTCTGCCCGCTGGCGGTGGCGCGGTCGGCGGCGCGGGCGAGGGCGTCGGCGGAGATGTCGGCGGCGGTGAGCTGCCAGCCGTGGGAGGCGAGCCAGATCGCCTCGGCGCCGGCGCCGCACCCGGCGTCCAGGGCGGTGCCCGGTGCCAGGCCGGCGGTCTCCTGGGCGAGGTAGGGGTTGGGTGGGTTGCCGGCCATGGAGCCGGGCTTGTCGCCGTGGGTCTGCTGCCAGTGCTGTTGCCAGTAGTCCTTGTCGAAGCTGTGCGTCATCGGAGGTTCTCCTCGTTCGTCAGCCGGGTGACCGCCCGGTCGGTGTCCTCGGCGACGAGGTCAGCGTTGATGTGGGCTGCGGCGCGGGCGCCGCCCGCGGCGGCCGCACCGACCTGGGCGGACAGATCGGTGGAGTTGCCGGCCGCCCATACCCCGGGCACCGAGGTCCGGCCGGTCTCATCAGCGGCGATGAAGGAACCCACCGGGTGCTGCGTCGCGGTGATGCCGATACCGGCGAACGCCTCTGCTCGGGCGACCATCCGCGGCGCCACCGCCACGGTCTCGACCGGTATGACCTTGTCGTCGTCGAGACGGACCCCGGTCAGCCGGTCGTCGACGATCTCCAGCCCGGCGACGCCGCCAGCGATCACCGGGATGCCGAGCGCGTCGAGTTTCGCCCGGTCCTGATCGCTGAGTTCCTGGTCGCCGGTGAAGTACCGCACGTCATCGCTCAACTGCCGAAACAGCAGTGCCTGGTGCACCGACATCGGCCCCGTAGCGAGCACACCGATCGCCTGGTCGCGGACCTCCCAGCCGTGGCAGTACGGGCAGTGCAGCACATCACGGCCCCACCGCTGCCGCAATCCGGCGATGTCCGGCATCTCGTCAACCAGGCCGGTGGCTATCAGCAGCCGGCGCGCGTGCAGCACGGTACCGTCACGTGTTGTCACCGCGAACCCCAGCGACGTGCTCACTATGTCAGCAACTTCCGCGGAGATGATCTCGCCGCCGTAGCCGGTGACCTCATCGCGGCCGCGTCTGAGGAGCTCCAGCGGGCTCAGTCCGTCGAGGGCCAGCAGGCCGTGCACGGCCTGCGCCGGCGCGTTGCGCGGTGCGCCGGCGTCCAGGACCGTCACTCGCCGCCGCGAACGCGCCAGGATCAGCGCCGCGCTCAACCCGGCCGCGCCGCCACCGACCACGACCACGTCCCGCACGATCTCTGCTTGCTCCACCATCTGCCCTTCCCGCTGCACTACCTTCGCCGGTGACTTGATCCTGAGCCTCCCGGCGAATATGTGCAAAGATCTTTGCCAAATGGCAAAATGGGGTTGTGGACGACAATCTGGACCGCACCCTCGACGCGGTCGGCCCGCGGCTGAGGCAGCTGCGGCAGCGCCGCAACATCACCCTCACCGACCTGGCCGAGGAGACCGGCATCTCCGTCAGCACGCTGTCGCGGCTCGAAGCGGGCCTGCGGCGCCCTACGCTCGAACAGCTGCTCCCGCTCGCCCGCGCCCACAGCGTCACCATCGACGAACTCGTCGACGCGCCGCTGACCGGTGATCCCCGGATCAACTTGCGCCCCATCGCCGCCGGCGACGGATCCACCATCCTGCCCCTGACCCGCAGGCCGGGAGGCATCCAGGCCTACAAGTTCGTCCTGCCCGCCGGCGACGACAACCGCGTACCCGACCTGCGCACCCATGAGGGCTACGACTGGGTCTACGTCCTCAACGGCACCCTGCGCCTGGTCCTCGGCGACGACGACCTCATCCTGCAACCCGAAGAAGCCGCCGAGTTCGACACCCGCACCCCCCACTGGTTCGGTGCCACCAGCGCCGGGCCTGTCGAGTTCCTCAGCCTCATCGGCAGGCAAGGCGAACGCGCACACGTACGCGCCACACCCAAATCAGGCACGTCCCAATGAGCAGCAGAACTGCCTCCCCACTCACGCCAAGCTCCGGCAGGCGGCACGCCCTACTCTCGCGTAAACCCGCTGGCGCGCTGGGCGCTGCTGGTTGACGGCGTCCGTGATTGCGTCGAACTCTGTGGATGTCGCCAGACGGCGGAGGAGGGTTAGTCATGCGTATCTGCGTCGCCTGCCGAGTGGACCAGCGCACCGTTGTTCGTATCGGCAGTTGGGGCGTGCCGCACGGTACTCCGGGGCACCAGGTCAACTACCGCTGGACCAGCCTGTCTGCCTGTCCGTTGTGCGAGGCCGGGCTTCTCGTGTACTTCGATCATGACTGCTTCCACCAACCTTGGGAGGAGCCGTGGGACATGGACTGGTCGTGGCCGATCGCCGTTGACGGAGTTCAGTTGCTGAACGCTGCCCTTGCCCGATGTCCGGATCCGCTGCATCCGTCGTGCGAGTGCCCCGTGCACCGGTCGTTGCGCCACGGCATCGAGAGCGCACCGTCTCGTGAGGTTTCACTGACGGTTGCGCTGACCGAGGAAGGGCTGCCACAGATTCGGTCGACAGTCATGCCGTGAGGCGGGCGCGAAACGGTGGTAGGGCTAGCGGAGGCGACCAGACCTGGCGGCGCTCCGTGTGGGACCCCCATTTGCCCCCCAAAAAAGCCCCGCTAAGCAATGACGAAAGGTGACAAGGAGCGATAAGCGCGCCGGCAGGCCCGGCCCTCCGACGCGGCAGGCTGCGTAGATGTCATCGATGACGAGATCGGGTGGGCCGTCAGTGGCCCATGCGAAGAAGGGGCTGGTCCCCGCGGCGCACGGGCAACGCTCCGAGCATCGGCTATACGGCCGTCACAGTCGAAGCCTGGGACGGCCCCGCACCAGCAGAGACGGATGAGCGGGAGGCCCACGGCCGCGCCGAACTGCGCTCTACCGGCGGCACGCTCTGCATCAGCGCCCTGGACGAGCAGCTGCTCACCCCACCCCTGCCGATCGGCGAACCCGGACCGTGCACTGTGGACGTTTAAGTCACCGGTTGACATCGGCTGCGCACCCTGCACGGGCAGGACGCCTGGTACGCCGACGAGCCCTCGACCGGCGTCGAGCGATTCCGGGTCCGCGTCTGGCCACAGCCTTAACCACCTCGCGCGGGCCCTCCCCACCGATGCGGAAGGACCATAGGCCGCCTTTACTCACCGGGGCTGCCCCACGTCCAGGTCCGGCATGGGTGTGGTCACGCTGCGGCGGCAACCCGGCACCGGCCGCCCGGATAGGTCGGCCCCGAGAGATCACCTCGCACGACAGCGGCGGCCACCACATGCTCGGCCCGGCGGCGCATCCCACCGACGCGGTGACACCCTGCTCACCGAATGGTCTCGAAATCATATTCTGCCTGGCCGGACCGCCAGTGGCCGGACGCCCGTGGTGCAAGGCCAGCCGTTTGCAACGCCGAGCTCCGGTGTCAACAAGGGCGTGGGACGTCGGCTGGTGTCGGGGATGGGCAGAATGCCAAGGATGGATCTACGGCGAGCGCTCGACATCGTTTCCCAGCCCTGGACGTACGTCGGCGTCAGCGATGCGCAACTCTGCGCTGACGTGCAGGCGTACGCCGATCATGACCTTGGTGTGCGGGATGTGCCCGCACTCGATGGCGAGGCGACGGTGCGGCCATTGGACGTGCTGCTTCGGCTGGCAGTAGCGACGAAGCCCCAGTATCAGACAGATCTGTACGAGGTGCACCGTCACTGGTCGCTGCTGCGGTACCTGGGTCTGTTCGATCCGGACCCGGACGGGCAGTTGCGCCTGTCGTCCGCAGGCCGGCGGATCGTCGGAAACCAGCGGAGGGTCACCTCGGAGGAACTCGGCGTCGGCTTCGCCGTGCACCGGGCGCAGGAATGGATGGCCGCTCGTTGGCCCGGCGCCACGACCACCGGCGTCATCGACATCGACGTCGCGCTGTCCAGTGGCGTCATCAGGGCCGGCGCAGTCACCTCATCCGTCGTGCAGCGCGGGAGACGGCGCCCGGACTATCTCCTGATCGCGGAGAGCCCGGGCAGTGCGGACCGCTACCACTACGCGGTGGTCGAATGCAAAGGCACCAAGGGCTGGAGGTACGGCCTGGATCAGATGGCGTCGGCTTGTGTGCAGTTGCGTGGTGTGGCTGTCGAGGGTCGCCAACCTCCCGGGCTCGCCGTCGGTACGGTCCTGGCGGATGACTGGGTGTGGTGTAGAGCGCTCGAGCTGTCCCCCGAACGCCGTCGGCACCATGAGCCGACGGCGTACCCGGCGGAACTGCCGGAGCCAGTCGAGGACACGGCCGAGGTACACGTCGAGCGCGAGATGTTCGAGCGGGCCGTTCACGTCGACATGGATGAGGAAGCGCCGCTATCGGCGGAGAACCTGGTGCGGGCGGGGACGCAGGCCTCGTGGGCCAGCCTCGCCGATTTCGCCGGTAACGACTATGCCTTCCAGAGGTGGGCACCTCCGGTGTTCCGGACCAACCTGGATCGGGATGTACGGGCACGACCGCAGCGGGTCGCACGCCAGACCAGTGGCGGCTTGGATGTCGTCGGCGTCCGGAATCTGATCACGCTGCCGGGCGGAGAGCTGGAGGTGGTGTTCGGCTTGGTCGCGGAGGTGGACGAGGCGCTTGCCGACCGCGACGCGGACAGGGTGATCGAGGCCCAGAAGCTGGTGGCCGGGCGGCGAGCGCAGGAGCCTGATGTTGCGGGCCGCGAGCCAGGTGACGACGTCACCGCTGTCTCCGACGACGGGGCGGTGTTGATGCTCACCCCGCGATAATGGGGGAGTGGAGTGCGGCCTCAGTCAGGTCGGGGAACAGTGTAATTCGGCGTGGAATTCGGATGCCTTTCAGGCGTGTAGGGCGCGCCGGACCTCGATCTCCAAAGCCGGTGACTGCCGGGAACCCGGTGGTTCACTTGACCGCTTCCCGCTTCGAGGCGACGTCGGGAAGTACCCGTCGAACAGTTCCCTGGTCTCGCCCGTACGGCCCAACTGGTGACGACCGGGGTCTCGTCGGTGAAGTCGACGACGGCGCCCTGCCCGGCGTCGTCTAGCCCTTCGAACGTGGAACGGCTGGCCCAGGATCGACACGACCGCGGAAGAACCTCTCGCCGATCATCGGTCCGCCGGCCGGCGGATCCGCCCGGTATGGATCGCATGGACGACACAACAGGAACCTCGCCAGCGAAACTGGGTACCTTCGCGTGATGCCAGCTCCCAGGCCACGGCGCAGGCGACGCCGAGCCGGATCCACGGCTCAGGCGGGCGGCGACGCGCCCAGGACGATGCACGTACACGCCGCCGGCGACGTGTACGTCGACAGCAGCATCAGCAACAGGAGCAGTGTCAACAGCAGTACCGTCAGCTACGCCCCGGATCGGACGAGCGTGGCCGACGACCTGATGCCAGCCGTGCTGACGGCGCTCCCGCTGCTGCTGGTGCTGCTCCTGCTGTCGATGACCGGCCAGCACGTCCTCCTCCGTTCGATCGTGCAGGAGGGAAACCCGCTCGGCCTGACGGCGCTGCTGCTTCCGCTTTTCCTGCCGACCATCGCGGCATCGCTCGTCTACCTCGCCCGGCAACGCGGCTGGCTGGGCTGGACCCTCCGTGCCACCAACTGGGCGGCGGCCGGCCTCGCCGCCGGCTTCGCGATCTTCGTTCCGATGAACTACCTGCTGTTACAGCTCGTCGTCTTCCTGGTGAGTCTCGGGTGGATCTGGGCCCGGCGCCGGCTGGCGCGGCACCGCCCGGGCATCGCGATCGTCGCGATCACTCTGCTCGCGGCTCTGGTCGTCGAGGAAGGGCTCGCCGCGTCCGGGTGGCCCCGCTACAGCTTGTCCCGAATCGCGGTCGGGCGTGTGGTGGACGGTCTGACGCGGATGAACCTCGATGACGCCAACGCGAAGCCGGAACGCTCCGTGCTCGTGGTGAGCGTCAACGACGGCTACGCGATCGTAGCCTCGGCCGGCTACCCACCCAGGATGGAGAGCATGGCCCCGAGCAAGCTGGCAAGCGGCCGGATCTGCCAGCGCAGGCCCCGAGGGATGCAACTCAGTCCTTTCCAGTGGATCGGCAGGGTGGTCCCGGCGGACCCTGCGGTGCTCCCCGCCGCGGAATACTGCGTCGACCCCTAGCCATCGGCCTGCTGCAAGCGGGGATGGTGCGGAGGGAATCGCGCGGACGGTGAGGGCTTCGGCGAAGGCGGCGTACCGGTCGTTGCGGAGCAGCCATCCCCGTTGGACTGCGACGCCGCCGACGGGCACGGGCCACGGTGTGATGCGCCCGTCGTCATCCTCGGACGGACTCGGGCCACCGCCCACCGGGTAGCTTCGAATGGTCGCCGACCTGCGTGGCGATGTTTCGGATACAGCCACTGGCTGATGAACTCCGACTTGACGACGGACTCGTCGACCGCAGATCTCCGCTTGAGTGCCTTGGCGTGTTAGGCACTCGCGGCGTCGCCGGTCCACTTGGGAAGGTTCTCGTTCGCTGAGTCGGTGGTGGCGGACGATGAGGAACTGATGCCCACGGCCAGCCTCGGCACATTCATCCCACTGGAGTGACGTCAGGCGACCCGAGGGCCTGCCGGTGTTCGGCCGGGCTGAGACCGCGTACCCGTTTGAAAGCCGCGCTGAGTGCGAATGAGCTGCCGTAGCCGACCTGGCGGGCCACCGCGCCGACGGTGGCGTCCGGTTCGCGCAGCAGGTCGGCGGCCAGCGCGAGCCGCCAGTTGGTGAGGTACGCCATCGGAGGCTCGCCGACCAGTTCGGTGAACCGGCGGGCCAGCACCGCCCGTGAGATACCGGTGCCGGCCGCGAGGGTGGCCACCGTCCAGGGCTTTGCCGGGTGGTCATGCAACAGTCGCAACGCCCTGCCGACCACCGGATCGCCGTGTGCCCGGTACCACGAGGGCGCCGCCGCCTCGGGCCGGGAGAACCAGGCCCGAAGTACGGCGATGAGCAGTAGGTCGAGCAGCCGGTCCAGGACCACATCCTGCCCCGGCTCGTCCTTGGTCATCTCGTCGCCGAGCAAGGGGATGAGCGGGCTGTCCAGTGCTCCGGCCGGCAGCACCAGGAGATGGGGCAGGACCCTCAGCAGCCGTTGGCTGACCTCGCCCTGCAACTGGTACGTGCCACTGAGCAGCACCGCCATCCCGTCAGCGCGTTCGCCCCAGGTCCGGACACCCAGGTCCATCACTTCGCACAACTCGTCCCCGGTGGGCGTGGTGCTGTGCTCACCGGGATGGATCACTGCCCGCGGTGCCGTGGCCGGGTCGTCGGCGATGGTGTACGGCTCCGGGCCACGGATGATCCCGACATCGCCCGGGCGTAGCGGCACCGGAGCGCCCCGATCCGGCACCACCCACGCCGTGCCGCGCAGCATGGTGACCAGTGTGAGGGGCGCTCGGTCCTGGATCCGTACCGACCAGGGCGGGTCGAACACCGACCGCATCAGGAACGCACCGCGCGCCCTCGGCCCGTCCAGCAGCCCCGCGAGCGCGTCCATGCGCTCAGGTTAGCCCTGTGAGGTGGGCGGTCGAGACGTCGGGACATGCGATCGAGAGCCTCGCCCATTCCCGGTGCGCTCACTCCCGACTTGACTGGTTGCCATGACGAAGACCGTTGATGAGCAGCCAATCCTCGTACTGGGCGGCACCGGCAAGACGGGCCGACGGGTGGTGGACCGGCTCACCAGACTCGACCGGCCGGTACGGGTCGGCTCCCGCTCCGGCGAGCCGCCGTTCGACTGGACCGACCAGCGCACCTGGGCGCCCGTACTGGACGGGGTTTCGTCGGTCTACCTGGTGTACTACCCGGACCTGGTCGCGCCGGACGCCCTCGCGACGATCCGTTCGTTCACGGAACTGGCGGTGTCCGGCGGGATCGAACGGTTGGTTCTGCTTTCCGGCCGGGGCGAGGAGGAGGCCACACTCAGCGAGCGTGTGGTCCAGGACTCCGGAGTGGCCTGGACGATCGTGCGGGCGAGCTGGTTCAGCCAGAACTTCAGCGAGGACTTCCTGACCGACTCGATACGCGGCGGCGAGGTCGTCCTCCCGGCCGGGAACGTGCCGGAGCCGTTCGTCGACGCCCTCGACATCGCCGACATCGTGGTCGCTGCGCTGACCGACGACGGGCACGCGGGGCAGCTCTACGAGGTGACCGGGCCGCGACTTCTCACCTTCGCCGAGGCGACCTCGGAGATCGGCAACGCGCTCGGGCGGGAGATCCGCTACCGATCGGTGTCACCAGAGGAGTACGCCGCCGTGATGGCCGGGTACGACGTGCCGGCGGAGCTCACGGCGGTGCTGATCGAGCTGTTCGGCAAGGTGTTGGACGGCCGCAACGCACAGCTCGCCGATGGTGTGCAACGGGCGCTGGGCCGCAGGCCGCGCGACTTCACCGACTATGCCCGGGACGCCGCCGCCGCTGGTGCATGGGACAACTCACCCGGTGGAGACTGGGCATGAACACCACCCTGGCTGCCTGGTCGGCAGCGGTGACCCTGGTGGTGACGGGTGCGATCACCGGTGTCTACTACGCCTTTTCGGTGGCGGTGATGCCCGGTCTGAACGCCGCCGACGCTGGCACCGCGATCCGGGCCATGACGAGCATCAACCAGAGGATCCAGAATCCGCTGTTCTTCGTCACGTTCGTCGGCCCGCTCGTCGCCGCCACGGTGACCGGTGTGTTCCTGTTGATCCTCGGGAATCGGTCGGCGGGTGTGCTGTTCCTGGTGGCCGCCGGGGTGTACCTGGTGGGCGCGTTCATCCCGACGGTGGTCGTCAACGTGCCGATGAACGAGACGCTCGACGCCGCAGGCGTGCCAACCGATCCTGCGGAGGCGGTACGGGCATGGGCTTCCTACTCGTCCGCTTGGACGTGGTGGAACTCGGTACGCGCCGGTGCCAGCCTGATCAGCCTGCTGCTGGCTGGCCTCGGGCTCTACTTCTCGAACACATCCCCATGACGTCGTCGCCCGGCGCGGGCAGGGGGTGGCCAGTTCCGGGCGGCCGGGGAAACGCGGCGCGTCGCGTGTGCTCCGACCTGCGAATACAGAAAAATCAGCGAAGCCGTGCAGACGGCGGGGGAATGCTTCGGGTTATACCGACTGCAAGGAGCGCACCCGGATGCCCGCCACGCTGAGCACCACTCCTACGGCGTTCGTCACCGATCTGGTGAGTCGCTTCGCTCTGTCCGAGGAAGACTTCGACCGTTCGTACGCCGAGCAGGACGCCTACGACGAACTGCTCGAGAACGTCACCCGGCTGGGTACCGCGGCGTCCGCCGGGGACACCGATGCCCAGTTCGCACAGCAGTACCTGCTGGCGAAGATCTACGGTCTGCACACCCAGTTGGGGGCGGAATCGACAGCCGAGGCGTCCACCGTCCTGCACGCGGTGACGCGACAGTTGGAGCGGGACACCGCGCGGGACGAGGACAGCTGGATCGACGAGAGCATCTACGCCTCGATCCCGGACGACCCGGAGCGGTTCGTGCCATGGCTCAAGAACATGACGCGGGAGCACCGGGTGTTCAAGCACCCCTATTACCACTCCTTCCTGCGTGAGCGGGCCACCCCGGCGGACTTCCGCAGCTTCGTGTTGCAGGAGTCGTCGGTGGACGCCCGGTTCGACGACCTGCTGGCCATGATGCAGGTCGGGTCGGATGGTGAGACCAAGATGGAGATCGCCAAGAACTTCTGGGACGAGATGGGCAACGGCGACCCCGCGATGGTCCACACCACGCTGTTCGGCCGGATCCTCGCCCACTTCGGCATCACCGACGACGAGCTCAAGGAGAGCCTGTCGACGGAGGCGCTGCTCGGCGGGAACCTACCGGTGCTGATCTGCCGGTACCGGAACCTGTTCGGCGAGGCCGTCGGCCACCTCGCCGTTGCGGAGTGGCTGGCGCCGGACCGGTTCTCCCAGGTGCTGCACGGCTGGGAGCGCCTCGGGCTGCCCGCCGACGGCATCACGTACCACCGGCTGCACATCGGCATCGACGCCCACCACGCGAGCGCGTGGTTCGCCCACGTCGTCAAGCCGATGGCGGCCGAGCCGCAGACCCGCCGGGCCATGGCACGCGGTGCGCTGTGGAGGCTGAACTCCTCCTGCCGGTACCTCGACCGCATCCTCGCCCAGAACCCGGCCTAGCGCGTGCGTCGACGCCCCTGGCCGGACCGCGGCCTGGACTCCGCCTCGGCGCGACCGAGGACGTCGACGCCCGCCCTGACGATGGCCCGGCCGACTGCCGACCGGTGGCGCATCGCCGCGGCGCTGCTCGCGGTGTGGCTGCTCTGGGGTTCGACCTTCCTCGGTATCCGAGTGGTCGTCCAGGAGGTGCCGCCCCTGTTCGCTGCCGGGGTCCGCTTCTCCGTGGCGGGGGCGCTGCTGCTCGGCGGGCTGTGCTGGCACTGGCGCCGGCGCGGCCAGCCGGGACTGGCGGTGCGCTTGCGGGGGCATACCGGGCGGTTGACCCTGCTCGGGCTCATGCACTTCCTCGGCGCGAACGGGCTGGTCAGTGTCGCCTCCGAGGATCTGCCGTCGGCGGCGGCCGGCACCTACTTCGCCACCGTACCCATCTGGGTGCTGGTGATGGGGGGCCGGCCGCGAGGGCGGGACCTGGGCGCGGCCACGGTCGGACTGGCCGGCGTGGCGATCCTTCTCGGTTTCCAGCCGGGCCCGCTGCTGCCCTCGCTGCTCGTGCTGGCCGCGGCGCTGACGTGGGCCGTGGCGGGGCGGATCGCCGCCGCCTCGGCGGGGCGCGGCACCCCCGGCGACATCGTGCCGGGCGCCGCCCTGTCCAGCGCGGTGCAGATGCTCGGCGGCGGCCTGGCGCTGCTGGTCGTCTCCGGGCTGACCGGAGAGTGGGGCCGGCTGGACGTCGGCCACCTGCACCCCACCGTGTGGTTGGCGCAGCTGCATCTCGTGCTGCTCGGGTCGCTGGTGGGTTTCCTCGCGTACACGTGGCTCGTCACCCGGGTGGACCAGCGGTTGGCCAGCACCTACTCGTACGTCAACCCGCTCGTGGCGGTGGCGCTGGGAGCGCTGGTCCTCGGTGAGGACCTGACCTCGGCCACCGTGGTGGGCACCGCCTGCCTGGTGGCGGCGGTGGCCTGGACGGTGCGGGCCGCCGCCCGGCCGGCCGCCCCGCGCACCTCCGATGTCCCGACCGCGCCGGCCGTCCCGGCCAGCCGGTAACCGCACCCGCCGCACCGGTACGGCCGCGCCCGGTCGTACCCGTGTCACCCGAGACCGTTCAGGAGTCAGCCGATGACCCGTCCCACCGCCGAGAGCGTCCGTGACCGCCTCGCCGACACCCTCGCCACCATCAAGAAGCGCGACGTCTCGGCCGAGCTGGCCGCCGACGACAACTTCATGCGCGCGCTCAACCTGGACTCACTCGACGCTGTGGAGCTCACCGTCCGGCTCGGCAGCGAGTACGGCATCGAGTTCGGGGAGGAGATCGAGGACCTCGACGCGTTGGAGAGCCTGTCGACGTTGGTCGCCCTCGTCGAGCGGCGTGCGACCCGATGACCATGCTCGTCGAGCCCTCGACGCCGCAGGCCGGCGCGCCGACGCCGGTCGGCTGGTCCCTCATGGCGGCGCTCGCCGCGCACGCCGCCACCGGGCCGGACCTGCCCGCGCTCACCGGACCGGACGCGACCCTCACCCGCGCCGAGCTGTGGCAGCGGGTGCTGCGGGTCGCCGCGGGTCTGCGCAGCCGTGGGGTGCGCCGCGGTGACCTGGTCGCCGTCCACGGCGAGAAGACCGCCGCCACGGTGACGGCGCTGCTGGGCGCAGTCGCCGCCGGCGCCGCCTACCTGCCGATCGATCCCTCGGCGCCCGCGGACCGGCGGCGCGCGTTGCTGCTGGACTGCGGCAGCCCACGCCTGCTGGCCCGCCGCGCGGCGGTGGCCCGGCTGGTCGACCAGGCGCTGCCCGTGCCGGTGGTGGCGGTGGAGGAACTCGGCACCGAGGCGGACGCGCACCTCGACGACCTGCCGGTGGCCACGGCGCCGGATGACGGGGTGTATGTGCTGTACACCTCCGGCAGCACCGGACGACCGAAGGGCGTCCGGATCCCGCACAGCGCGCTGGAGGCGTTCTTCGCCGCGGTCGACCCGGTGCTCGGTATCGCCGATCGGGCACGCTGCCTGAACACGACAGCCCTGCACTTCGACGGTTCGGTGGCGGACCTGCTCTTGCCGCTGCTCAAGGGGGCGCACGTGCGGCTCGGCCCGGCGTTCGTCGTGCCGGCTCGGGTGCTGGACCTCATCGAACGGGACCGGATCACCCACTTCACCGCAGTGGTCTCCACGTTGACGCTGCTGGCCCGGACGGAGCCCGGGTTGTCCGGGCGTGACCTGAGCGCGCTGCGCCGAATCCTCACCGGCGCGGAGGTGCTGAACCCGGCCACCGTCCAGGACTGGCTGCACGCGGCCCCGAACCTCGTGGTGGTCAACGGCTACGGGCCGACCGAGGCGACGTGCGGGGTGACCTTCCACCCGATCGCCGAGCGGGAACCGGGCCGCACCGAGGCGTACCCCATCGGGCCGCCGTTGCCGGGGGTGACGATCCGTTTCCGGGACGCCGACGGCCGGCTCACCACGGACGGCCCGGGTGAGATCGCCATTGCCGGGGCGCAGCTGATGAGCGGGTACCTGGACCGCCCGACGGAGGAGGCGGCGGTCTTCCTCGACCACGAGGGAACGCGCTTCTACCTCACCGGCGACATCGGGGAACGCGGCGCTGACGGGGCGCTGCGCTTCGCGGGCAGGCGCGACGACGAGGTGAAGATCAAGGGCTACCGGATCAACCTCAACGAGGTGCGCCGCGCCGTGGAGACGCACCCGGCGGTCGGCAGCGCGTTCGTGGCGGCCGTCCCGGATCCGCGCGACGGGCTGTCGCTGGCGTGCGCCGTGGTGCTGCGCCCCCACGCGACCGTCGACCAGCCGGACCCCGGCCCGGCCGCCGCCCTGCTGCCACTGCCCGGAGACACGGTGGAGGCCCTGCTCAGGCACGTGGGCAACCTCCTGCCCCGATACATGGTGCCGCGGGAGCTGTACCGGCTGCCGGCCGTGCCGGTGCTGTCCACCGGCAAACCGGACCGCGCCCGCATCGCCGCGCTGCTGCTCGACGAGGCACCGTGAGAACCGCGGCCCTCACCGTCGCGGCCCGCACCGGCTGGTTCACGCCCGCCGAGGACGAGCTGCGGGCCCGCCTCACCGAGCACCTCGCGGCCACCGTCGTACCCATGGTCGACGCCTGGGAGCGGCACGGCGCGGTCCCCCTGCGCGAGGTCCTGACCGGCTTGGCCGCGCGAGGCTGGCTCGGTATGCGGTTCGCCGTCGACCAGGGCGGCGCCGGCGGCACCGCCTGGGAGCACGTGGTCCTCGCCGAATGCCTCGGCGCGTTGTTGTTCGACAGCGTGGGCATGGGGGTGACGGTCCACAACGACATGGTCGCCCCCATGCTGGCCGAGGCGGGCGGGCCGGAGGCCGTCGAGCGTTTCCTGCGCCCGGCCCTGGCGGGGCGCTGCCTGCTCGGGCACGCGGTCTCCGAGCCGGGCGCCGGCGCGGACGTGGCAGCCGTCGCCACCACGGCCACCCCCGAGCCGGGCGGGTACCGGCTGACCGGCGCCAAGCGGTGGGTCGTGGCCGGGCTCACCGCGGACGCCTTCGCGGTGCTGGCCCGGCTGCCCGAGGCTCGTGGGACCTTCGGCCACGTCCTGCTGATGGTGCCGGCCGACGCCCCGGGCGTGAGCAGGGAACCGGCGGACGCCACGCTCGGGCTGCGGACCGCCGGCGTCGCCGGGCAGCTCCGCTTCGACGGCGTGTTCGTGCCCGACGGGCACCGCCTCGGCGGGCACGGCCTCGGACTGGTCACCCAGCTGCGCCAGTTCGAACCGGAGCGCATCCTGTCCGCCTGCCGCGCGGTCGCCATGGCGGACACCCTGCTGCTGCGGACCGCCGAGCGGCTGCGGGAGCGGCGGACCTTCGGCGTGCCGATCGCCGACCGTCAGCAGCCCGCCGCGCAGCTGGCACGCCTGCGCGCCGAGGTGGAGGCGGTTCGCCAGCTCGCGTACACCGGCATCGACAGGTGGGTGACCGGTGGTGCGGTGAACACCCTGTCCGCAGCGGTCAAGCTGCGCTCCAGCCGTCTCACCCGTGAGGTAGCCCGCACCTGCCTGCACCTGCACGGCGCCGAGGGGCAGCTCAGCACCCACCCGGTCAACCGTGCCTTCCGCGACACCCGGCTGTTGTCCATCTCCACCGGATCGGACGAGATGATGCTCACCGCCCTCGCCCGCCTGCGCGGGTGGCCCCAGTGACCGCCGCGTCGGTGCTGGCCTCGACCGTCGGGTCGCGTCGTCCGCAGGGTGCCGCCGACGTCGAATTCGCGACGCGGCTCGACGCCTTCACCGACCGGCACCGCGACGGTCTGCTCGCGGCGGGCGTCTGGGAGTCGGCCGGCCCGCCCGTACGGGAACTGCTGCGCGCCGTCGGCGAGGCCGGCCTGCTGCGCGACGCGTGGGCCGAGCGTGGCGGCGACCGCGCCGCCGCCCTGTGGCGTGCCGCCGCGGTGCACCGCGCGTTCGCCCGGGTCGGTAACGGTGCGCCGGGCGCGGCGCTGCTCACCCACCTGGAGGTGGGGACACGCCTGCTCGGCGTCCTGCCGACGACACCGGTGGGGATGGTGGCGGACGCCCTGGCCGGCTCGGCGACCAGTGCGCTGGCCGCCACCGAACCGGACGGCGGCAGCGACCTGACCGCCCTGAAGACCACTGTGGGCGTCGGGGCGGCCGGTGGGCTGACCGTGACCGGAACGAAGTGGTTCATCAGCAACGCCCCGTACGCCGACCACCTGCTCGTACTGGCCGACGACCGCGACGGGCGCACCGGCCGGCGTGGGCCGACGCTCCTGCTGGTGTCCGCCGGGCCGCGCGTCGGGGTGAGCACCCTGGACGGCCTGGGACACACCGGCCTGACCGGTGCGGTGGTGCTCGACGCGGCCCCGGTAGCCGCCGTGCTCGCCGTCGGCGGGCACGGACTGCTGGTGCTGATGCGTCACTGGATCCACGAACGCGTGATGCTCGCCGTCCGGATGGCCGAACTGGCCGAGTCGGTCCTGGACCACGCGGTCGCCGACGCCGGCCAGCGGATCACCTTCGGGGTTCCGCTGATCACCAACCAGCACGTCCGATTCACGCTCGCCCGGCTCGACGCCGCCATCCAGGAGGTGCAGGCGATGGCCGGGCAGAGCCTTCGGCTGCTCGCCGCGGGCGCCTGCCCGGGCGGCTGGGCGGCCGCCGGCAAACACCGGGCAGCCGCGGTGCTGGCCGAGGTTGCCGACGAGGCGCTGCAACTCGCCGGTGCTGACGGCTACCGACGCGGCCATCCGGCGGAACGGGCCCTGCGTGACGCGACCGGCCTGGCACTCGCTGGCGGCACCACCGAACTCATGCTCCAACAGATCGATCGAGGGTGACATGATGACACAGCACTCCGTTAACCAGTCCCGGCCCGACCCCGGGTGGGACGCCGACCGCTACGACCGCCAGTTCGGCTACGTGTCCGCGCTGGCCGGCGGTGTCGTCGAGCTGCTCGCCCCGGTGCCCGGCGAGACAGTCCTCGACCTGGGGTGCGGCACCGGTGAGCTGGCCGCCACGATCGCGGCCAGCGGCGCGCGGGTGATCGCGGTCGACGGCGACCCCGCCATGGTCGCCTCGGCCACCGCCCGGCTGGGATCCGACGTGCTGCTCGCGGACGGCCACGACTTCCAGATCGACGAGCAGGTCGACGCGGTGTTCTCCAACGCCGCGCTGCACTGGATGACCCGTCCGGCGGACGTCGTCGTCGCCGTCCGTCGCGCGCTGCGCCCGGGTGGACGTTTCGTCGCCGAACTCGGCGGCGCGCACAACGTGGCCGAGATCCTCGCCGCCGTCCGCGCCGCGCTGGCCGAGCAGGGTCTGACCGAGGGCGCGCGGATGCCCTGGTACTTCCCGAGCCCTGGGGAGTACGCCACCCTGCTGGAGGCGCACGGCTTCCAGGTGCTGCGGATGGACTACTTCGCCCGGCCCACCGAGTTGACCGACTGCCCGGGTGGCGTCGCCGACTGGGTCGCCATGTTCGGCGCGGCCCTGATCGGCCACGTGCCGCCGGAACGGCGCGATGCCGTCCTGGCGCGGATCAACGAGCTGGCCGCGCCGACGTTGCTGCGCGACGGCCGCTGGTACGCCGACTACCATCGGCTGCGCTTCGCCGCCGTGCGGGAGCCGGCCGGAGCGCCGGACGCGGCGGTGATGCGGTGACCGCGCCCGCGCGCAACGGCGCCGACCGCGATTTCGGGACGCCCGCGTTCCAGCTCGACCCCTACCCCGTGTACGCGGCGCTGCGGGCGCAGGGCCAGCTCGTCCACTCGACGTCGCGCCGTACCTGGTTTGCCACCGACCACGCCGCCGCCGGTGCGGTACTGCGGGACCGGCGCTCCAGTGTGGAGAGCCCGTTCCGGGCGACCCGGGTGCTGTTCGGTCGCACCGTGACCGACGTGGAGGGGGAGGAGCATGTCCGGCTGCGAGCGTTGACCAACCGGAGCTTCTCCGCGTCGGCCATCCCCGGGTACCTCGACGAACTCGTCCCGGCGGCGGTGCGCGGCGTGCTCGACGACCTCGACACGGCGGCCGGTGATGGCCCGGCCGACTACGTGACGGGCTTCGCGAACGCCGTACCGATCCGGGTGATGTCGCGCATCATCGGCCTGCGACCGGCGGACGTGCCGCAGTTCCAGAACTGCAGCGACGCGGTGATCGCCTTCATCGACTCGGCCGATCCGGTGCGCCGACGGGCCGCCGTCGCCGCGTGGGCACGCATGAGCGCCCTGTTGCACAGCCGGGTCGCCGAGCTGCGACCCGCACCGGACGACAGCGTCATCGGGCAGCTGCTGTCCTCCGCCGCGGAGGGTGCCGACGTCGACGACGACGAGATCGTCCGCCAGGTCGGGCTGCTCATCCCCGCCGCCATCGACACGAGCAACCGGCTGATCGCGAACGTCCTGCACACCCTGTGTTCGCGCCCGGAGCTGATGGCGCAGGTCGCCGCGGACGGCGACCTCGTCGAGGCGGTGGTGGACGAGACCCTGCGGTACGAGGCGCCGATCCACAGCACCATCCGCATCTGGGGTGGCGGGGAGCTTCTCGGCCAGGACATCCCGAAGGGTTCGTTGCTGACCGTCCTGCTCGGCTCGGCCAACCGTGACCCGGCGGTGTTCCCGGACCCGGACACGTTCGACCCGGGCCGGCCGGGAAACCAGCGCCTGCTCTCCTTCGGCGCCGGGCGCCACCAGTGCATGGGTCGCCGGATGGCCCTGGCAGAGGTGACCACCGCGCTGCGCCTGCTGCTCGAACGCCGCCCCGGCCTGCGCTTCGCCGACGTCACGCCGAGCCCCGTGCAGGGGCTCAGCTTCCGCTCACCCGCCACCCTCCGCCTCGCCTTCGGGAGACGCCCGTGACCACCACCGTCGACGGTCCCAGGACCAACAGCCCGACGAGCGACGCCGTGACAGTGGCCTTCGAGCCCGAGCCCGAGCCCGAGCCCGAGCCCGAGCCCGAGCCCATCGCCGTCGCACACCCGACCCGCGACGTCCCTGGGGTGACCGCCCACCAGTCGGAGGTCACCGGCCGGCACTGGAACGCCGTGGAGAGCGTCTACTACGACTGCCACATCGTCAGCCTGACCCAGCTCCTGCCGCCTCGCCTGCTCGCGGCGTTCCTCCTGGTCGCCGGTGCCCCGACGCTGCGCGCCGAGTGGGGTGGCCTGTCCTGCCGCAACCTTCTCGACAGCGAGGCCGCCCGCGACGCCCTGTTGCTGGGGGAGTGGGGCGTGGACAAGCACCACCTGCCCGTCGACGGTGACATCGAGGTGACGTTGCGCGCCGCCGTGCGCGACCACGGGCACTGCGTCGCCCGCGTCGACAGCTACTACCACGAGCACTTCGACGAGTACTACCTGCGCGAGCACCGCACCAACGGGCACAAGGTGACGGTCGTCGACTTCGACGAGAACTCGTACCTCGGCATCGACAACGTCGGCGTCCGTACCCTGGTGCTGCGCTTCGACCGGGCCCTGTTCGTCGAGGCGATCCGCTCCAACCTGTTCCACGTCTACGACAAGCACGACTCGCTCTACCGGCTGCACCTGGGCGAGCGGACCCAGACCGCCCTGGCCGACGGGACGGTTCACCGCCGTGAACGCGCCGCCGTCGACGCCCTTCTCGCCGACCGGCGGACGCTGCCCCAGCAGCTGTCCCGGTACCGCGACGCGTTCGTGCCGGCGCTCACCGCACCCGGCCAGCGCCGGCACGCGCAACTGACCAACACGTACCACTCGGCGCTGATGATCGAGCGGGCGTACCTGGCGGTGGCGGAGGCGTACCGGCGAACCGGCGAACCATGGACGGGGCTGGTCGGTGCCGGCGAGCCGTTCATCGAAGGGCTCGCCGCCGCCACGAAGAGTTGGCGCGCGCTGAAGATGCTGTGCCGCACGGCGCTCAGCGGGGGGACCGTGGCCGACCGTACCCTGGTCGCCGCCTTCGACCGGATGTACGCCGCCGAGCTCGCCGTCCCGGCGACCGCGACACCGTGACCGTCGCGGCGAGCCGGCTGTTCCTGCTGCCCCCCGCGGGTGGCTCGGCCGGCGTCTTCCGCGGTTGGGACGACCGACTCGGGGAGCTGCTGGGCGACGCCCTGTCGGTCGTCGCACCGGAGCTGCCGGGCCGCGGCGCGCGGATCGCCGAGCGGCCGCCGCCCGAGGTCGACGGCTACGTGCGGGACCTGGACCAGCGGTACGCGCCCGCCCCCGGCGAACGCTGGGCCGTCGTCGGCCACAGCTTCGGCGCCCTGCTCGCCGCGTCCTGGGCGGCGGTCGCCCACCAGTCGGGCAGGGGCCCCGCCCTGGTGGTGGTCAGCGGCGCCGCGGCGCCGTGGCGGCACAGCACGGCAGCCCTCCTCGACGGCAGCGACGACGAGATCTGGGACCGGGTGGGTGCCCTCGGCGGGCTGCCGGCGCAGATCCGGGCGACGCCGCTGGGCCGGCGGCTGGTCGAGCGGGCCCTCGTCGGCGACGTGCGGGCATCGGCCCGCTACCGGCCGGCCGGGCCGGCGCCGGTCGGCTGCCCCGTCCTGGCGGTTCGCGGTGCCGACGACCCGCTCGTCAGCGACGAGCTGACGACCGCCTGGTCGGCCCTAACGACCGCCGCATTCACCTTCCGGGTCCTGCCCGGAGGCCACTTCTACCGCTCCGGCATGGAGGACTTGGTGCCGTTGCTCGCGGACGTCCTGTCCGCACCGACCCTGCCGGCTACTGCCGAACGAAGGTGACCGCTGTGACCATCGAGACCACCGACACCCGACCCGATCAACTCGCCGACCTCGCCGACTTCTACCGCTCGCGGTCCGGCGACGACGTCAGCCTCTTCGACATCTGGGAGACCGGGGGCGCGCGCGGCGACTCTGTCACCCCCTCCACCCACTCGCCGGCCTATCGGACCTGGATGCTGGAGCTGCTCAACGGCGAGCTGACGCGGGCCGGCAGCCGCCGGTTGGTCAGCCTGGGCAGCGGCAACGCGGTGGTGGAGGGTCACCTGGCCGCGGCCGGGGTCGAGGTGCTGGCAGTGGACGCGATGGCCGAGGCCGTCACCATGTCAACGGCCAAGGGCGTCCGGTCGATCGAAGCCGACGTGACGACCTGGACGCCGACCGAGCCGTGGCCGGTGGCCTATCTCGACGGGTTGCTCGGCCACCTCTACGACGCCCGTACCGCAACCCTGCCGATCATGGCGCACGTACGGAGCTGGCTCGGCGTGGACGGCCGCGGCATCCTCGTGGCCTCCAACGACGCCACCCGCGACGGCAGCCCGGTCCAGGCGGCGCCGGGGGTGACCGGCTTCCACTGGCTCGCCGTCGACTACCTGCGGGAGCAGGCTCAGCTGGCCGGCTTCGACGACGTCAGCGTGGACAGCTACGTCTACCGACGCCCCCTCTCGGGCGACCGTGTCCGCTCGGTGATCATCGCGCGGTTCGGCTACTGACTCCGAACCACCCGCCCTTGGCAGAAAGCGAGCCCGACAGATGCCCGTGAGCCCCGCGTTCCAGGCACGTCTGGACGACGCCCTACCGCGCGCCGTCGAGCGTTTCGGCACTCCGTTTCACCTCTACGACGAGCAGGGCATCGACGAGACCTGTACGGCCTTCGACCGGGCGTTCCGGTCGGTGGGCTACACCGAGTACTTCGCGGTCAAGGCGCTGCCCAATCCGGCGATCCTGCGCATCCTGGCCCGGCACGGCTTCGGCTTCGACGTCAGTTCGGGGCCCGAGCTGACACTGGCGCTGCGGGCCGGCGCGCGCGGCCGGCAGATCTGCTACAACTCGAACAACACCAGCCGGGCGGAGCTGACCGCGGCACTGCGCGCGGACGCGCTGATCACCGTCGACGACGCAACGGTCCTCAAGAAGATCGCCGAACTGGGCACCGTGCCGGACACCCTGGCGTTCCGTGTCAACCCGGGTGACGACGCGCACCGGGGCTCCCGCCGGCACGCGGACACCTTCCTCGGCGACCCGGCCGACGCCAAGTTCGGCGTCCCCGCCGACCGGCTCACCGACGTGGTGGCGCGCGCCGTGACGCTCGGGGTTCGCACCGTGGGCCTGCACATGATGCTGGCCTCCAACTCGCTCACCGCAGCGCCGGTGCTGCTCACCCTCGAACTGCTTCTGGAGCAGGTCGTCGCCCTGCACCGCGACACGGGCGTCGCGGTGCGGACGCTGAACCTGGGCGGCGGCATCGGTATCCCTTACCGGCCGGGCGAACCGACTGCCGACATCGACGCGCTCGGCCGGGCGCTCCGCGAGCGTCTCGACCGGTGGCAGCAGGAGTACGGCCTGCCCGCGCCGCGTCTGTGTTTCGAAAGCGGCCGTTTCATCACCGGACCGCACGGGGTGCTCGCCACCCGGGTGGTGAACCGGATGTCCAAGTGGCGCGAGTACGCCGGGGTGGACGCCAGCATGACGGCGCTGATGCGTCCGGCGCTCTACCGCGACGCGTACCACCACATCACGGTGCCCTTCGCGCGGGCGGCCGGACCCACGGAGTCGGTGGACGTGACCGGGCCGCTGTGCGAGAACAACGACCGGTTCGGCAGGAACCGCCCGTTGCCGGCGCTGCGGGAGGGTGATCTGCTGCTGATCCACGACACCGGTGCGCATGGCCATTCGATGGGCTTCACCTACAACGGTCGCCTGCGTCCGCAGGAGCTGCTTCTGCGCCGCGACGGCAGCATCGAGATGATCCGCCGGGCCGAGGATGAACACGACCACTTCGCCACCCTCGAGTTCCCGCCCGCCGTGGTGCCCGCCCCCGCGCTGGTGACCATGGCCGGCGTTGCGGTGCCGTGCTGAGCGCCCCGCCGTCGCGCGAGGAGCTGCTCGACCTGGCGCGCGGGTCGGGGTCGGCACTGCTCGACCTGTCGCTGGGGGTTCCCGCCGATCCGCCGCCGGTGACACCCGGCGAGCTGCCCGGGCAGGAACCGTCCGGCTATCCACCCAGTGCCGGGACCGAAGAGCTGCGGCTGGCGGCCGCCAGCTACCTGCGCCGCCGGTTCGGGGTCGCGCTCGCGCCGGACGCCGTCGCGGCCTGCGCCGGCGCCAAGGAGTTCATCTCCACCCTGCCGCTGTTCCTGCGCGACGCCGGACTCGTCCCGCCGGGGCGTGACACGGTGCTCGTCCCGCAGCTCTGCTACCCCGCGTACGAGAACGGGGCGCGTCTCGCCGGCTTCGCCACCCACCGGGTACCGGCCGACGCCGACCACCGCATGCGGCCCGACCTGCTGCCCGCCGCGGTACGCGACCGCGCGCTGTGCCTGTGGGTGAACAGCCCGAGCAACCCCACCGGTGCGCTCGAACCGTTGGACACCCTCATCGCCTGGGGCCGACGGTACGGGGTGCTCGTGCTCTCCGACGAGGCGTACACCGAGTCGACCTGGTCCGGGTCGCCACGGACCGCGTTGGCGCACGGCGCCGCCGGGGTCCTCGCCGTGCACAGCCTGTCGAAGCGGTCGAACAGCCCGGGGCTGCGCGTCGGCTTCTACGCCGGCGATCCCGCCGTGGTCGAGCGGTTGGTGCCGTGCCGCCGCGCGGCCGGGCTGATGGCGGGCGCGGCCGCCCAGCGGTCGGCCGCGTACCTGCTCGGCGACGACGAGCACGCCCGGATCCAGTACGAGCGGGGCGCCACCCGGGTGGCCGATCTGGTGCGACTGCTCACCGTCAACGGGGCGGCGGCACGGAGTCCCGACGGTGGCTTCTTCGTGTGGACCGCCGCGCCGGGTGGGGACGGCGACACCTGGGCGAGGAGCCTTGCCAGCCGCGCCGGCATCGTGGTGATGCCCGGCGGCGCATACGGACCGGCGGGTCGGGGACATGTCCGCTTCGCCGCCGTCCGCGACATCGCCGAGATCACCCCCCGGGCGGGTGCCCTGGGGCCGCTTGAATCCGACCAGAGAAGGGCGGCGCATGTCTGACGCCACCGTCGTGCCGAACGCCCCGACCGGGGCGCCCCTGCCGGCCGAGATCGACGAGCTGTGGGACCGCCGGGACACGGTGACCACCGACGATCCGACCGGCCACGCCGTCGTCACCGCCGCCGTGGACCAACTGGACAGCGGGGTGAGCCGGGTCGCCGCCGTCGATCCGGTCACCGACGAGGTGGTCGTGGACCAGCGGGCGAAACGCGCCATCCTGCTGGCGTTCCGGGTCCTCGGGCTGGAGCCGTCCGAGGCCGGGCCGTTCCGTTACCACGACCGGCTCCCACTCAAGCGCACCTTCGACGGGGTGCGGGTGGTGCCCGGCGCTATCGCCCGGTGGGGCAGCCACCATGCGCCCGGGGTGGTGCTGATGCCCTCGTACACCAACATCGGCGCCTGGGTGGGCGCCGGCACCATGGTGGACACCTGGGCCACGGTGGGCTCGTGCGCACAGATCGGCCGCAACGTCCACCTCTCCGGCGGGGTGGGCATCGGCGGGGTGTTGGAACCGGCCTCCGCGGTACCGGTCGTGGTGGAGGACGAGGCATTCGTCGGTTCCCGGTCGATCGTGGTGGAGGGGGGCCGGGTGCGGCGCGGCGCCAAGCTCGGCGCCGGCGTCATCCTGACGGCCAGCACCCGTGTCTTCGACGCGGAGACCGGGGTGGAACTGCCACGCGGGCAGGCACCCGCGTGGTCGGTCTGCGTCGGCGCGACCCGGTCCAGGTCGTTTCCCGGTGGTGAGTTCGGCATGCCGTGCCTGCTGGTGCTGCGCCGACTCGCCGACGGGCAGACCTTCGACAAGGTCGCCATCGACGAGCTCTTCCGAAGCCACGGCGTAGCCACCTGACCGGCGTCCCTATCGGACGCCGCTCAGCACCGCGCCGTCGTTGGCCATCGTCCCGCCAGCGAGCACCGCGCACTGGGCTGCCTGTAGCAGGGGGCCCGGGTCGACGCCGAGTTCCTCGGTGAGGATCCGCCGCCCCGCCTGGTAGACGTCGAGCGAGTCGGCCTGGCGACCCGAGCGACACAGCGCGATCATCAGCTGAGCCCGAAGCCGCTCCCGCAGCGGATACCGGGCGACCAGGCCGGTCAGCTCGCAGACCAGCCGGCCGTGCTCCCCGAGCAGGAGGTCGGCCTCCGCGCGGCCCTCCAGGGCCTCGAGCTGTAGCTCCTCCAGTCGTGGCCGTTCGGCTGCCGCCAAGTGGGAGGTGACGTCGGTGAGGGCGTCTCCGCGCCAGAGGAGCAGGGCGCGGCGCAGTTGCGGCGCGGCCCGTTCGGGATGCCCCTGGGCCAGCGCCTGCCGGCCTGCGGTCGTGAGGCGAAGGAATTCGGCGTAGTCGACCCGCAGGTGCTCACTGATCAGCCGGTAGCCCCGCCCGACCCGCAGCAGCGGCACCTCGCGGCCCAGCTCGCGACGCAGCCGGGAGGCGTACGTGTGCAGTTGTCCGATGGCAGTGGTGGGCGGCCGGCTGCCCCACAGCAGCTCACTGAGCCGGTCATCGCCAACCGCGCCGTCTCTGGCGAGCAAGAGGACGGCGAGCACCGTGCGGGGCTTGGTGCCCCCCAGGTCGCTCTCCCGCATGGTCGTGGTCTGGCCGCCGGACCGGTCGTCGACGCGCGCCCGCACTGGCCCTAGGATATTGATGTCCATATGTTCTTCCCCCGATTTGCGCACCACGGACCGTCACGCGTTGGCGTCCGTGATCGTTCTGCCGGCCACCGGGCGACATCGTTGTGAGCGGTGGCGTGCTCACGGTAGGTCGGCGATGGCAAGGGCAGTGGCCACGCCCGTGAGACACGCGCGTCCACTGTGGCGCGATTCGCGGTACATGTCAGGGCGGCTGGTCGGATCGGCGGGAAGGACGGTTGTGAGCAGGGGGCCGATCGGGTATGCCCGTCGGTGGGCGACACCGTCCTTGGTCGGCCGACCGCGGGTACCCTCTCCGGGATCCGTGTCACAGCCCCCTGGCCGGCCCGCAACGGGCTCTGGCGACGACCCGGCCGCAGGGGAGATTCGTCCGGTGTCAGGATGCCGGTCCCCGCACCGGGTGCGCACCCGTGGCCCGACATGCGGGAAGTGTTCGACATCCGACAGGAGTCCACCAGGCGGGCGGCGACGCTGATTCTGGTCGCCGGCTCACCGCATGGACGCCCTCACGGTCCGCGACAAGGATGCGGAGTGTGCGCTTAACCGGACAAGAGAATTCCTCCTGGCGCCCGTGGAATTCGGGGCACCGCAACTCGCTTGACTGGTGCCGTCCCCCGCGATTGGGTGGCGCCGTGAGTAAACTGTGGACCACCCCTGAGGACGACCCCAGGACCTTCGGTCAGCCTGTCGGCGAAAAGGCGACCTACCGGGAGTACCTCGGCAACTACCGTCTGACCATAGAAATGAAGTGCGACGGACTGGACGCCGAGCAGCTCGGCCGACGCTCGGTGCCGCCCAGCACCCTGAGCTTGCTCGGCCTGGTCCGCCATCTGGGTCAGATGGAGCACCAATGGTTCCAGCGTGTACTGCAAGGGCGGACCGACGCACCGTGCCTTTACCAGCACGAGGACGAGCCGGACTGGGACTTGGGGGGTGCGGTCCCCGATCCAGCGGTGGTGAAGGAAGCCTTCGCGATCTGGAAGGCCGAGATCGCCAAGGCCGACGAATGGCTCGATGCCCTTGAGGAGGCCGACCTGGGCCGCGAGGTGCCGGTCGACGGTGGCAGCCACGCCACGCGTGACGTGCTCCTCCATGTGATCGAGGAGTATGCGCGGCACGCTGGCCACGCCGACCTCCTGCGCGAGTGCATCGACGGGCGAACGGGCGTCTGACCCACCGGAGCGGTGGGTCACCACACCTGACTGACACAAGACGCGAAACGCGCTCCCATGTGTTGATGGTGCTTTGTGTGCGTCGGACAATTCGCGCCTGAACGAATGGGCCTGGCACCTGGAAAGGCCGGGACCGCAAACAGGCACCAACCCTCCTCGGTCGGCCGTAAGGTTGCCGAGAGACTGCCGTCGGGACATCTTCCACGCTGAAGGGGAGTCGGTCGCGATGCGGGAAATCAGTGACGAGTTCTTTTTGACTATGGCAGAAGTCTCCGCTGCTCTTGTCGGCACACTTCTCGTCGGAGTCTTCTTCTACCTCGACTCCGACCTGCACAAGAACCGCCAGGGCGCAGCCGCAGCCGACCGCTACATGCGCTCGGGAGTGCGGTGGATCTTCTTGGTGTCGGCCGTGCCGCTCATCGTGTCCCTCACACTCGCCGGCCTGGAGCCGTTCTGGGGTGCTCTCACCTTCATCGCGCTCTCGGTCGTGCTGGTTGCCCCGACTGCCAACACGACCTACCGCACAGTCGCTCGCGGCGCCTCGGCTATATCGACCGCGTTCGTTATCAACGAAGTCGCCACCACGGCTGCGGTCATCGTCCTTGTCACGCTGCCCTGGGTGCTTGGTGGCTGGGTGCCACCGCCATCTGCCTTCGTACCCTCGCTTCTGCTGGCCTTGGGATCCGGCTTCTTCAGCATCGTGGCGCTCGTCATGACTCTCTTCGGGCCGGCCCGGCAGGACGACACCCCTGCATAGCACCCACAGCGGCGTGGCTCGGGCAGCCCACCGACCACCCGGACGTCACTGTGCCTCGGTCGGCGCCCTTTCGCCCGTCAGCGAGGGTGGACCAGGCCGTTGTCGTACGCGAAGATCACCGCCTGGATCCGGTCGCGGGCGCCGATCTTGAACAGGACCCGTCCGACGTGCTTCTTCACTGTCGACTCGGTCAGCGTGAAGCGTTCGGCGATCTCGGTGTTGGTGGCGCCTTGGCCGATCGCCTCGAGCACCTCGCGCTCCCGCTCGCTCAACGTGCCCAGGCGGGGATCCTCGGACGTAGCCGGCGCCGATTCCTGCAGGTAGGCGTCCATCAGCTTGCGGGTCAGGCTGGGAGCGACCACCGAGTCGCCAGCAGCCACGGCGCGGATGGCCGCGATGAGCTCTTCGGGCCGGGCGTCCTTGAGCAGGAAGCCGCTCGCCCCGGCCCGCAACCCGGCATAGACGTATTCGTCCAGTTCGAAGGTGGTCAGGATCAGGACGCGGGTGCGTGAGCCGGCCGCCGTTATGCGGCGGGTCGCCTCGATGCCGTCCATGCCGGGCATGCGTACGTCCATCAGCACCACGTCAGGGCGGCTCTGGTCGATCATCCGGACCGCCTCGGCGCCGCCCGAGGCCTCGCCGACCACGGTCATTCCGGGGGTTCCATCGAGCAGCATCTTGAAACCCATGCGCTGCAGCGGCTGGTCGTCGGCGATCAGCACGGTTGTCATGTGGGCTCCTTGAGGACGACGTCGACCACCCAGCCGTGCTCGGCCGGGCCGGCGGTCACCACCCCGCCGTACATGGCCCCGCGCTCACGCATGCCGAGCAGACCGTGGCTCGGGGCGGCGGGGGCGCCCCGGCCGTTGTCGCGCACGCGGACCCGTACCTCTCCGTCGGAGACACTGAGACTCACGTCAGCGGTCGCGCCCCGTCCGGCGTGTTTGAGGATGTTGGTGAGCGCTTCCTGGACGATGCGGTAGACCGCGAGCTGCAGCCCCTTGCTGAGGGTGTGCAGCTCACCCGAGGTGGAGTAGGTGACTGGCAGCCCGGCTGCCCGCACGCTCGGCAGCAGCCGGTCAAGGTCGTCGATGTCGGGCTGCGGCCTCAGCTGCGGATCGGTGTCCTCCCCGCGCAGCACGCCCAGCACCCGGCGCAGCTCCGCGAGCGCCTGGCGGCCGGTTTCGCCGATCAGTCGGAGCGGTTCGGCGGTCTGCTCCTGCCGCGATCTGGCGAGGGCGGCGCTGCCGTCGGCGAGGCCGACGATCACCGACACGTGATGGCCGACGATGTCGTGCATCTCCCGGGCCACCCGGGCCCGCTCCTCAGCGACGGCCAGGCGGGCCTGCTGATCCCGTTCAATCTCGAGGCGGGCGGCCCGGTCCTCCAGGGCGATGAGGTACGCCCGGCGGGTGCGTACCGCGACGCCGGACGCGACCGCCGCCACTGTCGCCCCGAGAGCCAGCAACGACGTGAGGGTGCGGTTCTGCGTGACCGACCCGAACAGGTAGATCTCAGCGAGAAGCTGGGCCACCGTGATCCCGGACGCCCAGCCCAGCGACCGCCAGGTACCCCGGGAGGCCACCCCGAAGAGCACCACCAGCAGGATCACCCCGGCGCCGACGCTGATGCCCAGCCCGCTAAGGAGCAGGTCGGTGGCCACGGTGGCCAGGAACGCCGGGAACGGGTACCGCCGCCGCCAGTAGAGCGGTGGCAGCAGCACCAGCGTCGCGATGGTCGCCGACAGGGGTTTCTCGATGATGTTCGGGATGCTGAAGAGCACGATCGGGACGGCCGCCAGGGTGTCCGTGACCCACGGGTGGCGCCGGTCGAACGCCCGCAGCCGTGCCTGCCGGTCCACGAGCCATCCCTGCGTGCTCACCGCCCGAGTCTCCCTTACGCGTCGGTCTTCTTGAGCCGATAAGCGGCGGCAGCGAGCGTCACGACCACGTACCCGGCGAAGACCGCGAGACCGGCCCACGGACCCAGCGTGCCGTCCGTGGGAGTCAGTGCCATCACGGCGCCGCCCGCGTTGCTGGGAAGGTACGGGGTGACGGCATCGGCGATCGAGTCCGGCAGCAGCGGGGCCAGACCGGGCACGATCAACAGCAGACCGGCAAGGATCGTGATGGCGCCGGCGCTGGAGCGGACGAGCATGCCGAGCGCGACGCCGAGCACCGCGACCAGGCCGAGATAGACGCCGGCACCGATCAGGGCCCGCAGCACACCGTCGTCACCGAGGCCCAAGGCGTCGACCTTGTCGTTGAGTACGGCCGACCCTGCCGCGAAAGCGGCGAAAGCGCCGACGGTCATCGTGACGAAGGCGGCCAAGCCAGCCACGAGGCTCTTCGACCACAGCACCGGCAACCGGCGCGGCACCGCGGCGAGGGTCGCCCGGATCATGCCGGTGGTGTATTCGCTCGCACCCAGCAGCACGCCGAGCACACCGACGGACAGGGCGGCCAGGATGCTGCCAGACAGGATCAGGCCCACCGAGCTCATGTTGTCGCCCGAGAAGGACGCCGAGGCGATCATGCCGAAGGCGATCAGGAGGAAGACGGAGATGCCGGTCGTGATCCAGGTGGAGCGCAGGGAGGAGAACTTGGTCCATTCGGCGGCGACGACGCCACCAGGGGTGATCTTCATCGGGCGGCCTCGTATTCAACAGCGTCGCGGGTCAGGTCCATGAACGCCTCTTCCAGCGAGGCGTTCTGCGGGGTGAGCTCGAACAGCGGGATGCCGCGGGCGGCCGCGGCCAGCCCGATCACGCGGGCGGAGGCGCCGGCGACGAGCAGTTCCTCGGCACCTGTCGAGGTGACCGTGATGCCCGGGCCGGCAATCGTCGTGCGCAGTGCGTCCGGGGTGGGAGTGACGACCCGGACGCCCTCGGCGGTCACGAAGTCGGCCACGGTGGTGTCGGCCAGCAGCTTGCCCCGCCCGATGATGACCAGGTGGTCCGCGATCCGCGAGACCTCGCTCATCAGGTGCGAGGACAGCATCACGGTGCGGCCTTCAGCGGCCAGGCCGGTGAGCAGGTTGCGCACCCAGAGGACACCCTCGGGGTCGAGGCCGTTGACCGGCTCGTCGAGCATCACCACGGCCGGGTCGCCGAGCAGCGCGGCGGCGATGCCGAGCCGCTGGCCCATGCCGAGGGAGAATGCGCCGACCCGTTTGTGGGCGACGGCCGAGAGGCCGACCAGGTCGAGCACCTCGTCGACGCGTGAGCGCGGAATGCCGTTCGTCCGAGCCATGGAGAGAAGGTGGCTGACCGCCGTGCGACCCGGGTGCACGGCCTTGGCCTCGAGCAGAACGCCGATCTCGTGCAGCGGCGCCTTCGACGATGTGTAGGGCTTGCCGTTGACCAGCACGTCACCCGAGGTCGGCGCATCGAGACCGACGATCATCCGCATGGTCGTCGACTTGCCGGCGCCGTTGGGTCCGAGGAAGCCAGTGACCTGTCCGGGCTCCGCGGTGAATGACAGCTGGTCGACGACAGTCTTCGCGCCGTACCGCTTGGTTACCTCGCGTACCTGAATCATGCTCACCACGCTAGGTCTGGGCGCAGCCCTCATCGTGGTACCGCAGTCGGCTCTTCCGACCCGCCGGTGGTACCCAGGTTCTATCGGCCGTCGCCGTATCAGGCGCGGCGGATCGGCACCCGTTGCCACCAGGTGAGGCACCGCCAGAGCCATTCGAGCGGGCCGTGCCGGAACCAGCGCAGCCACAACACGCTGAAGATCGCCTGCACGACCCCGATCGCCAGACCCAGTCCGACGACGGCCGAGTAGGAGGACCGGGAGCCGATGTCGAGCAGCGCGTCACCGGCCACGATCAGGAACGACGCGGCGACGTAGTTGGTGAGCGCCACCCGACCGAGCGGCGACAGCAGCGCGCCGAGCGGCCGTCGCAGGGCGGTTCGCATCAGCAGCAGGAACCCGACGGTGAAGAGGAAGGCGAAGGCGAGGCCGGCCGGCAGGATGCGGTAGTTGGCGGTCGGGCCGACTCCGGCCCGGAACTGCAACCAGCCCATGACCGCGGCGACCGGCACCGCGACGGCGAGGGCGACCGCGAGGTGCCGGCCCCGCGCTGGCAGCGTGTCCGGGATGCCGTACTCCGCGATCGCCAGGCCGAGCAGGAAGAGCCCCGGGATGATGAAGACACCGTTGAAGGTCAGCGCGGCGGCGAGGGTCAACACGATGCCCAGCCCGAGCGCCCAGCGCCGGGACAGGTACGACGCCGGCAGGAGCACGACCAGCCCGAACGCGGCGTAGAACTTCAGCACCTCACCGGGCTGGATCACTGTGTGCAGCGCGCCGAAAAGACCCAGCCAGAGCAGCCGGCGCAGCAGCACCAGTCGGGGTCGGTCGGTGCGCCGAGCCGCCGTCCGCAGGAAGAGCGAGAAGCTGATCCCGAAGAGCAGCGAGAAGATCGGGAACGGTCGCTGGACGAAGAGCAGCTCCCAGAGGTACGCGCCGACGTGCTCACCGGCCGGCCCGGAAACCCGGGTCAGGTGGGTCATCTGGACGATGTTGAACATGACGATGCCGAGGAGCGCGAGCCCACGCAGCGCGTCAAGTTCGTCGATGCGGTGGGGCCCAGCCGGTTGCGCCACGGGATCGGTCGAGTGTGCCATCCGTCAATGCCACCGCAGTGGTGTCCGGTCGGGACAGGCCCGGAGGTCGCCTCCGCGACCTACCTTCGTCGCGTCCGCCGGTTCCTTCGTCGGTACTGCTGTTGCTCGCCGCGCCGATCCTGTCCGGCCCGGCTAACGTGCAACGCATGAGCGCGGTGGACCGCCGGAAGGTGCCGCCGCTCGCCGTCGACGTGCTGCTGGTCGTCGTAGCGGCGGCGGCCGGCGTGGCCCGTGAGGTCGCTTTCCCGAGCGCCGGGTCGAGGCATCTCCCGGCCCCCGTCTGGGTCTACGCGGTGGTGCAGGTCGCCGTGGCGGCCACCCTGCTGCTGCGTCGGCGCCGGCCGTACCCGATGGCTCTGGTCATCGCCGGCGTCAGCCTGCTGGTGCCGGCGTCGGCCGTCTTCCTCGTGCCGTACGCGGTGATCGTTCACGGCCGCGACCGCCGGCGGTCCTGGGCGGTGATCGCGGTGCTCGGGGTGTGCTGGCTGCTCGGCGCGCGGCTGTGGACGGTCGACGACCCGTTCAGCGGGCCCGGACTGCTGGCCATCTCCGCCCTGCTCGGCCTCTACGTGAGTGCCCGCCGCCGGCTCGTCGCGGAGCTGCTCGACCGCGCCGAACGCGCCGAGCAGGAGCGGCTGCTCCTTGCCGAGCAGGCCCGTAGCGACGAGCGGCTCCGGATTGCCGGCGAGATGCACGACGTGGTGACCCACCGGATCAACCTCATGGTGCTGCACGCCGGGGCGCTCGGCACCAGCACCACGGATCCCGCCGTTCGCAGCGCCGCCGAGGAGTTGCGGACGACGGGCTGCCAGGCGCTGGCCGAGTTGCGCGACCTGGTCGGAGTGCTGCGGCACGGCGACCCACCGACGATCCGCGTCGCGACGGAGGACCCGGCTGCGGAAGGCGACCTGCGCGATCTCGTGACGGACTCTCGCGCGGTCGGTCTGCCGGTCCGTCTCGACGAGGAGGGTGACCCGTCGGCGCTGGCACCGGCCATGCGGCGCACCCTCTTCCGGGTGGTGCAGGAATCGCTGACGAACGTGCACAAGCACGCGCCGGGCTCGCAGGTGACCGTGTCGATCCGCTATCAGCCGGATCTGGTCCGCGCGACAGTGACCAACGACCGGCCCGACCGTGCCCCCGACCCGGACCTCGCCGCCGCCGGCGGGGGCTGCGGTCTGGCCGGCCTGCGGAGTCGGGTCGACGTGCTGGGCGGCACCCTGGCCGCCGCGGCGACCCCGGAGGGCGGCTTCGTGGTGCGGGCGACCCTTCCCGGGTACGTGCCGCGATGATCCGGATCCTGCTCGTCGACGACGAACGGATGGTCTGCGCCTACCTGCGGACGATTCTCGAAGTGGCCCCCGACGTCGAGGTCGTCGGCGAGGCGTACGACGGCGCGGAGGCCGTGGAGGCGGTGACCCGGTACCGGCCGGACCTGGTTCTGATGGACCTGCGGATGCCGGGCGTCGACGGGCTCACCGCCATCGAGCACCTCAACCGGTCCTCGGCGCCACCGAGGATCGTCGCGCTGACCACGTTCGACCTCGACGAGTACGTGCTGCGGGCGATGCGGGCGGGTGCCGTCGGTTTCCTGCTCAAGTCGACGGCGCCGGAGGATCTCGTCAACCTGGTACGGGTCGCCGCCGCCGGGCACACGGTGCTGTCCCCGACCGCGACCCAGCGGCTGGTGTTGAGCCGGCACGGCGGAGAACGGGTCCGCGAGCTGGTCGCCACGCTCACCGCCCGGGAGGTCGAGGTCCTCGGCTGTCTCGGCGCCGGCCGCTCCAACCAGCAGATCGCCCGACGACTGTGCCTCTCCGAGGCGACGGTCAAGGGGTACGTCTCCCGACTGTTGGAGAAGCTCGGCTGCGACAACCGCACCCAGGCGGGCCTGCTGGCGCACCGGGCCGGCGTCCCGGCGAACTGAGAGCACGTCGTCGGGCAGCATGAACCGCGTCCAGCCGATCCGCCCGAGGCGACCGGGACCTGATCCGCGGTGCCCCCGGCGACATCACCTGAAGAGGTTGCCGGTGATGTCGGCGTAGAAGAGGGCGGGGTCGCCTGAGAGGGAGGCCTTGACGTTGGCGGTGGGCTTGTCGGCGATGACTTCGATCTTGCCCGCTTCCAGTCCGTCGAGGGCCTGGCTGACCACCTCGTGGGGCGCGAGCTTGGGGATGTCGATGCCGGCCATCATGTCCGTGTCGGCGATCGCCAGCGCCAGGGCGGTGACCAGGGTCTTCTGGCCGGCCAACTCGAGTCGGATGCCGTTCGTCAGGGACCACTCCGCAGCCTTGGAGGCGGCGTAGCCGTTGCTGCTGGGGGCGAAGGTGTACCAGCTCAGCGCCGAGATGACGTTGAGGATGGCGCCACCGGCCAGCCTCGGTGCGAAGGTGCGGGTGACGTTGAGGGTGCCCCAGAAGTTGGTGTCGAAGTCGTGGCGGATGTTGTCCAGGGAGGGGCCGAGCAGCGGGGCTTCGGTGGAGGTGCCGGCGTTGTTGATGAGGATGTTGAGGTCGCCCACCTTGCCTGCCGCGGCCTCGATGGACGCCGGATCGGTGATGTCCATCTGGAGGGCGACGGCACCGGGGATGTCGATGCTTTCCACGCGACGGGCGGTCGCGTAGACGGTGGCGCCGCGGGCCAGGAGTGCCTCGGCGAAGGCCTTGCCGAGCCCGCGGTTGGCACCGGTCACGAGAGCTGTTGAGCCGTTGATCTGCATGCCACCACGCTAAAACCTCACGCTAACGTGAGAGGCAAGTACTGCGAGGTGGATCACGGCCGGCACGGGCGGCGGCCGGCCCTCGGCAGCGCGATCGGGCGGCTCCCGCTGGCCCGGTTGGCACTGGTCTCAGTGCGACTCCGGCAGCGGGAGCATGGCCAGGGGCACATGGTGCTGCCCGGCGTGGATGTCGCGGTCGCGCAGGCTGCCCTGCGCCACGGGGCGCGGGAACGAAATCTTGACGACGTTCAGCGCCGGTATCCGGAAGATGCGGATGGCGTCAGCCGGTACGCCGTAGAGGCGGGCGATCAGCGAGGCGTCCAGGAAGCCCGGGTCGGCTACCACGGCGTACCCGGAAGTGTCGCGCATGAACAGCTCCATCGTCACCCAGAACGGGCCGGCGTTCTTCGACCGAACCTCCAGCGCGAGGTCGGCGACGGTGCGGGGGTGGGTGTTAGCGGGCATCGCTGTCCTCCGGGAGGTGGATGCGGAAGAGGCTGGTGGGCGAGTCCACGTCGACGACGTGGTTGAGGACGAACTCGTACGCTGCCCCGCGCTCGGTCTCTGCGGGGGAGTAGGGGAACGCCAGGCTGGGCAGGTAGTCCATGTCGGGCGTGGGCAGGTGCAGCATGAGCGGATTGGCGATCTTCGCGACGGCGGTGGCCGTCTGCTGATCCACGGCGCTGACCAGGAGCATCACGCCGACCTCCCGGGGTGTCCGCGTGTCCGGGTCCTTTGCCTCCAGCACGGCGTCGTAGCCGTACAGGCGAATGTCGAAGGCGTAGTCGTCGGCGCTGAGCCCGAGCGTCTGGGCGACCCGATCCTCGGTGACCCGGCGCAGCAGCTGCGCCCAGGTGGTGATCTGGCCGAGGATGTGCGGGTCGCGGATGGCGGTGAACGACATTGTCTCGTAGCCGGTGATCCGGGCCCCCTCAAGCTTGTTCGTGTACGGGGCCGGCTCGAACCGGGAGCCCTCCACCCGTACCCGCCGCTCGTCCAGGGCCCGGTAGGTGGCGTCGGCGACCATCAGCGTGCCGGCCGGTTCCCGCATCGAGAACGGGTCGGCGGTCTCGTAGAGCATGTGCGCCGCGACCGAGGTGGGCGTGCAGGCGACGGCCGGGTCGAGCGGCTCGATGGTGAAGCCGGTGGCGTCGATGGTGGCGAAGACACCGCTGGAGCGCGGGTTCGTGGTGCACTGCGCGCCGCACTCGATGATCTTGGCGGCGTGCCAGGTCGGGCCGGCCGGCATGCCGGCCATCAGCGGGAAGGCGGCGGCCAGGGCGGTGTCGGTGGCGCGCCCGGCCAGTACCACGTCGGCTCCGCCCGCCAGCGCCTCAGCGATCGGCTCGTGGCCCATCATCGCGACGATGTGCTGGCAGCTGTCCAACGTCGCCGGGTCGAGGTCGCCGGCCGGCGGGAGCGGGTGGATCCGGCCCTTGTCGAGATGGTCCTTGAGGTCGATGGCCCGCTGCTCGCTGTAGACGGTGGCGACCCGCAGGTCCAGCCCCTCCTCGGCCAGGATGCCGCGGGCGATCCCGGCGACCCAGTCCACGCCGGAGTCGGTGCCGCTGGTGCCGCACGAGCCGACGATCAGCGGAATGCGCGCCTTCGCCGCCGCCCGGAGCAGGAGGCGCAGGTCGCGGGCCACGGCCGCGGCGGTGGTCTTGGCCGTGCCGGTGCCCAGATAGTACGGGCCGGAGTCGGTGGACCCTCCGTCCACGGCGATGACGTCGGCACCGAGTTCCAGTCCACGGTCGACGATCTCGGGTGGGAATCCCGAGCCGAGCATGCCGGAGGGCACGAGAATGCGTACGCGGTCGCGGGTCACGGTTTCCTCATTTCGCGGGTACGAGCCGGTCATCCGACGGAGGTGGCCACGGCGCGGCCGGCCTGGCGGCCGGAGAAGAGGCAGCCGCCCAGGAAGGTGCCTTCCAGCGCGCGGTAGCCGTGCATGCCGCCACCGCCGAACCCACTGGCCTCGCCGGCGGCGTAGAGCCCGGGCACCGGCTGGCCGGTGGCGTCCAGCACCCGACCGTCGAGGTCGGTGTGCAGGCCGCCGAGGGTCTTGCGGGTGAGCACATGCAGGCGCACGGCGATCAGCGGCCCGGCCTTCGGGTCGAGGAACCGGTGCGGCGCCGCGGTCCGCATGAGCCGGTCGCCCCGGTAGTTTCGGAAGTTGCGGATGGCGGCGATCTGCATGTCCTTGGTGAAGCTGTTGGCCAGCTCCCGGTCGCGTGCCTCGATCGTGCGCTGGATGTCGAGCGGGTCCAGCAGAGGCTCGTCGGTGAGCGCGTTCATGCCCTTCACCAGCTCGTCCAGCCGGTTGGCCACGACGAAGTCGGCGCCCTGCCGCTTGAATGCCTCCACCGGTGCCGGTGCGCCGCCACGGAGGCGGCCGAGTACCTGTTTGACGCTGCGACCGGTCAGGTCCGGGTTCTGCTCCGAGCCGGAGAGCGCGAACTCCTTCTCGATGATCTTCTGGGTGAGGATGAACCAGCTGTGGTCGTGGCCGGTGGTGCGCAGGTGGGCGAGCGTGCCGAGGGTGTCGAACCCGGGGTAGAGCGGCACCGGCAGCCGTCGTCCGCGCGCATCGAGCCAGACGGAGGACGGCCCGGGCAGGATCCTGATGCCGTGCTTGTCCCAGATGGGGTTCCAGTTCTGGATGCCCTCGACGTAGTGCCACATCCGGTCGGGGTTGATCACCGCGCCACCGGCGTCCTGCGTGATGGTCAACATGCGGCCGTCCACGTGGGCAGGCACGCCGCTGATCATGTGTGTGGGCGGGGTGCCGAGGCGGGTGGGCCAGTTGCGGCGGACCAGGTCGTGGTTGCCGCCGATGCCGCCGGAGGTGACGATGACGGCTTGCGCGGTGTAGGCGAAGTCGCCGATCGCCTTCCGCGAGCTGGCGGTGCCGCGGGCGGCGTCGCTGGGCTCCAGGACGTGACCGCTGGCGCCCACCACCGCGCCGTCGCTCATTGTCAGCGCGTCGACCCGGTGCCGGAAGGCGAACCGGACGAGGCCGCGTTCGGCGGCCTCCCGCACGATCGCGATGAACGGTTCGAGCAGGCCCGGCCCGGTACCCCAGGTGACGTGGAAGCGGGGCACCGAGTTGCCGTGTCCGGTGGCGTCGTAGCCCCCGCGCTCGGCCCAGCCGACGATGGGGAACATCTTGACGCCGAGGCCCCGCAACCACGCGCGTTTCTCGCCGGCGGCAAAGTCGACGTACGCCTCGGCCCACCGCCGTGGCCACGCGTCCTCAGGGCGATCGAACCCGGCGCTGCCCTGCCAGTCCTGCCAGGCGAGTTCGGTTGAGTCGCGGATGCCCATCCGGCGCTGCTCGGGGGAATCGACCAGGAACAGGCCGCCGAACGACCAGAACGCCTGGCCGCCGAGGCTCTGCTCGGGCTCCTGGTCGAGCAGCAGGACGGATCGGCCGGCGGTGACGAGTTCGGCGGTGGCCACCAGCCCGGCGAGGCCTGCGCCGATCACCATCACGTCCGCGTCCGCTGTCCTGGTGGTCATGCCGGCTCCTTCAATTCGGTGAGCGAGTGGGCGGGCCGGCCGTCGAGGGCGGCGACGAGTTCCTTGGCACCCTCCATCCCTGCGGCCAGCCGGGCCTCGGCAGTCTGCCCGGCCATGTGCGAGTAGACAGTGATGCCGGCCACGCCGCGCAGGATGCTGTCGGCGGGCAGCGGCTCCACGTCCACCACGTCGAGGGCTGCGCCCGCCAGCCGGCCGGACCGGACCGCCTCGACCAGGGCGGCCTCGTCGACGAGCGGCCCGCGTGCGGTGTTGATCAGGTGTGCGCCCGGCTTCATCCGGGCCAGCGCCGCAGTGCCGATGAGGTGGCGCGTGAGCGGGGTCAGTGCGGTGTGGACGGACACGAAGTCGGCGTCGCGCAGCAACTTGTCGAGCGTGACCCGGGTGACCGGCGCGGGCAGGCTGCCGGTGCACAGCACCGTCATGCCGAAGACGGCGGCCAGCGGCGCCACCCGCTGGGCCACCGCGCCCCGCCCGATCAGGCCGAGCGTCTTGCCGCGCAGCTCCTGGCCGTCGGTGCGGGGCCAGCCGCCGGCGGCCACCCCGGCGGCCATCGGCACCAGGCACCTGGCCTGGGCGAGCAGCAACCCCATGGTGTACTCGGCCACCGCGTTGGCGTTGATCCCGGGAAGGTTGCTCACGCTGATCCCGAGCCGCCCGGCGGCGGCCACATCGACGGAGTCGTACCCCACTCCGGTACGCACGACGGCCCGCAGGTCCGATGCTTGGCGCAGCACCTCCGCGCTCATCGGCTCGTTGGCGATCAGCGCCCCCTCGACCCCGGCCAGGGCCGCGATCAGCTGCTCCGGCCGGCGTGGTCCCCGCATGGGGTCGTGCCGCGTCGTGAAGCCGAGCCCGGTCAGGTAGGTGTCCACCTCGTCGCCGGGGGTGAGGTAGTCAGTGGTGATGAGGATGGTCGACATCATTCGCTTCCGGTGAGGGTGACGGCCCGGTTTGCCCGGTGCGCACGCTGCAGGCGTTCGAGACGTACGACGACGAGCATGGCGAGTACGGCGAGCACGGCGATGTAGAGCAGCATCCCGTCCCAGCCGACCATGTCGATCACCGCGCCGATCAGGGCGGGGCCGCCGAAGCCGCCCAGGTACCAGGTGACCGCGTACAGGCCGGTGTAGGCCCCGAACACCCGGCTGGACGGCGCCAGGTTCCACAGCGCCACCGCCGCGTTGATCGTGAAGGCGGCGGCGCCGGCCGAGGCCACGCAGAACGCGACGACCGTACTGGTGGCGGTCTGTACGACGGCGCCTGCCGCCAGCGCGACGGCGAAGACGGTGATGCCCACGGCGATGATCCGCAGTCGTCCGAAGCGCTCGGCCAGCAGCGCGGCCGGATAGGCGGCAGCCACGTAGACGATGCCGCTGGGCAAGGTGAGCCCGCCCGCCTCGCCGCGGCTCAGGCCCAGCGCCTCCATGCCGTACGGGGTGATCAGCGACCGTGAGGCGAACCATGCCCCGCCGAAGAGCAGGACGGTCAGCAGCAGTAGGAGCCGGCGGCGGTCCTGGTCGGTGAACAGTCCGGCGACGATCTGCCGCAGCGGTTGGCTGACCGCGGCGGGACCGGCGGAGGCCTCCTCGGCCACCGCGGCCTGGTAGGCCGCCGACTGGCTGTCGCGCACGTTGGCCAGCAGCACGAACGTGGCGGCCAGCATGATCACCGACGGGATGACGAAGGCGGCCCTCGGATGCTCGTCCACCACGAGCAGGCTGATCAGCGACGCGACGATGATGGTCAGTGCGGTCGCGATCTTCACGACGGCGTTCGCCCGGCTGCGCCGTTGCGGGGGCAGGAAGTCCGGCACCAACGACTCCGCCAGCGGTCGTGTGGTGTTGGCGATCAGCGCGTAACAGAACATCACCACGACCAACGTGGCCAGCGACGTGGTCCACGGCAGGAGGACGAAGACCAGCGCGGCCAGGGGCATGCCCACCGCGAGGTACGGGATTCGCCGCCCCCACCGGGTCCGGGTGTTGTCGGACCGGTTGCCGATCCAGGGCTGGATGAAGATGCCCAGCAGGTTGTCCATCCCCATCAGCGCGCCCACGAGCGCCGCGCTCGTCACGTGCTCGCGCAGCAGCACGGGCACCTGATTGTCATAGAAGTTCCAGGTCGACTCCTGGGCGAAGAGTGCGAGGGCTATGAAGAACGTGATCCGCCGGTTGGACACACGTCCACCTCCTTGTGTCCCCGGTCACGGTAATTTGCTGTAGCAAACTCGTCAACAGTTGCAAACGAGCTTGCTATCTCATGCGCTAGAGTGCGTCCATGACGACAGCCGGGACGCTCGCCGATCAGGCGTACCGACAAGTCCGCACCGCGATCGCCAACGGCGAACTCGCCCCGGGAGAAAAAGTCACCGAGCGCGGCATGGCCGAGCGCCTCGCGGTCAGCCCGACACCGGTCCGCGAGGCCCTGCGCCGGCTGGAGCTCGACGGGCTGATCGAGCGGATCGGCCCGCGTACCGTGCTGGTCGCCGCCATTCGCGACGCCGCCATCGACGACCTCGCCGAGGTGGAGGTCGGCCTGCGTGGCCTCGTCGCCCGCTTCGCCGCCCGACACGCCACCGCCGAGCAGCTCGACGCGCTGGACGCCATTCTCGACCGCGCCGACGACCTGCTGATCCTCCTCAAGGAGCGGTCGGGGCAGGGCGGGCCGGTCGAGCGGCACCTCACCGAGCTGCTCGACAGCATGCAGCAGTTCAACGACACGGTGAGCGCCTGCGCACACAACCCGGTGCTGATCCGGATGCTCGAGCAGAGCCGCGTGTTCTCCCGCCCGCAGCGCCGCGAGCTGCTTCTGCAACGGGTGGCGGAGGACAACACGTTCGGCCTGGAGCGATACACCAGCCATCGGGCGCTGGTCCGGGCGCTCCGCGCGGGCGACTCCGCCGCCGCGGAACGCATCGCTATCGAGGACTCGCAGGGCGGCCTCGCAGCGCTTCGGGAGGTGCCGTGACCACGCACCGGATCGCCGTCATCCCCGGTGACGGCATCGGCAAGGAGGTCGTCCCGGCCGGCCTCGACGCGCTGCACGCCACGGCGAGTCGATTCGGCCTGACGCTCGACTTCGACAGCTTCGACTTCGCCAGCGCCGACTACTGGCAGCGGCACGGCGACATGCTGCCGCCCGATTGGGAACAGACGCTGCGTGGCTACGACGCCATCTACTTCGGCGCGGTGGGCTGGCCGGAGGTCGTACCCGACCATGTCTCGCTCTGGGGCAGCCTCCTGCGGTTCCGGCGGGTCTTCGACCAGTACGTGAACCTGCGCCCCTGCCGGCTCATGCCCGGCGTCCGCAGCCCCCTGGCCGGCCGGCTCCCGGGCGACATCGACTTCGTCGTCGTCCGGGAGAACACCGAGGGCGAGTACTCCAGCGTGGGTGGGCGGATCTTCGAGGGCACCGACCGGGAAACCGTCCTACAGGAGACGATCATGACGCGCGTCGGCGTCGACCGTGTCCTGCGCTTCGCCTTCGAGCTGGCCAACCGTCGCCCGAAACGGCACCTGACGTCCGCCACCAAGAGCAACGGCATCTCCATCTCCATGCCGTACTGGGACGAGCGGGTGGCCGCGATGGGCGAGCGGTTCTCCGACGTTCGCCTCGACAAGTTCCACATCGACGCGCTCGCGGCGCAGTTCGTGCTCCATCCGGAGTGGTTCGACGTGGTCGTGGCCAGCAACCTGTTCGGCGACATCCTCTCCGACCTCGGCCCGGCCTGCACCGGCACACTCGGCATCGCCCCGAGCGCCAACATCAACCCTGAGCGTGAGCACCCGAGCCTGTTCGAGCCCGTGCACGGCTCCGCACCCGACATCGCAGGGAAAGGTATCGCCAACCCGATCGGCCAGATCTGGTGCGGCTCGATGATGCTGGAGCACCTCGGCCATCCGGAGGCCGCCGCCCACCTGCTCGGCGCGGTCGAGGACGTCCTGGCGTACGGGCCCGGACACGCGCCTCTGACCCCCGACCTGCACGGCACCGGCACGACGGCGGAGCTGGGCCGAGCGATCGCCGAGAGGGTCAGCGAACGCCCGTCCGGCACCGCATGAGGTCGTCGTCCCGCTCCACCGGCTGACCGTAGTGGCCGGCGGTGCCCGACCACCCGGAAATCAGTCGCTCCACCACCTGACCCAGGCCGCCCGGTTCGAAAGATCGACCGGGACCGGCCGGTCAGGCGGTCATGCGGTCGACGGGGTGATGAGTTCATCGGCGACCCACCGCGCGACGCCAGCCGGGTAGGGCGCCGGCAGTGTGGCGGGTCAGCGGCAGGCGGACGCGTAGGCGTACGTCCGCCTGCCGTCTGGTCGCCGGCGTGCCGAGTGATCAGCGGCGGCGCAGCGCCGGCTCGAGCAGCGCGGGCGGGGTGTCGTTCTTCTCGTGGGCGGCGAGGTCGACGCCGGGAGCCACGATCGCGTCGATCGCGTCGAGCACGTCGGCCGAGAGCACCGTGTCCGCGGCGGCGAGCTGCGAGCTGAGGTGGTCCATCGTGCGGGGACCGATGATCGCGCTGGTGACGCCCGGGTGCGCGGTGACGAAGCCGAGCGCGAGCTGGATCATGCTGAGGCCGGCCTGGTCGGCAACCTTCGCGAGCTGCTCGACGGCGTCGAGCTTGGCGCGGTTGGCGGGGATGCTGACGTCGAAGCGATGCTGCATGAAGCCCGAGCGGTTCGTGCTGATCTCCTGGTCGGCGCGGATCGCCCCGGACAGCCAGCCCGACGCCAGTGGACTCCAGGCCAGCACGCCCATGCCGTACTCCTGGGTCGCGGGCAGGACGTGGGTCTCGATGCCACGCTGGAGGATCGAGTAGTTCGGCTGCTCGGTCACGTAACGGCTCAGACGGCCCTCGCGGGCGGCCCACTGCGCCTGCACGATGCGGTAGGCAGGGAAGGTCGAGGAGCCGAAGTAGCGGATCTTGCCCGCGCGTTGCAGGTCCGTCAGCGCCGACAGCGTCTCGTCGTCGCTGGTCGTCGGATCCCACCGGTGCATCTGGTAGAGGTCGACGTGGTCGACGCCGAGGCGGCGCAGGCTGTTCTCCAGCGCGGTGACCAGCCAGCGGCGGGAGCCGCCCCGCTGGTTGCGCTCGTCGCCCATCGGCAGCGTCGCCTTGGTGGCCAGGATGACGTCGTCGCGGCGGCCGGCGATGGCCTTGCCGACCATCTCCTCGGACTGGCCACCGCTGTAGGCGTCGGCGGTGTCGATGAGGTTGATTCCCGCATCGAGCGCGCCGTCGACGATGGCGGCGACGTCCTCCTGGGTGGTGTTGCCGATCTTGCCGAAGTTCATTGCGCCGAGTACGAGGGTGCTGACCTGCACACCAGTGCGTCCCAAGGTGCGGTACTGCATGACTGTTACTCCTCCAGGCGTTCAACGTCCACGGTTTGGTGGCAGCCCGCCCGGTTCAGCGTGACCGGCAACCGGAGCGGTGTTCCGGTAATCAACATACGGAACGCGGTTCCGGATGCCAAGGGGAGTGACGGAGGTAACGCGACGTAGCCGGCATCGACAGCAGCGCGGAGCAACCGCTCCCACGCCAGCGGGGCCGACGCCCGGCGCAACCTGAGACGGGGTGGTTTCGGATCGCCGATCTCACGCCGCCGTCCACAAGGCCCTTCTCAAACACGCTCTCGCGGGACCTCATCGGTTCATGCCCGGAACCTATTCGGTCGCGCAGGTGGCAGGCGAAGACTGAGCCGAGCGCGAAGAATGGATCCGCATCAGTGTCGCTCAGCATCGAGGTCTTGATGGTGATCCCGCCGGGGTGACACGGTCTCCTGCGCCCGGGTCAGCGGGCGACGGGTCCGCGGTGTCTGCGGGCCCCTGATCCCGGATGTCCGTCAGAACGGGTCACGCCCTCTGGCCTTGCCGATCAAGCCGAGGTGGGTGTGCTCGAATCCCTCGGCCGTCTTGAGGCCGTAGCCGAGGCCGCGATCGACGGCGATGTGAAACACCCAGGCAAGGGCCAGAATGCCGAGCCAGCCGATCTCATCGCCGAACCCGGCCGCGGCCACGGCCACCGCGCCCAGCGCAGCTGGCAGCGTGTAGGAGTGCGCCAGGTTGTAGCAGAAGGCCCCGAGGCGTGGCCCCCGCAGGTAGCCGAGCATTGACAGGTCGAAGACGAGGAAGAGGGCAAGCAGCGACCACCACGGGTACCCGGCGGTGACGGTCACGACGACAGCGAGAGCCGCGACGGCGAGGCCCTCGACGCGTTGCACTGCGACCGGACTCAGATAGGGCATCTCGCACCTCGATGTCACTCAGGGACACGGGTGGGTTGCCTTCCCGTCGCTGGCCTGACCTCGGACAGAGGATAGACCGGGAATGGCGACCCTCGTGCTCCGTTGGCTCCTGCGGTCCGAGGCCGAGCAGGCGAGCTGTCCTACGACGTTGCGCGTGATCCGCGTGGGCCGGTCCGGGTCTCGGCAACCCTGTCCACGAGTTCGTACTGCAGCGCTCCCGAGGGGCAGCGCTCCACCACTTCGGCCAGGCGCTCGGCCTCGGCGCCGTCGGGCCGGATCCACGGGCGCTGGCTGGTGTCGAAGACCTCCGGCAAGCCGCGGACGCACTCGGCGGCGTGCAGGCACCGCCTCGCCTCGAACGTGACAGTGATCTTCTGGCCCTCGTACGTCTTCTTTGCGGTTGCGCTGCTCATCGCGGCCTCCGTCGTCGCCATGCTCGGCCGTTCAGTCACTGACCCTGCTTCGGGCCTGATACACCAGGTCCTGGTACTCGGGGTGCCTGGCGATCCACCCCGCGATGAACGGGCAGGTGGCCAGGACCAGCAGGTTCGCGGCGCGCGCCTCGTCGAGGGCGGCGCGGGCCAGTGCCGCCCCGACTCCCTTGCCCTCGTACGCCGGCGAGACCTCGGTGTGTACGAACGCGACGAGTTCCGCGGTACGGATGTACTGCGCGACGCCCGCGACCGTCGACTCGCCGTCGAGGCGAGCCTCATATCGCCTGGCCTCGGGGACATCGATCACTTCTACTGCCATGGGTCCTCCCTCTGTCTTTGCTTTCGGGCACAGCCGTCCTCGCGGTGGAGCGCGGTGATCCCACCGTCACCACCCCAGTGTCCGGCAGCGGTCGGCCGCGACCAGTGACACCGCGTCACGTGCGCTGATGACACGGCATCACTGGCGGTTCGGCTGGGTACGCGTTTCACGGACGCCTGTCCACCAACCTGTCGTCGAAGTCCCGGATCTACGTCCGGGCGAGGCGCTCGCAGCGCCTGGGTGACCTGCGTCCCAACCCCTTGCCGAAACGCGCCGCTGAGTTGAAGGTTCAACTCAGAACTCGTATCCGCGAGCAACGGAAGGGCATGTCATGACCACGCAACTAACAGGCCGTAGCTACCGCTTCGACCTGGGCGACCTGAAGGTGCGGTTCACCTTTGATTCGCCGACCCAGGGCAGCTTCATCGTGGTGCAGGGCGCGGGGCTCGCGCCCGATGGTCACGCTGAAACGGTGGCTCTGAACCTGCAGAAAATCCGTGAAGGCGTCTACCTGAACTCCTGGACCGAGGCGAGCGGGGCCACCGTTACGCACCTGGAGGACTTCGAGAACGGGACGGTCTATTCCAACGTGACCGTCGGCGGCAAGCTCTACAGCTTCGTCGGAACGATCAAGGAGGCCTGAACATGACCCAGCACCCCGTCACTCAAGGCGATCAGGCGCAGCGGAACACCGAAATCGTGCTCACCGCAATGCGAGAGCTGTTCGCGGAAGAGGACCTCACCGCGATCGACCGATACTGGGCCGAGCCGTACGTCCAGCACAGCCCGCGGATGCCCAACGGGCTTGACACCTTGCGCAGTGTCGTCCCAGGGCTGGAGGGCTTCTCCTGGGAACCGCAGCGGGTCGCCGCTCAGGGCGATCTGGTCTTCACCCACAGCATCGTCCATGGCTGGGCCCCGAACCCGGTGGCCATTGTCGACATCTTCCGGCTGGAGAACGGACGCATCGTGGAACACTGGGACGTCGTTCAGGACATTGTCGCCGCCGAAGCCTCCGCCAGCGGCAACGCCATGGTGTAGGGGCGCGGAAGGTCGACATGCCGGTGCGTCGACGCAAAAATGACACCGTGACAAAGCGACGTGACGACGACCTCGACCGGGCCACAATATGGCAGGACTTCGTGCTGGCGGCCCACCTCCTCGAGGTCGCGCTGGAACGGCAATCTCAGCGCGACGGCAACATCTCGCACGGGCATTTCAAGTTGCTGGTCCTGCTCAACGCTGCGGAAAATCAGACCCTGGGCCTGAAAGCGCTCGCCGGCATGCTGCGCTTTTCGCCCAGCCGCGTCAGCCATACGCTGAACGTCCTGGAACGCCAGGGTCTCGTCACCCGGGGTCGTGTCCCAACGGGTCGACGTGCGTACGAAGCCACCTTGACCTCGCAAGGTCGGTTGCTCGTGGTGCGTGTGCTACGCGCGCAGCGCGCAGAAATTCGAGACGTCCTCTTCGACAGCCTGGGCGCGGCTGATGCCGCCGCCCTCGGCAGGATCAGCGCGCGTGTTGTTCGAGTTTTCGACGAGGCAGAAGCCTAGAACGGTCTCGGGCGACCGCACACTCGGGGGCCACCCCGTGTCACGTCCGCCGGCTCCGAGATCCACAGGATCTCGGAGCCCGCGGTGCACCACCGGCCCCCCGCGCACACCCGGCGCCACCCCCCCGCCCGGCCCCAAAAGCGAGACCCCCCGGTTGTGGATAG
>NZ_JBEZEX010000025.1:0-110377 GCF_040649115.1 Micromonospora sp. NPDC049049 | reverse complement strand
AGCAGGACCCCACCGTCGTCGACGAGCTGTACCGACAGCTGCGCTCCGTTGATCCCTCCGCCGGGCACGGTCGGCCCCCGCCCCGACGTGGTCGACGGCCGTCGGTCGGGACCTGCAACAGACGAGGGAAGATCTTCTGATGAGTTTTGCTGCTGTTGACGTTATTCGGGTCAAGCGGGACGGCGGTGTGCTGTCGGACGCGCAGATCGACTGGGTGGTCGACGCGTACACCCGGGGGGTTGTCGCCGACGAGCAGATGTCGGCGCTGGCGATGGCGATCCTGCTCAACGGCATGACCGGGCCGGAGATCGCTCGGTGGACCGCCGCGATGATCGCCAGTGGTGAGCGGTTGGACCTGTCGGCGGTACGCCGGCCGACGGTCGACAAGCACTCCACCGGCGGCGTCGGCGACAAGATCACTCTGCCGCTCACCCCGCTGGTGGCGGCGTGCGGCGCGGCCGTGCCGCAGCTGAGCGGCCGGGGTCTCGGGCACACCGGCGGCACGCTGGACAAGTTGGAGTCCATCCCGGGCTGGCGGGCCACGGTGAGCAACGACGAGTTCATCGCCCAGCTGGACGAGGTCGGTGCGGTGATCTGCGCGGCCGGTGCCGGGCTCGCCCCCGCCGACCGCAAGCTGTACGCGTTGCGGGACGTGACCGGCACCGTGGAGGCGATCCCGCTGATCGCCAGCTCGATCATGAGCAAGAAGATCGCCGAGGGCACCGGGGCGCTGGTCCTCGACGTCAAGGTCGGCTCGGGCGCCTTCATGAAGTCCGTCGACCAGGCCCGCGAGTTGGCGCGCACCATGGTCGAGCTGGGCGGCGCGCACGGGGTGCGGACGGTCGCCCTGCTCACCGACATGTCCACCCCGCTCGGCCTGGCGATCGGCAACGCGGTCGAGGTGACCGAGTCGGTCGAGGTGCTGGCCGGTGGGGGACCGGCGGACGTGGTGGAGCTGACCCTCGCACTGGCCCGGGAGATGCTCGACGCCGCCGGTCTGCCGGACGCCGATCCGGCCGCGGCGCTGCGCGACGGCCGGGCCATGGACTCCTGGCGGGCGATGATCCGGGCGCAGGGCGGCGATCCGGACGCGCCGATGCCGGCGGCGGCCGAGGTGGAGGTGGTCCGCGCGGAGCGGGACGGGTACGTCGCGGCCATCGACGCGTACGCCATGGGGGTTGCGGCGTGGCGGCTCGGCGCGGGCCGGGCGCGCAAGGAGGACCCGGTCAGCGTGCCGGCGGGTGTGGTGTTGCACAAGCGGCCGGGTGACGAGGTGCGGGCCGGTGACCCGCTCTACGAGCTGCGTGCCGACGACGCGACGCGGATTCCGGCCGCGCTGACCGAGGCCGCGAACGCGGTGCGGATCGCGTCGACGGCCCCGGCGGCGACGTCGTTGGTCATCGAACGCGTCGGCTGATCGATCCGGCGTCGCCCTGGCGTGGTGCCGGTCACGTGGGAGCGCTATTGTCGCAGGCCAAGGGGGGACAACCGGCCTTGCGCCGGCGCGAGCAGACAGGAAGATCCGCCGTGAGCGTTGCTGCCCCCGACCCCCGTGAGGTGCGCGAGGCGAGCCTGGACGAGCTGTCCCGGCTCGGCCTGCCGTTGCCGCCGGCCCAGTTTCCCCTCGTATGGGAGCCGGGTGATCAGATCGACCTGCGCCCGACCGTGGAGATCGAGGCGCGCATCGCTGTGCTGCACCTGATCCTGGCGCGCTGTTTCGGGATGCCCCCGCAAGCCGCGATGAGCTGGCTGCTCGGCTCGCACCTGGTCGACATGGTCACCCCGCCGGAGTGGCAGTTCGTGATGGGCGGCAAGGGCGACCACCGGTCGTTCGTGCTGCACCACGACGCGCTCTTCGCGCTGGCCTGGGTGCTCGGGCTGAGCAAGCAGCTCGACCCGACGCTGGCCGTCGACGAGCGGCTGGTCGAGCGGCTGCCGCACATCGTCGACGGGGAGACCTTTTCGCACTGGCGCTCCCGGATCCTCACGGCGCCACAGCATCCGGCCGACGCGGCAGCCCTGCTCGATCTGCACTACTGCCTGGACTGGGCCTACCTGGAGACCGAGCGCGGCGGCCGGCGGGCGCCGGGCCTGGTCGACGCGAACGCGATCGGGCAGCGGCGTTGGGCGCTGGAGTGGGCGGTGATCCTGCGCGGGCCGTACCACGACGAGCCGCCCGGCTGGGAAGAGGTCGACCTCTCCACCTGAGGTCAGCGCGGTCGCAGGACGTCGAGCCGGACCGCCACAGTGACCCGGACCGGTTCGGGGAGCGCGGCCAGCCGGGTGGTGAGTGCGGCTGCGTCGGTGTGCCAGGCGCTGGGGCCCATGCCGACCACTGTGGCGACCTCTGGCCGGGTCAGTGCCAACCCGGCCCGGTGCACTGCGGAGCTGACCAGCGTGAAGTGCCCGCCCAGGCTGGCTGCCACCCGGTCGGCCTTGTCCGGGTCCACCCGCAGCAGGTCGAGGGTGTCCACCAACTCGGCGAGGTGGTCGGTGTCGGGCGTGACCACCAGCAACGTGCCGGCCGGGTCGAGCACCCGGTGGAACTCCGGGCCGTTGCGCGGGGCGAACACGTTCAGCAGCACGGCGGTCGAGGCGTCCGCGAGCGGCAGTCGCTGCCAGGTGTCGGCGAGCGCGGCGGCGGCCCGGGGATGCGCGCGGGCCGCGCGGCGCAGCGCCGGCTTGGACACGTCCAGGGCCAGACCCACGGCGTCCGGCAGCGCCGCCAGCACCGCGCCGAGGTACCGGCCGGTGCCGGCGCCGGCGTCCACCACCAGGGGGTACGCCCCGAAGTCGGGCGGTTGTACCTCTGCTGTAGCGGATTCCGGCTGCGGGGCGTCCGTGTCGCCGAGACGGCCGACGGCGTCCATCGCGGCGGCGGCGAGGGCGGCCGAGATGACGTCGTAGTGCCCGGTGGCCTGGAAGTCCGCGCGGGCCGCGACCATCTCGGGGGTGTCGCCGACGTGCGGGGCCCGACCGGTGAGCAGGTTGACGTAGCCCTGGCGGGCGATGTCGAAGCTGTGCCGGCGTGGGCAGCGCAGCGCCTTCGTGTCGGTGGCCTGCTCGAGCGGCTCGCCACAGACCGGGCAGCGCAGCCGGTCGAGGATGCGGGAGTCCACGTCAGACCTCCGCGTCGTGCCGTGGCTGGGGTGCCCGCCCGCCGAGGTGGTCGACCACCCGGTGGGTGAGCGCGCCGAGGGCGTCGACCTCGGCGGGGGTGAGCAGGTCGATCAGGTGCCGGCGGACGGCGGCCACGTGACCGGGTGCGGCGGACTCGATGGCCTGCCGCCCGGCGGGGGTGAGGACGACGACGGAGCCCCGGGCGTCATCGGCGCACTCCTCACGGGTCACCAGGCCGCGCTGCTGCATCCGGGTCAGGTGGTGGGAGAGCCGGCTGCGCGACCACAGCATCCGGTCTGCCAGCTCCCGTAGGCGCAGTCGCCCCTGCGGTGTCTCGGAGAGGTCGGACAGCACGTCGTAGTCGGCCTCGGAGAGGCCGGCGTCCTGGGTCAGCTCCCGGGCCAGCTCCAGGTCGAGCAGTCGACGCATCCGGCGGTAACCGCGCCAGGCGCGGTCCTCCCGTTCGTCCAGCCACCGGGGTGCGTCCATCCGTCGAGTCTAACGCTTTCGTTGACATGTCATCGAAGTGCCTCTAGATTCGATGACATGTCAACTAATTCTCCCGAGCGGCCTGGTGCGCCGACCGCCGCCGCTGGTGACCGGCTGTGGGAGCTGTTCGGTCAACGGGGGCGCGGAGTGCTGGTCACAGTGCGCCGGGACGGGCGGCCCCAGCTGTCCAACCTCGACTACCTGGCCGAGCCGGGGTTGCTCCGCTGCTCCACCACCGGCGACCGGGCGAAGGTCCGCAACCTGCGCCGCGATCCCCGCGCCAGCTTCCACGTCACCACGCCGGACGGCGGCGCGTACGCGGTCGCGGAGGGGGCCGTGACGCTCAGCGAGCCGGCCATGGCCACGACCGACGAGACGGTCGACGAACTGGTCGAGGTCTACCGCCGGATTCGCGGTGACCACCCGGACTGGGCGGACTACCGGGCGGCCATGGTCGCCGACGGGCGGTTGGTGATCCGCCTCGACGTGCACCGGGTGTACGGCTGGCGGCCGTGACGCCCGGCCGGTCCCGTACCCGTCCGCCAAGGCCGCTGACTAGGGTCTGAGCATGGTCGCAACTATCCGGTACGAGGACATCGTCAAGGTCCCGAAGGCGCTGCTGCACGACCACCTCGACGGTGGGCTGAGGCCGGCGACGATCGTCGACCTGGCCGCCGAGGTGGGCCACGAACTGCCCACCACCGACCCGGAGGCGCTCGGACGCTGGTTCGCGGACGCGGCGGACTCCGGCTCCCTGGAGCGCTACCTCGAGACGTTCGCGCACACAGTGGCCGTCATGCAGACCGCGCCCGCGTTGCGTCGGGTGGCCCGCGAGTGCGCCCTGGACCTGGCCGCCGACGGTGTGGTCTACGCCGAGGTGCGGTTCGCCCCGGAGCAGCACCTGGAACGGGACCTCAGCCTGGACGAGGTGGTCGAGGCGGTGCTGGCCGGGTTCGCCGAGGGCACCGCCCAGGCGGTCGAGGCGGGCCTCACCATCCGGGTGGGCACCCTGCTCACCGCGATGCGGCACGCCGCCCGTTCCCAGGAGATCGCCGAGCTGGCGGTGCGGCACCGGGATGCCGGGGTGGTCGGCTTCGACATCGCCGGCGCCGAGGCGGGCTTTCCGCCCACCCGGCACCTGGACGCCTTCGAATACCTGCAACGGGAGAACTTTCACTTCACCATCCACGCCGGCGAGGCGTTCGGTCTGCCGTCGATCTGGCAGGCGATCCAGTGGTGCGGGGCCGACCGGCTCGGCCACGGGGTGCGGATCGTCGACGACATCGCCCCCGACGGCTCACTCGGCCGGCTGGCCGCGTACGTCCGGGACAAGCGGATCCCCCTGGAGCTGTGCCCCTCGTCGAACGTGCAGACCGGCGCGGTGGCCTCGATCGCGGACCACCCGATCGGCCTGCTGCGGGACCTGCGCTTCCGAGCCACCGTCAACACCGACAACCGGTTGATGAGCGGCACCTCGATGTCCCGGGAGATGTCGTTGCTGGTGGAGACGTTCGGCTACGGCTGGAAGGAGTTGCAGTGGTTCACCATCAACGCGATGAAGAGCGCCTTCATCCCGTTCGACGAGCGGCTGCGGATCATCGATGACGTGATCAAGCCGGCGTACGCGAAGTTGCTGGCCTGAGCTCAGCCATGTGGGTGGCCGGCGAGCAGCCCGGCCACCCGGCGCAGCACTTCCCGGGCCCGGGCCGCCTCCGCGCCGAGGCCCATCTGCCGGCGCAGCACGGCGGGCTCGGCCCGTAGCAGCGTCACCCCGCGCCGAATCAGCACCCGGGGCGCTTTGCGCTGCTCGGACAGGTCGCGGGCGAGTCGGCGCAGGAAGGTGGCCCCGCGTGGGCGTCGCAGCGCGTACGCCCCGGCGAGCAGGCCGCGGCGACGGCACTCCTCGACGATCTCGGCGGCGAAGATCCCTTCGGCCACGAAAAGTGGCGATCCGGCGACATCAAATGGCCGGGTGGCCACCCGTCGATCAGCGCCGATCGCATAAACCGGCACATCGGCTCGGCCCTCACGGGCAAGTTGGGCAATGATTTCCACCGCACTGAGGGCGTCCCAGGAGTGCGGCGATTCCCAATCCACCTGGCCGTTTCGTCTCGGCAACGTAGGGTCATCGCCGTCTTTGTAGAAGTCGTCCAAGCACAGCACCGGCAAGCCGGTTTGCTGCGCTATGTACGACTTTCCGGACCCCGATGGACCGGCCAGTAGGACAACACGGTGCGGATGTTCCATTACCTTCAGTTACTCCGGCCAGACAGACTGCTATCAAATCGCATCAACATCTCATCACACCTTCGGTCTGGGACAACCTGGGCTTTCTTCTTGTCGACCGGCGTGATGGAATCTCGGGGGTCCGACCCGCCGGGTCGGTCGCTGGGCGTTGCCCGGGGCAACGCGTTCAAGCTGTAATCGCGAGGGCGGTGACGTGAGCAAACGGCCAAAGACGGCGGGCTCCTTCCTGTCGCGGCTGCGCCGGCCGGCCAGCCGGCTCCGGGACATGCCGATCTGGTCCAAGCTCGGTCTCATCATGATCGTGCCGACCATCGCCACGGTCGTGGTGGGCACCAGTGGTCTCATCGACCACGTGGAGACGCTCAACAATGCCAACCGAGCTGGCGACCTGGCGAATCTGTCGAGCTATTCAGGTGATCTGGTCGACACCCTCCAGGACGAGCGGACCGCCGCCGTACTGCTGCTGGGTGCGGACGGAACGCAGCCGACGGCGCAGTACCAGGAGGCCTACAACCGGGTGAACTCCCGGGTGGACCAGGCAGCGGCCCCCTACCGGCAGCAGCGGGCCGAGGTCGAGGACCTGCCGAGCAGCCTGGAAGGTCTGCTCGACAGCATCGACCAGAACCTTCAGGACCTGTCGGGCGTCCGCAGCCAGGTGTTCAACGGCAAGCTCGCGCTCACCGAGACCGTGCAGGCGTACGAGGGGCTGATCAGTGACCTGCTCGCCATCCGCGACTCGTCCACGCAGCTCGCCGGTGACAACCAGCTGAGCGACCGGATGCGCGCCGCCGCGGCGGTCGCCCGGGAGAAGGAGTTCCTCGCCGTACGCCGGGTCGTTGTGCACCGCGCGCTGGGTGTGAAGGGCGGTCAGCGCCTGACCCCCGCACTGCGTCGGGACTACGTCGCCAGTGACACCGGCCAGCAGCAGGCCCTGCAGAGCTTCAAGGCCGTCGCCACCCCGGACGACGCCAAGTTCCACGACCAGACGGTCGCGGGCGGCGACCGTCGGCAGGCACAGAACTACACCGGCTGGATCGACGGCAACACCACCGGCAACATGCGCGGTGCGCCGTTCGGCCCGGACCAGTGGGAAGCCGCCATGACGGCCAACGCCAAGCTGATCCGCAACGTCGAGGTGAAGCTCGACAGCGAAGTGGTCGACCAGGCCGACGCGCTCCGCTCGGACGTCCAGCGCCAGGTCTTCCTGGAGACCGGCCTGCTGCTCAGCATGCTGCTGCTGGCCATCCTCTTCGCCTACCTGGTGGCCCGCTCGATGGCCCGCTCACTGCGTGAGCTGCGGCAGGGTGCGCTCTCCGTGGCCCAGTACGGCCTGCCACAGGCGGTGGCCCGTCTGCGCGACCCGCAGGTCGTCGGGCAGCTCTCACCGGTGCAGCTGGCCAACCAGATCGCTGAACCGCTGCCGGTGCGCAGCAAGGACGAGTTCGGCCAGGTGACCGAGGCGTTCAACGCCGTCCACCTGGAAGCCGTCCGCACGGCCGCCGAGCAGGCGGCACTGCGTGCCTCCGTCGCGACCATGTTCGTCAACCTGGCCCGTCGTTCCCAGATCCTGGTCGACCGCCTCATCGGGCACCTCGACCGGCTGGAGCGCGGCGAGGAGGACCCGGACCGGCTGGCCGAGCTGTTCCAGCTCGACCACCTGGCCACCCGGATGCGCCGTAACGACGAGAACCTGCTGGTGCTCGCCGGTGCCGACTCCACCCGTGTGCAGCGTGAGCCGGCCGCTCTCATCGACGTGCTACGCGCCGCGCAGTCCGAGGTCGAGCACTACACCCGGATCGAGTTCGGTGTCATCGACCGTGACATCGAGGTCGCCGCGCACGCGGTCAACGACCTGGTGCACCTCGTCGCCGAGCTGTTCGACAACGCCACCGCGTTCTCCCCGCCCGACTCGCAGGTCATGGTCGAGGCTCGCCGGGTCGGCGACCGCTCCTCGCTGTACGTCGAGGACCGCGGCATCGGCATCAGCGCCGACCAGCTGCACGACCTCAACGAGCGGCTCGCGACGCCGCCTCAGGTGGACGTGGCCGTGTCCCGGATGATGGGCCTGGTCGTGGTCGCCCGACTGGCGTCGCGGCACGGTGTCCGGGTCGAGTTGCGCCCCGGCAGCGATCGCGGCACTGTCGCCGAAGTGAGCCTGCCCACCTCGGTGCTGGTGCCCCGGGCGCTCTCCGGTCGGGTGCAGCAGCCTCCGGCGCTGCCGGCGGCCGGTACTCACCAGTTCGGTGGTCCGCAGTCCGGTGCTCCCCAGTTCGGTGGTCCGCAGTCCGGTGGGCCCGCGCCGGTCTTCGGCGCGCTGCCCGCGCTGGGCAACGGTCCTCGCCCGAGCGAGTCCGGCAACCAGGTCACCCTGGGCGGACGCCCGTTCGACCCCGCGACGCGCAACGGTGCCGGCACCCCCGCCAACGGCGGCGCGTACCGGTCGATGCCGGCCTGGTCCGACCTGACCGGCGCGGCCGGGACGAACGGCGTCAACGGCGGCGACGGGTTCACCCCCCGGTCGGCCAACGGCCACGGCATCGACCCGCTGCCGCAGCGCCGGGGCGGGGACGAGACCCCGACCACCGACCAGCAGCCGACCATTCCGCGTCAGCTGCCGAGCAGCCCCGAGGCGCACCCGTACTCGGCGCCGCCGGTCTCCGCGCAGCCCTACTCCGGTGCCCCGGTCTCCGCCTCGCCGGCCTCCGGCCAGCCGTACTCCGGGCAGCCCTACTCGGGTGCTCCGTACGGCGGCGCGCCGGTGTCCGCCGCTCCGGCCTCCGGGCAGCCGTACGCCGGTCCGCCGGTGTCCGCGTCGCCGGTTTCGGCCTCGCCGGCGTCCGGTCAGCCGTACGCGAACCAGCCGTACTCGGCGCCGCCGGCCTCCAGCCAGTCGTTCAGCGGCTTCGCGCCCCGGTCCGCCCCGCCCGCGCAGGCACCCAACGCCCCGGCGCCGCCGGCCTGGCCGCCAGTGCCGGGCAGCGACCGGGACACTGCCACCCCGCCGGTGCCCGAGCGGCTCGCCGCCGCGCTGGACATGACGACGGAGCTGCCGCGGGTGCCACGACCCGGCGAGCAGCCGGCCGCAGCCCAGCCTCCGGCTCCTGCGCCGACCCCGGCAGCGGCGCCGGCTCCGGCGCCGGCTCCGCAGACCCGGCCGACGCCGCAGCAGCCGCAGGCGCAGAACCGTCAGCGGTACGCGGATGAGACGATGGAGCTGCCGATCTTCCGGGAGCTCGAGTCGGCCTGGTTCCGTACCCGTCGCCCGGGCTCCGAGGAGACCGCGGCCGGCGCTCAGCCAGCGACGAACGGCGACTCCGCGACCCAGCAGTTCGCCGTGGTCGAGGCCACCGGTCGGGCAGTCCACAAGACACCACCCGGGACGACAGGTAACACACCGATGGCAGACACTCCGACGGTCGGAGGAGCGCCGCGGGACAACGGCTCCACAGCGAACGAGGGCACCCGCCCCAGCCCCGCCGAGAGCCTGCCGAACCGCCGGCCCCAATCGCAGAGCAACGGCTGGCAGACCGCCGCCGACGACGGCTGGCGTGCTGCCTCCGCGGCGGCCGGCGCGGCGCCGGTGAGCGAGACCACCACGACCGGTCTGCCGAAGCGCAAGCCGATGGCGCAGCTGGTACCTGGCGCGGTGGAGAAGCCCACCACCTCGGTCCAGCGGCGCTCCCCGGAGGCGGTTCGTGGCCTGCTCTCCGCCTACCACCGGGGCGTGCAGCGAGGGCGTAGCACCTCGGACAACCCGACCAGCCCGGAGGCGACTCCGGGAGGGCAATCCTCGCAGTCTGGCTCAGGCCCGGTGGCCGGGAGCGGGCAGAAGGAGCAAGAAGGATGACAACTACGCAGGATCTTGGTTGGCTGCTGGCCAACTTCGCCGACCGGGTGCCGGGCGTCGCGCATGCGGTCGCCGTATCGGCGGACGGCCTACTCCTCGCGTCGTCACGGGATCTGCCGCGCGACCGGGCAGACCAGCTCGCCGCGATCTCGTCGGGTCTGGTCAGCCTGACCCAGGGGGCAGCACGCTGCTTCGAGGGAGGCGCGGTGTTGCAGACCGTCGTGGAGATGGACAATGGCTTCCTGTTCCTGATGTCCATCTCCGACGGCTCGTCCTTCGCCGTGCTGGCAGCCCGCAGCTCCGACGTGGGCCAGGTTGGCTACGAGATGGCGCTGCTGGTCGACCGGGTGGGCGACGCGCTGACCCCGCAGCCGCGTGCGGCTGCGGGCATGCTGGGCTGACGTCTCGCCGATCGTGAGGTCGGCACGACTTCAACAACGACAACGACGGGTTTCACCGGTGGGAGCCGGTAACGGGTGCGAAGGAGGTGAGCGGCGAGATGGCCGATCGTGACGAACCAACCGGAGCGTTGGTCCGTCCATACGCCGTGACCCGTGGTCGCACCCGTCCCCGGCTCGACATCGCGCTGGAGGCGCTCGTCGAGACGACGGTGCGCGGCCGTACCGCTGCCAATGGCAACGGTGGTGGCCGCGAACACCAGTACATCGCCGCGCTGTGTGACGGTCGCGTGCAATCGCTCGCGGAGATCGCGGCGCGGATGCAGCTCCCGCTCGGTGTGGCCCGGGTGCTCATCGCCGACATGGCGACGGACGGCCTGGTCGCGGTCCACGAGCCGACCATTTTGGACGACTCCGACGACGCGGTGGGCACTGAACTGCTGGAGAGGGTGCTGAGTGGACTTCGCAGGCTCTGACATGTCGCACCGCCCGCCGAACCCGAGCGGCCGCGTGACGTCGGCGAAGATCGTTATCGCCGGTGGATTCGGCGTCGGTAAGACGACGCTGGTCGGCTCGGTCTCGGAGATCACGCCGCTGACCACCGAGGCCATCATGACCTCCGCTGGCGTGGGCGTCGACGACACCCGGCAGGTGCCGGGCAAGACGACGACCACGGTGGCCATGGACTTCGGCCGGATCTCGATCGACCGTGACCTGATCCTGTACCTGTTCGGTACGCCGGGTCAGACCCGTTTCTGGTTCATGTGGGACGAACTGGTGCGGGGTGCGATCGGTGCGGTCGTGCTGGTGGACACTCGCCGGCTGGCCGACTGCTTCGCGGCGATCGACTTCTTCGAGCACCGACGCCTGCCGTACCTGGTGGCGATCAACTGCTTCGACGGGATGCAGTACCACGACCCGCAGGACGTCCGGGACGCCTTGGCGATCTCGAGCGACGTGCCGGTGGTGGCCTGCGACGCCCGTAACCGGGAGTCGACGAAGCACGTGCTGATCTCGCTGGTCGAGTACGTGCTGACCATGCGCCGTACGCGCGCCGTCGCCCCGGCCTGATCCGGGACGCTGCACGCCCCGGTGGTGGCTCCGGCCGCCATCGGGCGCTGCCAGCCGCCCGGGTGAGTGCCCCCGCGCTGGCTCGTCGCTCGGACGAGCCAGCGCGCCGCCGAGCCGCCTCCTGACGATCCTGGAAGCCGTCAGCCCTTTTCCGGGGCCCCGGCCACCCACCGTCCTCACGAGGCGGCTTCTGCGTGCCCGGGGGGATCGCCCCGCACAGGCAGAAACGCCCCCAGCCAGCCGGCTGGGGGCGTTTCCGCGTGTGCGAAGGGGTCAGGACTGGTAGCCCGCCGAGCGGTACTCGTACTCCCGGTCGTCGTCGCGGTCCCCGTGGTCGCGACTGAAGTCCCAACCGCCGGCCGCCTCGCGACCGGGTCGACCACCCACTGCGAAACCGCCGATCTCCTGGCCTCGACGCCAGCCCCGGAAGTAGCCGGTGGTGTTCTCCGCGAGGCTTGCCGCATCACGCACTATGCGCAATGGGCGCTCCTCGCGCAGCGGCGAACCCGGCACCAGGTTGGCCTGCGGCACGCGCTTCGGCAGCCCGGCGTTGGTCTCGGCGCCCACCGCCGGGCGGGCCGCCTGCTCCGCGGCCTGCCAGCCGGTGTCGGCGGTGGTCGACCAGTCCAGGTCGGACTCCTCGGCCTGCCCGACGAACCAGGCCGACTTGGCCTGCGCGAAGATCAGAAGATCGCCGTCGCCCTCGTCGGCGACCGGCGGCGGCCGGTGCTCCATGGGCGGTGGCCGGTGCTCGACCGGGGGTGACGGCCGATGCTCGGGGGCGCGCTCGGTGCGGGCGGCCGCCCGACCGTTGCGAGCGGCCTGCTCGCGGTCGACCAGGCGCAACGGGGGCGTCTCCAGGTGCTGGTCCGCGGGAGGGTTGAGCCCCTCGCGCAGCGCACGGTCGGCCAGCGGCGGCGGCTCCACCAGCCGCAGCATCGGCGGCTCCGGCGGCAGGTCGTCCGCCAGCCACGGCGGGGTGACCCGACCGTCGGCCCGACCCGGGTCGGTCGGAGCTTCGACACCGCGGCTGCCGCCGTACGAGTAGGCCACCGGGTTGTTCGGTGAGCTGTCGGACGGGTCCTCCGGGTTGTTGACCAGCGGCCAGTTCGCACGGGAGCCGGGCGGTGCGGCCTCCTGCCCCGGTCGGGGGGTCGGCACCGGAATGCTGAGATCGGTGGCGCTGAACCCGCCGGTGGGTGGCTCGTCGACCGGGCGTTGCAGGTGGCTCGGCCGGGGCTCACCGTTGGTCTTGGGGCGGGGCGGAATGACCGTCCGCTGCCGCTCGGCCCGCGCGTTGTTGATGGCGGCAGTGGTCAGCGTCGGCCGGAACGGCTCACCGGCCTCGGCCGGCGGCACCATGCCCCGCTGCGCCGGCGCGATCGGGGTGATCCCGGGCGGCGGAGGCGGCGGCGCGGAGACGGGCCGGTTGGTCGGGCCGTCGATCCGGCTCGGAAGCGGCTCGCCGCGACTGGGCAGCGTGGACTGCGGCGGACCGGCCATCGCCGCCGGAGTCATCGGCGCGGGTGCGACCGGCGGCGGCGTGACCGGGGCGGGTGCGACCGGCGGCGGCCCGAGCGGGCGGGGCGACGCCAACGGCGCGTTACCGGGGATCGGCTCTGGACGGCTGCGCCGCCCGACAGCGGGTGCCGGGTCGGCGGCGGGCGGAGTGGGTCGGACCGACCGCAACCCGGCGTTGGTGCCGGCCAGGCCGGTCAACCCGGCGTTGGTGCCGGCCAGGCCGGTCAACTCGCCGACGGACTCGCCGCGGCGGGCCGCAGCCCGGCGGCCGGGCGCCTGGACCGGCGTGCTGACCCGCGAGCTGAGCGCGCTGACCAGCGCCTCACACCCGGCGTCGCAGGCTCGTACGGAGGCGACGGCCTGGCGGACCGTCTCGGCCACCGCGGACGTGAGCGCCCGGTTGACCGCGGCCCGTCGGGGTGTCTCGGAGATGGCGACCCGCAGGGCGGTGACCGCCTCGTTGATCTCCTCGGCATCGGCGACCCCGTCTGCGGCGAGGTGCGCGGCGATGGCATCCGCCGCGACCGACACCTCGCGGCCCCGGGCCACGGTGCCGCCGAGCATGCCCGGCTCGGGCAGCGCGTCCAGCACTGCCAGAGAGACCGGCTCGGCCGGGTCCGGGTAGGCGCGCAGGGCCGCCGGGTAGAGCTCACGCAGAACCTCGCGCAGCGCCACGGCGGCGGAGTGCCGGCCACTGGCCAGCGCGGCGTGCGCGGAGAGCACCTGCTTGTATCCGGCAAGGTCCCGGGGCGCCGGCAGGGTGACGGCGGAGAGCGCCCCCGCCTGCAACGCGCGGGCGAGGCCGACCGCCCGCCGTTCGGCGGGAGGCGACTGCATCTCCTCAAGAGAGTCGTCGTCGGCGAAGCGCTCGGCGAAGTCGTCCACCGAGTCGTCGTCAGCGATCGCCAGGGGTCGCCCCGCCGCGCTCAGCAGCGACGTGACCGTGTGGTCGTCGCTGTCGGCGGCGATGGCCGCACCGCTCGGCCCGCCCGACCGCTCCACGAGCAGCGCGACGAGCTGGGCGTAGCCAGCGGCGTCATCGCTGATCTCGCAGACATGCAGCAGACGGCCTGCGTCGTCGACCACAGCGGACGTCAGCGTCGAACCGGCGGAGGCCGGTCGGTCAGCCGGATCCGCCGAGGCCAGACCGCAGTAAACGCGCACGAGCGCCACGGCGTCGTCCTCCTCCCGGGACAGGTCTTTCCTCTGCCAGCAACTGATGCTCCCCGGTACGGGTCAGTCGCGCCAGTCCACCACCGCAGAGATCTTGCCGACAATGGTGCGCCAACCCAAACTTGCGGTCTGCGCCCCGATCTTCTTCAGCCGTCGCCGAGCCATGAACGCGCCGATCCCGCCGTTGGCGGTGCCACGCAGAGCCTCGTCCAGGTCGTCGAGGCTGGAGCCGGCCGAGAGCATGTCGAGTACCGCAGGCAGCCGCAATGCGTACGAGAGGTCACGCGCGGCCTCGCCCGCCTCGATCAGCAGGGTCGAATCCCACGTGTCGTGCCCGCCGCGCAGGTTCTCCACGACCAGGTCGAGCTCGTAGGTGTCCTCGTCCAGCGGAGCGATATCTGCCGGCTCCACCCGTTCGGACAATTCATTCCAGCTGTCCAGTTGGGACAGATCGTTTGGCGCACCGGATCGGATGAAACTGACAAGCGACTCGGGGGTCTTGAACAGCAGCAGCTTGCCCCGGTTGCTGAGGAAGACCGGCACCTCCTCGTCGTCCGCCTCGTCCGCGACTGCCTCGTCCGACTCGTCGTCGGTCTCGGTGTCGGTGGCGGCGCCGCCCCGGCGGCGCGTCGACTCGTCGTCCTCGTCGGCGAACTCCTGGGCCAGCTCCTCGTCGAGGATGACGACGGTCTCGTCGTCCTCGTCCTCCTCCTCGATCGCCTGGCGGCGGGCGAGGAACGGGTCGTCCTGGTCGCGCTCGGTCACGTCGGTCGGAGTCAGCGAGCTGGCCGGTCGGTACGCCCGGAGCGTGAAGCCGGTACCGGCGGGCAGGGCGATCTCCACTGGGTCGATGCGCAGCTCGTCCCAGAGTGAACGGTCGATCGACGCCGACGGGCGGTCGGTCTCGACCTCGTCTGGCTCGGCCGCGCCGGTGGTGTCGTCGAGCTCGGGCTCGTCGGCGTCGGGCCGTTGGGGCGACTGGCGGGCCACGCTGACCTCCGTGTGCTTCGGGTTGCCCACCCACCGGGGTCTCTGACCGGCGAGTGACTCTGGGCACATACCCTAGTCGGCGGCCCTGGGTGACCGGTGCCCGCACCCCGGTGGCCGGTTGGGGCACGGGTCCGACCTGCTGGTCGTCGTCGCTGGCGAAGTGACGATTCGACAAGTAGCGTAGCTACGCATGAAGGCGCAGGCGCTGCACGGCCATCTCGACGCTCTGCTGCTCGCCGTGCTCGAACAGGGCGCGCTGCACGGCTACGCGATCATCGAAGCGCTGCGCGCCCGCAGTGACGGCAGTCTGGATCTGCCCACCGGCACCATCTATCCGGCGCTCCGCCGCCTGGAACGCGCCGGTCACGTGGCGAGCACCTGGAGCACTGTCAGCGGCCGGGAACGGCGGACGTACCAGCTCACCGACTCCGGCCGGCGGGCGCTGGCCGGGGAGCGGGCCGGTTGGCGCGAGTTCCAACTCACCGTCGGCCGGTTCCTCGATTCCGGCAGCCCGCCCACCCCGGCCTGACGCGCCACTGCTGATGCGCCCCCTCCGGGCTGGCCCGTTCGCGCCGGCCGGTGGTCAGCGGCTGGTGGCCAGCAGCCAGCCCCGCGCCGCGCGGGTGAGCGAGAAGTAGGCGCCTCCCACCAACACCGCTCCGATGATCATCGGGGGCCAGTGCAGTGCCGCGTCCCAGAGGTTCAACGACCAGGTGAAGAGGGCACCGCCGGCCACCATGCCGAGGATCAGGGCGCCGGTCAGGCCGGTGCCCAGGGCACGCTGGGCCAGAGCCAGGCCCGGCCGGGGTGCCCGTGCGCTCGCCCGGACCACCAGCAGGCCGGCCACCGAGAGCAGCAGCGTGCTCATCCAGATCCAGTCGACCGAGTGGGAGAGCAGCAGGTAGCCGGCGGGCGGGCGGGGGCCGTCGCTCCAGCTCGCCCCGCGCCAGGTCAGATCGCCGGCGGCCACCCCCACCCCGGCGACCGCCAGCATCCGCAGGGAGAGTCCACGCAGGGCGCCCACCGCCAGCTCGGCCTGCCAGGACGGGAGCACCTGCGCCGGTGAGCCGAACTCGGCCACCGCCCTGCGCTGCGCCTCGGTGGGTGGCACCCCGCTCTCGCGGTACGCCTCCACGGCGTCCAGCAACCCGTGCCGGGCCTCGGTCAGCAGGTCGGACTTGAGTCGCGCCGGCCCCTGCAACCGGGCGGCCAGCTCCCGCAGGTGCTCGTCGACCATCACGTCCTCACCGCGCCACATGGCACCACCTTGCCACGGACCCCGGCCGGTCGACGTCCGGGAGAACCCTGGTCCGTCCCGGAGCCGGGTCAGGGGGCGAGCGCCAGGTAACCCCGTTCGGCTGCGGCCTGGAGCAGCCACTGGTCCCGGTACCAGCCCGGGGCCGCCACCAACTCGGCGTGCCGACCGCGCTGGATCACCCGACCGCCGTCCAGGACCACTATCTCGTCCAGCTCGGCCAGCCCGCTGAGCCGGTGGCTGATCAGCAGCACCGAGTGCCCGGCGGGGGTGGCGGCGAGGGCGGACGCGAGCACCGCGTCCGCGGCGGCCGGGTCCAGACCTTCGGTGGGCTCGTCGAGCACCAGCACCGGTGGCGCGGCGAGTAGTGCCCGGGCGAGCGCCAGCCGCTGCCGCTGCCCACCGGAGAGCTGCCCGCCCTCCTCGCCGACCAGCGTGTCCCAGCCCGTCGGCTGGGCACGGACCCAGTCCAGCAGGCCGGCGGCGGCGGTGGCCCCGGTCAGCTCCTCCTCGCCCGCTGCGGCCCGCCCGAGCAGCAGGTTCTCCCGCACCGTGGCATGAAAGACGTACGCCTCGGCCAGCAGCCCGCCGACAGCGCGCGGCAGCGCCTCCTCGGCGTACGCCGAGAGGTCCTGACCGTCCAGGGTGACCCGGCCGGACGTGGGCTGGACGGTGCCGGTCAGCACGGCGGCCAGTGTGCTCTTGCCGGCGCCGCTCGGGCCGACGACCGCGATTCGCCGTCCCGCCGGCAGGTCCAGGCTGACCCCGTCCAGGGCGGGTGCCGCGCCGGCCCGGTACCGCACTGTCACGTCGACGAAGCGCAGATCGTGCGGGCCGGTCAGGTCCGTTGGACCAGTCGCCGTCGCCGTCGCCGTCGCCGTCGCCGTCGCCGTCGCCGTCGCCGCCGCGGCCGGCGGGTCGGTGTCGAGCAGGTCAGCCACCCGGGTCAGGCCGGGTCGCAGCTGCGTCCACTGCCGGGCCGCCGCTACCAACGCCAGCGTCACCTCGACGGCGGCCAGGGTGCCGACGGCCAGGACGCCCACCAGCACCCCCCGCACGTCGGCGGCGAGCGCTACCAGCACCACAGCAGCGGCGGTCACGCCGGCGGCCAGTACGCCGGCCGCGTCCACGGCGAACCCGGTGGCGGCCAGCCGACGTTCCAGCCGGGCCAGCCGGTGGGCGCGCTGCTCGGCGGCGCGCAGCGTGATGTCGGTCGCCCCGAACGCGGCCAGGTCGGCGGCACCGTGGGTGAGGTCGATCGCGTCGGTGGCCAGCGCGCCCCGCAGGGGGGCCACCTCGGCTGCGCTGCGGCGGGTGACCGCGGTGGCCAACGCGGGCAGCGCCACCCCGGCGACCAGCAGCCCGACGGCGAGCGCCCCGGCGGCCGGTGGTGAGATCAGCGCCGCCACGGCGACCGCCGTCACACCGACCACTGCCGCCGCCGAGGCGGGCACCAGCACCCGCAGCAGCAGGTCCTGGACGGCCTCCACGTCGGAGACCAGGCGGCTCAGCACGTCTCCCGAGCGGTGCGCCGTGCCACGGCGGGCCGCCAGGGTGGCGAAGACCCGGGCCCGGACGTCGGTGATCATGCGGAGCACCGCGTCGTGCCCGGCGAGTCGTTCGGTGTAGCGGAACACGCCACGGCTGATCGCCAGCGCCCGGACCGCGACGATCGCCACTGTGAGGCGGTCCAGCGGAGGCTGACCGGCGGCGCTCATCAGCAGCCAGGTGGCGGTGGCCATCAGGGCCAGGCCGGCGAACTCGGTGGCGGCCGCCAGCAGCCCGGCGCCGACCAGGCGGCCCAGGTACGGCCGGGCCAGTCGCAGCACCGCCCGCTCGGCGGCGGCCCGCCCGGCCGGTGCCGACCCCTTCTGCCCGGTCATCGGGCGGCTTTTCCGGTCGGTTCGGGCGTCAACTCGGTGACCCGACCGTCCTCGATGCGCAGGATCCGGTCGGCGTCGGCCAGCAACGCCGGTCGGTGTGCGACGAGCAGCGCCGTCCGCCCGGCGACCAGGCGACGGGTGGCGTCGAGCACCACTGCCTCGGCCGCCGTGTCGAGTCGGGCGGTGGGTTCGTCGAGCAGCACCACCGGGGCGGAGCGCAGGAACGCCCGGGCCAGTGCCACCCGCTGCCGCTGCCCACTGGACAGCCCGTGGCCGCGCTCACCGAGCACTGTGTCCAGGCCGTCGGGCAGGCCGGCCACCACGTCGTCCAGGGCGGCGTCGTGCACCGCGGCGGTGAGTACGTCTGCCGGGGTGTCCGGCGCGCCGAGGCGGATGTTGTCGGCCAGCGAGGCGGCGAAGAGGTGTGCCCGCTGCGGCACCCAGGCGAGCTGTCGGCGCCAGGCGTCCGGGTCGGCGGTGGCGAGGTCGACCCCGTCCACCGTGATCCGGCCGCTGGTCGGCGTCACGAAACCCAGCAGCAGGCCGAGCAGTGTGCTCTTGCCGGCACCACTGGGCCCGATGATGGCGATCCGCTCGCCGGGTCGGATGGTCAGTGTCACGTCGCGCAGCGCTGTGGTCCGCTCGTACGCCACGGTCACCCCCTCGAACCGGATCTCGGCCCGCGCGTCGGGGACGGAGGCACCCTCGGCGGCCCGGGGCGCGGTGGGTGCGGCGGAGACGGTCAACGCCTCGTCCAGCGCGGCCAGCCCTTCCATGCTGGCGTGGAAGCGGCTGCCGGCGGCCCGCAACGGCAGGTACGCCTCCGGGGTCAGGAGCAGCACCAGCAGCGCGGTCTGCAGGGCCAGCCCGCCACCGAGCAACCGGATGCCGACCGGCACCGCGACCAGCGCCACCGAGAGGGTGGCGACCAGTTCGAGGACCAGCGCGGAGAGGAACGCGATCCGCAGTGTCTTCATGGTGGCGACGCGGTGCCCGTCGGCCATCCGGCGTACCACGTCGGTCTGCGCCCGGGCCCGCCCGAACGCACGCAGCGTGGGCAGCCCGGCGACCATGTCCAGGAAGTGCCCGCCGAGCAGCGCGAGCCGCCGCCACTGCCGCTCGGTGGCGGCCTGCGCCTGCCAGCCGAGCAGTGCGCCGAAGACCGGGATCAGCGGCAGGGTCAGCGCGATGATCACCGCCGAACTCCAGTCGGCGAAGACGACCCGCGCCAGCACCGCGAGGGGCACCGTCACGCTGAGCACCAGTTGCGGCAGGTACCCGGTGAAGTACGCGTCCAGCGCGTCCAACCCACGCCCGGCCAGGGTGGCGATCTCACCAGCCCGCTGCCCGGCCACCCACCCGGGCCCGTGCCGGCCCACCGCGCCGAGCAGGTCGGCCCGCAGCGTGGCCTTGACCGTGGCGGCGACCCGCGCCGAGACAGTGCCCTGCGCCCACACCAGGGCCGAGCGGGCGGCGACAGCGACCACGAAGCCGGCCAGCGCCGGTCGATCCAGCCGACCGTCGATCGCGGTGGCCAGCAGCCACGCGAGCGCGGTGGCCTGCGCCACGATCAACCCGGCGGCCAGCACCCCCAGGAGCGCGAGCACGGCAAGATCGCCCCGGGCCGCAGGGACCCGGCGCAGCAGACGCGGGTCGAACGGACGGCGGCTCACCAGTACACCGGTGCCCTACCGTCGGTCCGTCCTCGGAAAACCCACCAGCACATTGCCTGGAAGCCTAGTAGGGCCGGAAGTAGCGGCAGCGCCACCCAGCCCAGCAGCCGCAGGGTCGGTGCGCTGGCGGCCGCGTCGGCCACCAGCAGCGAGGCGTCCGGGTCGGTCGTGGACACCAGCACGTAGGGCCAGAGAGCTGCTCCGACCAGCAGCACCGGCAGCGCCAGGGCCGCGCCGGTGGCGACCAGAGCCCACCCCGGCCGCCGCCGGGCCAGCGCCGCACGGGCCGCCAGCAGCGCCGCCACGAGCAGCACGGGCAGGAGTACGGCCACCGCCGGCCGCTGCACGGCGTCGCGTACCCGGGCGGAGAGCAGGCCCACGACGGTGGCCAGGGCGACCGCGGTGAGCGCCACCGGCACCAGCCGGCGGGCCGTACGGCCGACCACGGCGGCGGCCTCGGCCGACAGTCGCAGGGTGAGGAAGGTCGCACCGTGCACAGCGACCAGGGTGACCATGGCCAGGCCGGCGGCGGCCGCGAACGGGGTGGCCAGGTGTGTCACCCCGGCGACGTGCCCGTCGGCCTTCAGGGGTACGCCCTGCAACAGCGCGGCGAGCAGCACACCCCAGCCCAGCGCGGCGAGGACGCTGCCGATCACCACGACGCGGTCCCAGCGGGCGCGGACCCGCTCGTCACTGGGCCGGCTGCGCAACTGCACCCCGACGGTGACCAGGATGACGCCGACCAGGGCACCGGCGACTGCCGGATAGCAGCCGGCGAGCAGCTCGCCCTCCAGGAGGGGGAACGCGCCGAAGAGAATGCCCATGGCGGCCACCAGCCAGACCTCGTTGCCGAGGAAGAACGGGCCGAGCGCGGTGAGCGCCTCCCGGCGCCCGGCCGGACCGACGCCGCGGGCGAGCAGCAGCCCGACGCCGTAGTCGTAGCCGGCGAGCACCAGGTAGCTGGCGAAGAAGAAGCCGAGCACTGCGTACCAGGCGAGGTCCACTGTCTACTCCTCTACAGGAGGGCGGGTTCGGGGTGGGCCGGTCCTCTACAGGAGGGCGGGTTCGGGGTGGGCCGGCTCGCTGGGCGGTACCGGTGGGCGGCCGAGCGCCGGGTCGGCCGCGCCGCGTCTGGCGTGCCGGGCGAGCAGCACCCAGTTGGTGACGGCGAGGGTGCCCAGCAGCAGGCTGAACCCGATCAGCGAGGCGAGCATCAGCGGCGCGCTGACCGGGGAGACGGCCTGCTCGGTGGGGAGCAGCCCGTACGCCACCCAGGGTTGACGGCCGACCTCCCGGGAGATCCAGCCGAGGATCACCGCGATGAACGGCAGCGGCAGGGCGAGCAGGATCAGCCAGAGCGGGAAGCGCAGTCGGATGACCCAGTCCCGGAAGAGCAGGGGCAGCAGGAGCCAGACGCAGCCGAGGGTGAAGCCGATCAGGATCATGAAGCCCAACCCGACGCTGGCCAGCACCGGCGGGGTGTAGTCGCCGGGGCCGAACCGCGTGGTCCACTCGGCGATCAGCGCCTGGCTTTCCGGGCTGTCGCCGCCGAACTTGGTCGGCTGCACCGAGCCCACCGGGCCGAACTGGGCGAAACCGAAGCCCTGCACCATCGAGATGGCCAGTGCCGCGGTGACCAGGCCGATCCGCAGCGAGGTGCGGAAGAGCGCGAAGTCCGGGGTACGCCGGATCAGGTGCCAGGCGCTGACCGCCGCCATCAGCATCCCGCCGACCAGCAGCGCAGCCGAGACCACGTGCCCGAAGGCCATGCCGAGGCTGGGGTTGCTGAGCAGCGCGCCGAAGTCGGTGAGGTGGGCGATCCCGTCGCGGACCTCGTAGCCGACCGGGTTCTGGAGCCACGAGTTGGCCACCATGATCCAGAACGCCGAGGCGTACGCGGTGATCGCCACGCCCCAGAGCAGCGCGAGGTGGACGCCCTTGCCGAGCCGGTGCCAGCCGAAGATCCACATTCCGAGGAAGGTGGACTCCAGGAAGAACGCCACCAGCGTCTCGATGGCCAGGGGCGCGCCGAACACGTTGCCGACGTAGCGCGACAGGCCGCTCCAGTTCAGCCCGAACTGGAACTCCATCACGATCCCGGTGGCGATGCCGAGCACGTAGTTGATCACGTAGAGCTGGCCCCAGTAGCGGGTCAACCGCTCCCACTTCGGGTTGCTGGTGAGCACCCAGGCGGTCTGCATGCCGACGAGCAGGGTGACCAGCCCGAGTGTGACCACCACGAACAGGAAGTGGATCGAGGTGGTGGTGGCGAACTGTAGGCGGGCGAGGAGCAGGGTGTCCATGACCAGCCCTCCAAAGCGTTGGCTCCCTTGTCGTAGCCACCCTACACGTAGATAGCCTACTGGTAAGTCCTACTACACCACGTCGTAGGAAACGTTACTACGTAACGTAGTAATAAAGCTCGCGCTCAACCCTGGCCCTCGTGCCGCAGGGCCCCGGGTCCGTCACCGCCCCACCCCGTCGATCATGGAGTTGTGGTGGGTGACAAAGTCCCCGTCAGCGAACAAATCAGGCACCACAACTCCATGATCGGCCCGACCGGGCCGCGATCTTGCACTTTCTGTCCCCGCATAGGGCGCATTCAACGCTTATCGACGACCGAAACTGCAAGATCGCGGAGCGGAGCGGAGCGGAGCGGGCGCGGGGTGGGGTGGGGTGGGGCGGTCAGGGACGACAGCCTGGATCTGGTGATCGGTGTGGGGTGTGGGGCAGCGGGTCGCCGCCGGGGTGCCCGGTGGGCGTCAGCTCAGGAAGAGGGTGACCGGGAGGGCGACCAGCGTGGCGGCGACCGCGAGGGCGGTGGCGCCGAGCACCCGGGGCGGCCGGTCGCTGACCAGCAGGCGCTGCACCCGTACATCGAGATCCCGGTCGCCCATGCCGAGCGCGCCGGCCGGGGTGATCCGGTGCCCGGCGGCGGCGAACCGGCGCAGCGCACCCGCCAGTGGCGCCTCGGCGTGCAGCTCGCGGGCCTTGTCGTCGGCGCGCATCTCGACCAGCAGGGCGACCCGCTCGTGCGCGTCGCGCACCCAGCCGAACCATGGCAGCGCCCGGCACAGCGCCGTGAACGGCAGCAGCACCAGGTCGTGCCGCTCATGGGCGTGCGCACGCTCGTGGCTGAGAACCGCTGCCAATTCGGCCCGGTCCAACATGCTCAGGGTGCCGGCGCTGATCACCACCTGCGGCTTCACGCCCGGCAGGCAGTACGCGGCGGCGCTCGGATGATCCAACACCAGCGCGCCTGGCGCGGCCGGGTCGTTCCGGGCGACCAGGGAGAGCAGGTCCCGGTGGCGACGCTGGGCGCGTACGGTGCCGTGGATGCTGCGAACGGTCGTCGTGACCAGCACCGCCCCGATGCCAAAGCCCACGCCGACGCCGGCCAGGTGGAACGTGCCCACCCCGATCGGCAGGGCGCCATGGGCGAGGTCGTTGGCAAGGGCGAGCAGTGCGCTACCGGTCGACCGGTCGTACGCGCTCAAGCCGAGCGCCATGGGCAGGCCCATCGCCGAGAGGCCCAACGCCAGCCCGACGGCCTGCCAGCAGACGATCGCCACCCGCGGGCTGCGCCACGTCCAGGTGGAACGGGCCAACACCTGGGCGGTCAGATAGCAGGCCAGCATCGTGGCGGCGAAGTGCACGGCGTAGGCCATGGCGCGCGCCCTACCGCTCCGCTGTCTCGCCGGCGGCTCGTCGGCCCGCCGGCCCGTCCACCCGGTCGGTCAGGGCGTCGGTCCTGCCCGCGTCGCCGCCGGTGGAGCCCGGCCCGGTCAGGCCGGCTTCATTGCCCAGGGCTGCTCGCAGCACCTCGGCCTCGGTGCCGGTCACCGAGCGGGCGAAGCGCACCAGCGCGGCGTCCCGGCTGCCACCCAGGTCGAGGGCGTCGAGCATGAGTTGAGCGATGTGCGCCTCGCGGCTGGCCGCCGGACGATACCGCCAGGCCCGACCTTCCCGCTCCCGTTGCACCATGCCCTTGCCGGCGAGCCGGTCCAGCACTGTCATCACAGTGGTGTACGCCAGCTCACGGCCATCGAGCGCGTCGGCCACCTCGCGCACGGTCACCCCGTCCGACGTGCCGGGAACCACGTCCCACAGCACGTCCATCACCGCACGCTCAAGATCGCCCAACCGAGTCACAAACCAATCCTACCCCCGGTAGTAGACCCCCACCGCCCGTCCCCACCCACCCTTCCCCGCCCACCACCAACCCCACCCACCCCCGCCACCAGCGATCATGGGATTGACCGGGTCCAAAGAGATCAAAGCCCCCGCCAACCCCATGATCACCAGGGGAGATTGGCGGAACAGCACAAGCGCAGGACAAGAACAGGGATGTTGCTGCCTCCGAGGCGCTGGAGGCAGCAACATCCCTGAAGCTGCCGTGGATCCTGACCGGCCGCCGCCAGCGAACCCGGATCAGCACGCCAGCGGACCCGGGCAAACCCGGGCGGACCCGGCGGGGCGGTGCGGGGCGGCCCCGGGCGGTGCGGTGCGGGCGGCGAGGTCAGCCGACGCCCCGCCGACCGGCAACCCGACCCAAGGCAGAACAAGTGAGCTGACCCACCCCGACAAACCCGGCCCACGTCAGGTTTTCCGGGGGGAGCCCGCCCACGCAGGGATCAAGCCTGACCGCCCGGAGTGGGCGGACTCCCCCCGGAAAACCGCCCCCGGAAAACCACAAGGCCGAGAAAAACGATCACACCCCCTTCGGGTGCCACACCGTCTTCGTCTCCAGCAGCGCGGTCATCGGCGCCACCCCCGGGTCACCGGTCCAGTCGTGGTCGGCCGGGGCCGGCCGGAGCACCCGCTTGAGGTTGTCCGCCGCCTTGACCTCCAGGTCGGTGGCGAGCGCGGCATCGGTGACCCCGGTCAGGTCGATCGCGTTGACGTCCATGTGCGCGGCCAGCGTCGGCGCGGTCTCGGTGATCGCGCCGGTGAGGATGTTGACCACACCGCCGGGCAGGTCGGAGGTGGCCAGCACCTCGGCCAGCGTCACCGCCGCCAGTGGCTCGCTCGGGGATGCCGCCACCACCACCGTGTTGCCGGTGACGATCGCCGGGGCGATGACGCTGACCAGGCCGAGCAGCGCCGGGCGTTCCGGGGCGACCACCGCGACCACGCCGGTCGGCTCGGGCGCGGAGATGTTGAAGTACGGGCCGGCGACCGGGTTGGCGCCGCCGTACACCTGGGCCAGCTTGTCGGCCCAGCCGGCGTACCAGACCCAGCGGTCGACAGCGGCGTCCACCTCGTCGCCGGGGATGCCCAGGGCGACGAACTGCTCGCGGCGGCCCTCCAGCATCTCGGCGGCCCGGTAGAGGATCTGACCCCGGTTGTACGCGGTCGCGCCGGCCCAGCCCTTGACGGCGGCGCGGGCGGCGACCACCGCGTCCCGGGCGTCCTTGCGGGAGGCCAGTGACACATTCGAGGACTGCACGAGATACGACCGTCCCGACTCGCTGCGCGGGAACTTCCCGCCGATGAAGAGCTTGTACGTCTTGCGTACCGCGACCCGCTCAGACATTGAGGTACCCCTCCAGCCCGTGCCGGCCACCCTCGCGACCGTAGCCCGACTCCTTGTAACCACCGAACGGCGAGGTGGGGTCGAACTTGTTGAAGGTGTTGGCCCAGACCACGCCGGCGCGCAGCCGGTCGGCCATCCACAGGATTCGGGAGCCCTTGTCGGTCCAGATCCCGGCCGACAGCCCGTACGGCGTGTTGTTGGCCTTCTCCACGGCCTCGGCCGGGGTGCGGAAGGTCAGCACCGACAGCACCGGGCCGAAGATCTCCTCGCGGGCGATCCGGTGTGCCTGGGTGACGCCGGTGAAGATGGTCGGCGCGAACCAGAAGCCCCGGTCGGGCAGGTCGCACGGCGGTGACCAGCGCTCGGCGCCCTCGGCCGAGCCGGCGTCGGACAGCTCACGGATCCGCTCCAGCTGGGCGGCCGAGTTGATCGCGCCGACGTCGGTGTTCTTGTCCAGTGGGTCACCGACCCGGAGCTGAGCCATCCGTCGCTTCAGCGAGTCCAGTACCCGGTCGGCCACGTTCTCCTGGACCAGCAGTCGCGAGCCGGCGCAGCAGACGTGCCCCTGGTTGAAGAAGATGCCGTTGACGATGCCCTCGACGGCCTGGTCGATGGGTGCGTCGTCGAAGACGATGTTGGCGGCCTTGCCGCCCAGCTCCAGGGTGAGCTTCTTGCTGGTGCCGGCGACGGAACGGGCGATGGCCCGGCCCACGTCGGTGGAGCCGGTGAAGGCGACCTTGTCCACGCCGGGGTGCTCGACGAGCGCGCGGCCGGTGTCGCCAGCGCCGGTGAGGATGTTGACCACACCGGCCGGCAGCTCGGCCTGCTGGCAGATCTCGGCGAAGAGCAGCGCGGTCAGTGGGGTGGTCTCGGCCGGCTTCAGCACCACCGTGTTGCCTGCGGCCAGTGCCGGGGCGATCTTCCAGGCCAGCATGAGCAGCGGGAAGTTCCACGGGATGACCTGCGCGGCCACGCCGATGGGGCGCGGGTTGGCACCGAAACCGGCGTGCGGAAGCTTGTCGGCCCAGCCCGCGTAGTAGAAGAAGTGCGCGGCGACCAGTGGCAGGTCGACGTCGCGGGACTCGCGGATCGGCTTGCCGTTGTCCAGCGACTCCAGGACGGCCAGCTCGCGGGAGCGCTCCTGGATGAGCCGGGCGATCCGGTACAGGTACTTCGCCCGGTCTCGGCCCGGCATCGGGCCCCAGACCTTGTCGTACGCCTTGCGGGCGGCGCGCACCGCGCGTTCCACGTCCTGGGCGCCGGCCTCGGCGATCTCGGCCAGCACCTCCTCGGAGGCGGGGTTGATCGACTTGAAGCTGCCACCGTCGGTCGGGTCGACGAACGCGCCGTCGATGAACAGCCCGTACGAGGGTTTGAGGTCCACCACCGAGCGGGATTCGGGGGCGGGGGCGTATTCGAACATCGGCTATCAGTCCAGGGTGAAGTAGTCGGGACCGGAGTAGACGCCGGTCGTCAGCTTGGTGCGCTGCATCAGCAGGTCGTTGAGCAGGCTGGACGCGCCGAAGCGGAACCAGTCCGGGTCGAGCCAGTCTGGGCCGACGGTCTCGTTGACCATCACCAGGTACTTGATCGCGTCCTTGGTGGTCTTGATGCCACCGGCGGGCTTCACGCCCACCTGCCGCCCGGTCGCTTCGCGGAAGTCGCGCACCGCTTCCAGCATCACCAGGCTCACCGGCATCGTCGCCGCGATCGGGACCTTGCCGGTGGAGGTCTTGATGAAGTCGCCGCCGGCCAGCATGGCCAGCCAGGAGGCCCGCCGGACGTTGTCGTAGGTGGCCAGCTCGCCGGTCTCCAGGATCACCTTGAGATGGGCGTCCCCGGAGGCTTCCTTGGTGGCCACGATCTCGTCGTAGACCTCCTTGTACCGCCCGGCCAGGAACGCACCCCGGTTGATCACCATGTCGATCTCGTCGGCACCGGCCGCGACGGCGGCCCGGGTGTCGGCCAGCTTGATCTCCAACGGCGCCTGACCCGAGGGGAACGCGGTCGCCACGCTGGCCAGGTGCACGTTGCTCCCGCGCAGCACCTCGGCCACGTGGGGGACCATCGCCGGGTAGACGCAGACCGCGCCGACGTGCGGGCAGGACGGGTCGGCCGGGTCCGGACGCAGGGCCTTCGCGGCGAGCGCGCGAACCTTGCCCGGGGTGTCCGCCCCCTCCAGGGTGGTCAGGTCGACCATCCGGATCGCCAGGTCGATCGCCTGGGCCTTGGCGGTGGTCTTGATGGAGCGGGTGCCGAGCTGTGCCGCCCGCTGCTCCGCGCCGACCTGGTCCACGCCGGGCAGGCCGTGCAGGAAGGTCCGCAGAGCGGTCTCGGATCGTCCCAGCTCGGAGAGCTCCGACCGGGCCGACGTCGTTGTCGCCGTCATGCCGAGAAGTCTACGCACGAGACCGCCGAGTGATCTTGCTCACGACCGCTCGGTGAGGTTCCGACGTGAGCGGCGTCCCTGGTCCGACCGCACCCGCACCGTCGCGCGGCACGGACCGGTAGGTTGAGCGATCGTGGACGTACACGTCATTGACCACCCGCTGGCCCAGTCAAGGTTGACCGCCATGCGGGACGCGCGCACCGATTCCTCGACGTTCCGGGCGGCGCTGCACGAACTGACCACCATGCTGGTGTACGAGGCGGCGCGCTCCTTCCCCGTCGAGCGGTACCCGGTGCAGACGCCGGTCACCGGCACCGAGGGCACCCGGCTGGCCAACCCCCCGCTGCTGGTCCCGGTGCTGCGCGCCGGGCTGGGCATGGCGGACGCCGCGCTGGGTCTGCTGCCCGAGTCCTCGATGGGTTTCGTGGGCCTGGCCCGCGACGAGGCGACCTACGAGCCCCGCGCGTACATGGAGTCGCTGCCACGCGACCTGGCCGGGCTGCCGGTGCTGGTGCTCGACCCGATGCTGGCCACCGGCGGTTCGCTGGAGCACTGCTGCCAGCTGCTGGCCGACCGCGGCTGCACTGACATCACAGTGCTCTGTGTGCTCGCCGCCCCGGTCGGCATCGACCGGCTGGAGCGCTCCGGCCTGCCGTTGCGCCTGGTCACGGCCTCGATCGACGAGGGGCTCAACGACCACATGTTCATCGTCCCCGGCCTCGGCGACGCCGGCGACCGCCAGTTCGGTGGCATGCCCCGCTTCTGACGGGAGACCCGGTCGGTGCCGGGTCCGGCGGGGTCCGTGCACGGGGTGCGCGGACCCGCTACCGTCTCCGGCCATGACTGGTGTTGCGCTCGCCGAGGAGTTGCTGCTCCTCGCCTACGACGACACGACCGGCAAGGCGACGATGCCACGGATCAGCCTGGACCTGGGCATGGCCGCCGCGGTGCTGGTCGAGCTGGCCCTGACCGGCCGGATCGCGTACGCCGACGGGTCCCTGACGGTGATCGACCCGACGCCCACCGGCGAGCCGTTCAGCGACGACGTCCTCGGCCGGATCGCCGCCGACACCCCGCACAGCCCGGCGTCCTGGGTGCAGCGTTTGCGGCACGGCCTGCGCGACCGGATCCTCGCCGACCTGTGCCGGCAGGGCGTCGTCCGGGACGTCGACGAGACCGAGTTGGGCTTCATCCACGTGCACCGTTACCCGGTCGTGGACACCTCCGTCGAGGCGGAGACCCGGCAGCGGCTGGCCGAGGCGCTGACCGGCGCGGCGGCCCCGGACGAGCGGACCGCCGCGCTGGCCACCCTGGTGGTGGTGCTCCGGATGGAGTCCGCGCTCGGGCTGAGCGGCGAGGCCGCCGCCGACGCCCGCCGCCGGCTGACGGAGATCGCCACCGGCGCCGGGTTCTCCGGCGAGGTGAGCACCGACAACTCGGTGGTCCGCCCGTCGGTCGGCCTGGTCGTCGCCGCCCTGGCCAAGGCCGTCGACCAGGCCCTCGGCAAGCGCGCCTGATCAAGGCCGTCGACCAGGCCCTCGGCAAGCGCGCCTGATCGTCGAAGCCAGCACGCCCCTGCCGTCCTTTGCTCTGCACCCGCGGATGCGCCATGCGGTGGCCGCCGCTCGGCGTCCGCCGCATGTCGGCTCCCCGATGGCACGTGGCGCATCCGCGGGTGCAGAGCAAAGGGAACGTGCCGAGCGGATGGGTCGTTCGCGGCGTCAGATGCCGAGAGCGGCGCCGACCTCGGCTCGCAGCCCGACGACCGCCTGCGCCGCCCGGCTGCGGGCCGCCGGAACGTCACCATCCGTGACCGGCTCCACCACCTCGAGGTACGCCTTGAGCTTCGGCTCGGTCCCGGATGGGCGGATCACCACCCGGGCCGCTGCGGTCCGCAGGATCACCACGTCCGACTCGGGAAGCAGGTCCCGGACGCTGTCCACCGGCTGCCCGAGCAGGGTGGCCGGGGTGGCCGCCCGGATCCGGGCCATCGCGTCGGCGATGACCCGCAGGTCGTCCACCCGGGCGGAAAGCTGGTCCGTGTGGTGTACGCCGAACTCGGCAGCCAGCTCGTCCAGCCGGTCGGTCAGCGTGCGACCCTGCGTCTTCAGTCCGGCGGCCAACTCGGCCACTGTCAGCGCGGCGGTGATGCCGTCCTTGTCCCGGACGTGTTCCGGGGCGACGCAGTAGCCGAGTGCCTCCTCGTAGCCGAAGACCAGCGGCGCACTTCCTCCGCCGGCCCGCACGATCCACTTGAAGCCGGTCAGCGTCTCGTCGTAGGGCAGGCCCCGCGCCGCGCACATCGCCCGCAGCAGTGACGACGACACGATGGTGGTGGCGTAGAGCCCGGTCACCCCTCGGCGCATCAGGTGATCGGCGAGCAGGACGCCCACCTCGTCGCCCCGCAGCATCCGCCAGCCGTCGCGGTCCCGGACGACCACCGCGCAACGGTCGGCGTCCGGGTCGTTGGCGATGGCGAGGTCCGCGCCGGTGGAGTCGGCCAGTGCGATCAGCCGGTCCACCGCACCCGGCTCCTCCGGGTTGGGGAACGACACGGTGGGGAACGCCGGGTCCGGCTCGGCCTGGTCGGGCACCACCCCGGGGGTCGGGAAACCAGCGCTGGCGAAGGCGGCGGTGAGCACCGCCGCGCCCACCCCGTGCAGGGGGGTGTACGCCACGGTCAGGTCCCGTGGCCCGTCCGGGTCGATCACCGCGGTGGCCCGTTCGACGTACGAGGCGACCAGGTCGTCGCCGAGCACCTGACCGGGCTCGCCCAACGGCACCTGGGCCAGCGGCCCGACCGATCGGATGGCGGCCTCGATACCGGCGTCGGCGGGTGGCACGATCTGCGCGCCGGCGCCCAACTCGCCGCCCAGCTCCGCGCCGAGGTAGACCTTGTAGCCGTTGTCCTGCGGCGGGTTGTGGCTGGCCGTGACCATTACGCCGGCGACACCGCCGAGGTGCCGCACGGCGTACGCCAGCACCGGGGTGGGCAGCGGTCGGGGCAGCAACAGCGCCGGGCGGCCAGCGCCGGTCGCCACCTGGGCCGTGCGCTCGGCGAACTGCCGGGAGCCGTGCCGGGCGTCGTACCCGATCACCAGGGGACCGGTGCCACCCTGGGCCGCGAGCCAGGTGACCAGGCCGGCAGCGGCCTGGGTGACAACGGCGAGGTTCATCCCGTTCGGGCCGGCGCGCAGCGGGCCGCGCAGGCCCGCCGTGCCGAAGGTCAGCGGGCCGGCGAACCGGTCGGCCAGCTCCGGGCCGCTCGCCGGGAGACCGTCGAGCACCGCCGTCAGCTCGTCTCGGCTGGCCGGGTCGGGGTCGTCGGCCAGCCAACGCCGGGCTTGCTCGCGAATGTCGTCGATGTCAGTGCTGTCCGCCGCCATGCCCCTTGATAGCACGGCGACGGATCATCCCTGTGGGTTCCCTCCGGCTCAGCCGTTCCCGGTGAGCTGGAACGTCCGTGCCATCTCGTCGAAGATCGCCTTGCTCTCCGCGAACTTGGCGTCCGTGGAGGTGAGGTAGAACGAGTACGCCTTGCCGTCCTGGGCGACGCCTCGCCAGACACCGTGCCGCATCGCGTCACCCGCGCCGCAGGTGTACTCGAATTCGGCTGCCGGCTTGCTGGCCAGTTCGGTCTCGGTGGAGGAAATCTGGTTGTACGGCTTGACGCAGGAGGTGCTGCGGGTCTTGAGGCCGTTCTCGGCCGTCTCGGCCCACCGGACGGAGCTGCTGGTCCACTTCTCGGTGATGATGCGGACCTTACGGCCGCTGTCGGCCGGGTCGATGTAGTCGGTGTACGAGCCGCCGGTGGACTTCTTCCAGCCCTTCGGCACCATGACCTGGATTCCGCGGGCCGTGTGCTCCTGCATCTCGACGGTGGGGGCCGCCGGGGCGGACGTGGTGGGCTGCGCGGTCGGGGTGCTCGGCGGGGCGTCGTCGCCGCCGGAGAGCGCCACCGCGGTGAGCAGCAGCACGACGACCAGGCCGCCGGCCGCGGCGAGCTGCACCTTGCGTGGCCAGCCCTTGACCGTGGTGACGAGCTGACCACCGGTGGCCCGAGCCTTGTCCAGCGCGCTGCCGCCCGAAGCGGCGGGCGTGGTCGCCCAGGGTTGGCCGGTGCCCGGCACCGACCACTGGTTGCCGCCGCCGTAGGTGCCGCCGACGCGCTGGGTGGCCTCCGGTGCTGCCCCGCCGTACCCGACCTGCTGGGTGGCATCGGCCGGGCTGCCGTAGCTGACCCGCTGGGTGGCGTCGGGGTGCCCGCCGGCGTCCACCCGCTGGGTGGCGTCCGCGTTGCCGCCGTAGGTGCGCCCGGCCGCCGGTCGGCCCGTCGTCGGCATCGCGCCGGTCGGCGTGTGCAGCGGGCCGGCCAACGCGTCGGCGCTGGTCTCGTCGAGACCCCCGGTGGTGCCGGCCGGACGAGCTGCCGCCTGCGGGCGCTCGCCCCGGCGCAGCGAGGCCAGCCGGTCGGTCAGGGACTCGCCCGGGGCCAGCATCGCCTTGCCGCCGATCTGGCTGTCCGGCTTCGGCTCCGGCTGGGGCGGCGGGAGGACGGGGATGGGGCGCTGCTGCACCGGCACCACGGCGTACGGGTCGGTGACCGAGTGCACAGCCGTCGCCGTGCTGCCCAGCGGGCCGGCGAGCAGCTCGCGCAGCATGGCCCGGGAGGTGTGCACGTCGAGTCGGCGTGCCGGGTCCTTCTCGAGCAGACCCATCAGCACTCGGGTCAGCGGGCCGCTGCGCTGCGGTGGGGCGGGCGGGTCCTCCACCACGGCGTGCATGGTCTCGATCGGGTCGCCCTTGTCGAACGGGGGGCGCCCCTCGACAGCTGTGTAGAGCGTCACACCCAGTGAGAAGAGGTCACTCGGCGGCCCGAACTCCTGGCCCATGGCCCGCTCGGGCGAGATGAAGTGCGGTGAGCCGAGCACCATGCCCGGGGTGGTGAGCTGCACGTCGGTGGGCATCCGGGCGACCCCGAAGTCGGTCAGCACGCAGCGCCCGTCGGTGCAGATCAGCACGTTGGCGGGTTTGACGTCGCGGTGCAGCACGCCGATCGCGTGCGCGACCTCCAACGCGCCGAGCAGCGCAATGCCGATCTTGGCGACGGCCCGCGGGGCGACCGGCCCGTCCTCGATCACCATGTCGGCGAGGCTGCGGGCGTCCAGCAGCTCCATCACGATCCACGGCCGGCCCGCCTCGGTGACCACGTCGTACACCTGCACCACGGCGGGGTGCTGGATGGCGGCGGCGGCGCGGGCCTCGCGCAGGGTGCGTTCGTACATCGCGTCGCGGTCGCTGGGGGCCAGCCCCGGGGGCAGGACGACCTCCTTCACCGCCACGTCACGGCGCAGCAGGGTGTCTGTGGCGCGCCACACCGTGCCCATGCCGCCGTTGCCCACCGAGGACCGCAGCGAGTACCGGTCACCAATGGTGGTGCCGGGCGCCGCTCGTCCGTTGGCGGGACTGACTGGTCCGCCGCTCCACGTCGGGATCTGAGTCACAGAAAAGCCACCGGGGGAAATCGAGGGGGGCTGGGACACAACCCCCCTATCTTGCTGGTTCCGACGCCGGATGCGAAAGCCGACGCGGCGGACGTTTGTCGAAGTCGACAGAACGTGCCCTGTCGTTCACCTGCTGTCGACAGCTCGGGACGCACTGTGCGGTATCCCTCACCCGACGACGTGGCCAGGCGTCCTACCATCCGGGGATGAACCAACGGCGGTCAAGTGAGTCCGGTTTTCCGATCAACGGCGTCTACACGGAGGCCGACCTTCCGGAAGAACTGGACTCCCGGCTCGGCAGCCCGGGCGAGTTTCCGTACACCCGGGGTGTCTACCCCACCATGTACACCTCCCGCCCGTGGACGATGCGCCAGTACGCCGGCTTCGGCACCGCCACCGAGTCCAACGCGCGGTACCACCAGTTGTTGCGGGCCGGCACGATGGGCCTCTCGGTAGCGTTCGACCTGCCGACCCAGATGGGCTACGACTCGGACGAGCCGATCGCGCACGGCGAGGTCGGCAAGGTGGGTGTCGCGATCGACTCCATCGAGGACATGCGGCTGCTCTTCGCCGACATTCCACTGGACAAGGTGTCCACCTCGATGACCATCAACGCGCCCGGTTCGGTGCTGCTGCTGCTCTACCAGCTCGTCGCCGAGGAGAACGGGGTGCCGGGCACGGCGCTCAACGGCACCATCCAGAACGACATCCTCAAGGAGTACATCGCCCGGGGGACGTACATCTTCCCGCCGAAGCCGTCGCTGCGCCTGGTGGCCGACACGTTCGCGTACTGCCGCAGCGAGGTGCCGAAGTGGAACACCATCTCCATCTCGGGCTACCACATGGCGGAGGCCGGCGCGACGCCCGCGCAGGAGATCGCGTTCACGCTGGCCAACGGGGTGGAGTACGTGCGGGCGGCGCTGGCCGCCGGGCTCGCCGTCGACGACTTCGCGCCCCGGCTGTCGTTCTTCTTCGTGGCCCGCACCACGCTGCTGGAGGAGGTGGCGAAGTTCCGCGCCGCCCGGCGGATCTGGGCTCGGCTGATGCGTGACGACTTCGGCGCCAAGGATCCGAAGTCGATGATGCTGCGGTTCCACACCCAGACCGCGGGCGTGCAGCTCACCGCCCAGCAGCCGGAGGTGAACCTGGTTCGGGTGGCGGTGCAGGGTCTGGGCGCCGTGCTCGGTGGCACCCAGTCGCTGCACACCAACAGCTTCGACGAGGCGATCGCGCTGCCCACCGAGAAGGCGGCCCGGCTCGCGCTGCGTACCCAGCAGGTGCTGGCCTATGAGACGGACCTGACCTCCACCGTCGACCCGTTCGCCGGGTCGTACGTGGTGGAGGCGATGACCGCCGAGATCGAGGCCGCCGCCGTCGAGTTGATGGAGCGGGTGGCCGACCACGGCTCGGCGGTGGACGCGATCGAGGCCGGGTTCCAGAAGCGGGAGATCGAGCAGTCCGCGTACCGGATCGCCCAGGAGATCGACTCGGGGGAGCGGGTGGTGGTCGGGCTCAACCGGTTCACGGTGGACGAGGAGGAGCCGTACGAGCCGCTGCGGGTCGACCCGACGATCGAGGCGGCCCAGGCCGACCGGCTGGCCCGGTTGCGTTCCGAGCGGGACGCCGACGCGGTGGCACGGGCGCTCGCCGATCTTCGGGCCGCCGCCGAGGGTACGGAGAACGTGTTGTACCCGATGAAGGAGGCACTGCGGGCCCGCGCGACGGTGGGTGAGGTCTGCGGGACGTTGCGTGAGGTGTGGGGGTTGTACCGCCCCACTGACCGATTCTGAGCGTCCAGCCGCGACTGCGGCCTTCGGGGGTGCCGGTGTGTCCGGCGCTCTCAGCGGGTATCCGGTCGATTGAGCCGGGACGCACACCCTGTGCGCCCACGGCGGGTGGGTGCGTGTGAGCGTCCTTATCCGGCTCGTTGCGCTGTGTGGTCGGCTAATTGTCGGAGTGTCAGTTCATCACCCCGACTAATGCGACAATTTGGCAACGGGTCTCCGGCTGTCGACCGGGATTCGGGACCGCAGCGATCGGTTACGCGTTGTAGGAGGTGAGGGGCTGATGACGGCATTCGACCGTGATCTACCTGCTGTCCCCCACCTTGACGAGCGGCCCCAGCAGGGCATACGTGACTCTGCGCGGTCCGATCATTACCGTAACGAGGTTGCGCAGCGTCACCGTCGGAGGTCTAGGCTGTCTGCTGTCCCCGATGATCCATCCATTCCTAGTGATCGAGAATTCGACGTGACGAGTGCGTTGACGCTGCCCACGAGTGGCCAGCTGGCGTCGTCCTGGCCGGAGACGCCACCGGGATCCGAGCCCCTGCCCCGCGAGCTGGACCATCTTCTCGCGCTCCGGGTACCGGGGCTGATCGCTACGCGCCGTCACCTCCACTCGCACCCTGAGCTTTCCGGCAACGAGTTCGAGACGGCCGCGCTGATCGCCCGGGAGCTGTCGCTGGCCGGGCTGAGCCCGCGCCTGCTGCCCAAGGGCAACGGCGTGATCTGCGACGTCAACGGCAGGCCGGACGGCCCAGTCGTGGCACTGCGCGCCGACATCGACGCGCTGCCGCTGGACGACCCCAAGGACGTCCCGTACCGGTCGACAGTGGAGGGCGTCTGCCACGCCTGCGGGCACGACGTGCACACCTCGGTCCTGCTCGGCGTCGGCATGCTGCTGGCCCAACTCGCCGACCTCGGTGAGCTGGACGGTCGGGTCCGGCTCATCTTCCAGCCGGCCGAGGAGATCCTGCCCTGCGGTTCGCTGGAGGTCATCGAGGCCGGCGGCCTGGACGACGTGGTGCAGATCTTCGCGCTGCACTGCGACCCGAACCTGCCGGTGGGCCAGGTCGGCCTGCGGGTCGGCCCGATCACCGCGGCCGCCGACAACGTGACCGTCCGACTCTCCGGCCCGGGCGGGCACACCGCCCGCCCGCACCTGACCGTCGACATGGTCGACGCGCTCGGTCGGCTGATCACCGAGGTGCCGGCCCTGGTCAGTCGCCGGGTGCCGGCCAACAGCGGCCTGCTGCTGGTCTTCGGCCACGCCTCGGCCGGCACCCGCTACAACGTCATCCCGTCCGAGGCGAGCGCGTCCGGCACCCTCCGGGTGATGGATCGCGACACCTGGGAGAAGGCTCCCAAGATCGTCGCTCAGGTGGTGCGGGACGTGATCGCGCCGACCGGTGCCACTGTCGACCTGGAATACCTGCGCGGCCGGCCGCCGGTGTGCAACGACGCCCGCGCCATCCAGGTGCTGACCGCCGCCACCGCCGCCGCCCTCGGTCCGGACGGGATCGCCGAGACACCGCAGAGCATGGGCGGCGAGGACTTCTCCTGGTACCTGGAGTACGTCCCCGGTGCCCTCGCCCGGCTCGGCGTGGGTCGCGCCGGCCCCAACGTCGACCTGCACCGGGCGAGCTTCGACGTGGACGAGCGGTCCATCGCGGTCGGCGTCCGCGTCATGGTGCAGACCGCGTTGCGGGCACTGGCGGCGGCGCGCTGACCGGCGCGACCGGAGCCGAGGGCTTGCGCCGTCGGCGCAGCACCACCAGCAGCGCCACCAGCGGTACGCCCAGCGCCACCAGCCACGGCAGCAGTGCGCCCAGCACCGTGAGCAGGACGGTCATCGAGACGACGAACGCCTTCCAGCCGCCCTTGAGTCCGACCAGGAAGCCGGTCTCGGCCTTCTCCTCGGTGTCCTTCGCCGCCGGCCCGGCCAGCGACACGGTGATCGTGGAGAGGGCGGTCAGGTCGGCCAGGCGTCGCTTCTTGGCTTCCAGCGAGGCCAGGTCGGCCTCCCGTCGACCCAACTCGTTCTCCAGCGACACCAGGTCGGTGATCGAGGTGGCCCGGGACAGCAACCGGCGGGCGCTCTCCACCCGGGCCCGCTGACTGGTGATCCGGGCCTCCAGGTCGACCGTCTCCTCGGTGACGTCCTGAGTGTTGATCTCCCGGCTCTGCTGCCGACCGAGCTTCGCGATCTCCTCCACCACGCCGGTGAACTTCGCCGCCGGCACCCGCAACTCCAACTCCGCCACCGCGTCGGCGTCGGCGCTGTGCCGCTGGTCGCCGCCGACGAAGCCGCCGGCCCGACCGGCCGCGGCGGTGGCCTCGCGGGCGGCAGAGTCCACATCGTCCACCTGCACCCGCATCTTTCCGGTGTAGATGATCGCCCGCTGGTCGACCCGTAGGTCGGGTGCGCCCGCGCCGGCCCCCTCCGGTGCGCCCGCGGCGGCGTCCCGGTTCACCTCACCGCCGTTGGCGGCTGGCGCCTCGGCCGCCGTGCCCGCGCTGTCCTGCGCCCCGCTGTCGCCGGCACCGCACCCCGTCAGCGCCAGGGCCGCCGCCAGTGTCGTCGCCGCCAGCAGCGCACTGCGGCGTCGTCCCATCTGTCCGTCCATCCCCGCTCCCATCGTCGTCAGCCGGTGTGGCGATAGCTCGGACGCGACGCGCACACCGGCTGGTTCCGGCAGACTGCGCTGAGGACGTCACGATTCGATAATCGAGGAGTCACGATGCGGCTCACCAAGTACGCCCACTCCTGCCTTCGGGTGGAACACGACGGGGGAGTGCTCGTCGTCGATCCCGGGGTGTTCAGCGACCCAGCGGCGGCGCTGGACGGTGCGGACGCGGTGCTGATCACCCACGAACACCCCGACCACCTCGATCTGGCAGCGGTGCGCCTCCAACTCGACCGACAGCCGTTCCCGATCCACGGGCCCGCCTCGCTCGGCGAGGCCCTGGGCGACGCGGCCGACGTGCTGCGCCCGGTCAGCGCCGGTGAGTCGTTCACCGCCGCCGGGGTCGCCGTGCGCGCGTACGGGGGGCGGCACGCCGTGATCCACCCCGACATCCCGGTGGTCGACAACCTCGGTTACCTGATCAACGACGTGGTCTACCACCCGGGCGACTCCCTGGTCGTGCCCGACGAGACCCCCGTCGACACGCTCTTCGCGCCGATCCACGCCCCCTGGTCGAAGTTCTCCGAGGTGGTCGACTTCATCCGCGCGGTCGCGCCACGGCGCGCGTACGCCCTGCACGACGCGTTGCTCAACGACAAGGGGCTGGGCGTGCTCGACAGGCAGTACACAGCGCTGTCCGGCACCGAGTACCAGCGACTGGAGCCCGGTAGCCGGGTGGACGTCTGACCCGATGCCCGGCCTCTCCGCGGAGCTGGTGCAGCAGCTCTACCGCACCCCACCGGACCGGTTCGTGGCCGCCCGGGACCTCGCTGTGGCCGAGGCCCGCCGGGCCGGCGACGCGGCCACCGCCCGGCAACTGGCCCGGCTGCGTCGCCCGACGGTGGCCGCCTGGTTGGTGAACCTGCTCGCCATCGGACGCCCGGAGCTGGTCGCCGATCTGGTGCAGCTCGCCGATGCCCTGCGAGTCGCCCAGCGGGAGTTGCGGGGGCCCCGACTGCGGGAGCTGTCAGCGCAACGCCGGGCGGTGGTCGGCGCCCTGGTCGCCGAGGTTCGCAAGCTCGCCGCAGCCGAGCCGGACGCGCCACCGGCGAGCCGGCTGCCCCTGGCCGAGGTGGAGGCGACGCTGAACGCGGCGTTCTCCGACGCCGAGGTCGCCGAGCAGGTGCGGGCGGGCCGCCTGCTGCGGGCGGCCAGCTACGCCGGCTTCGGTGAGGTGCCCCGGCCGCAACTGCGACTGGTCACCGACGATGACGAGGAGCACGAGGAGGAACGCCCGGCCCGCCGACCCGGCCCCCAACGGGGCCGTCCCGAGGCGGCACCCCGTACGGACCGGGCGGCCGAGCGTGCCGAGCAGGCCGAACGGGCCGAACGGGCCGCACAGCGAGCGGCCCGAGCCGAGCGGGCCCGACAGCGCCGCGCCCTGGACCGGGAGTTGGCGAAGGCCCAGGCCGACCAGGAGCGGGCGGAGACCGAGCTGACCGAGGCGACCGGGCAGGAGCGCGACGGTGTGGCCGTACTCGATCGTCTTGAGGCCGAGTTGGCCGAGCTGGAGCGGCGGCGCGCGGTCGCCGAGCAGGATCTCAGCCGGGCCAAGCTCGCCCGGCGTGCCGCCGAGCGGGCGGTCACCGTGGCCCGGCGGCGCGCCGGCGAGGTCGAGGCGGCGGTCGAGGCACTGGCGGCCGAAGAGGGGGATGCGGACGCGGGCGGTGGCGCGGCAGACTGAGCATCGATGGACGACGACGAGTGTGCGCGCCGTGCACGGCGAGTGGCCCCGGGTCGGGGCGTGGTCGTGGTCGCCGGGCCGGGTTGCCCGAGCGGGGCGGCGCGGTGACTCCGGAGCAGGTCGCGGCCGCCAGTAAGCCTGTCGTGCTCGACCTGGGCGACGCCTTCAGTCGGGACCCGACGACGTTGCGCCGGGCCCGACTGCTCGGCATCTCCGGCTGGGCCTTCTACATCAGCGGCCGGGCCGGCGCGCTCGGCGGTGTGCGGGCCGAGACCGCCGCCGCCGCCCTCGGGTTCATCGCCCCGGACGCGGTCGCCGACGGTTGGGACGCCGCCGCCCGGGTCGTTCCGCCGTTCGAGGTGGCCGCCGCGAGCCTCGCCGAATGCTGCCGGTGGGGGGCGCAGCAGCTCGGCCCGCTGCCCGGCACCGAGCGCCTGTCGGCGCTCGTCGAGCGGGCGGTGGTGGCGGCGGAGGCCAGTGGGATGCCGCTCTTCGCCGCGTGGCGGGCCATGCCGCTTCCGGATCTCTCACCCGGGGCTCGCAGCGCCGCCGGTCTGCGGCTACTCCGGGAACACTTCACCGGCGCCTACCTGCTGGCGGTACGCGCGGCCGGGATGACCCCGCTGGAGGCCGTGCTGTCCGGGCCGGAGGGCGAGGCCGGGGCGGTGGCCTGTGGCTGGCCACCGCCGTACCCGCCGATCGGGCCGTTGGTGCGCCGCCGGCTCTGGGCGGAGGCGGTGACCAACCGACTGGCCGCGCCGGCGTTCACGGCCCTCGGGCCCGCCGACGGCGCGGAGTTGGTGGAGTTGCTGCACCGCACCCGTGTCGACCTCGGCTGAGCCTCCCGTCGGCCGGGAAAATGGGCGGCGCCGGAGCGGATCGGCTGCCAGGATGTCCTGCCGTGACCCTTCCCGCTGGTTGGACGACGCGCCGACCCACCCTCGACGACGTGCCGGCGATCCTCGCGGTGGTGCACGCCGCCGACACCTTCGCCATCGGTCATCCCGACTTCGACGCCGAGGACGTCGCGGCGTCGCTGACCGCCCCCCACTTCGACCCGACCCGGGACTCCTGGCTGGCCATCGACCCCGACGACACAGTTGTCGGCTGGGCGACGGTGGACAACCCGACCGGGCTGGGCCGGGAGTTCGTGGAGGTCTACGTCGATCCGGCACGGGCCGCCGCCGTCCGCGCGCCGTTGCTGCTGCGCCAACTCGACCGCGTCGCCGAGCGCGCTGCCGAGCGGGGGCTGCCGTCACTCACCGTCCGCTGCGCGGTCTTCGCGCCGGAACGCGACTGGGAACGCGCCCTGCGCGGGCTCGGGTTCGCCCTCGTCAAGCGGTACGTCCGGATGAGCCGGCCGCTGGACGACCTGCCCGACGAGCCGACCGGGCCGTCGGCCGTGACGGTGCGGCCGGTCCGCCCGGACGACGAGACCGATCTGGTGGAGTTCCACCGGATCTACGAGGACGCCTTCGGCGACACCCCGGACCACGAGCCGCTGTCGTACGAGCGGTGGCGGGCCCGGATCGGCGACCTGACCGCCTGGGACGAGTGGTTCGTCGCCGAGGTGGACGGGGTGCCGGTCGGCGCGTTGCAGTCCTCGGACCAGGCGCTCGACCAGCAGTCGGGTTGGGTGAAGAGCCTGTCGGTGCGGTCCGCGTACCGTCGCCGGGGCGTGGGTGCGGCGTTGCTGCGCCGCGCCTTCGCCCGCTACGCCGAGAAGGGGCGGCGGGCGGTCGGCCTGGGCGTCGACCTCACCAACCCGACCGCCCCGCTGTCGCTGTACCGGTCGGTGGGCCTGCGGGAGACCCAGTGGACCGACATGTATGAACTTTCCGTGCCGGCGGCCGGTGTGTGATTGACGACCCCGGTCCGGCCCGACCGGCGCTCCGCTCGACAGCGGTAGCACACTGGGGACGTGCGATACGCGCTGCTACGCCGAGGCGGTGCCGGTGGGGCGGGCCCGCAGCTCGGTGACGTAGTCGTCCGGGGCGCCCGCCTTCTCGGCGGCGTTCGCGATCTCCGACAGGTACCAGGAGGTCGGCAGGCCACCCTCGTACCCGTTGAAGACGTAGATCCAGGCGGTCACGTCGCCGTCGAGGGTGGAGACCCGGACGTGCAGCTTGCGGTACGTGCCGGCGGTCACCCCCTCGAGTTCGTCGAGTTGGCCCGCGTCGTAGGGGTGGATGTCGTAGAGCGCCACGAAGACCCGGTCGCCGGGAGACTCGACGAGGGTGCTCACCGCGCCCTCCCAGCCGATCATGTCCGCCCCGGCGAAGGTCAGCCGCCAGCCCTCCAGCCAGCCGGTGCCGACCATCGGCGAATGCGGACAGTAGGCGCGCATCCGGGCGGGATCGAGATTTGAGCCGTAGGCGGCGTGATGACGCACGGCGATGACGATAGCCCGGCCGACGGGTGGGGGAGAATACGACAGTGCGTGTCGAATGCGCTCGGGAGAAGAAAGTCACTGTGAGCATGGACGAAGGGCGAACGCTGTGAGCCGGATCGTGATCATCGGCGGAGGGCCGGCCGGGTACGAGGCGGCACTGGTCGCCGCCCAGCTGGACGCCGATGTCACAGTGGTGGAGGCCGACGGTGCGGGCGGCGCCTGCGTGCTCTCCGACTGCGTACCGTCGAAGACCTTCATCGCCAGCTCGGGGGTGGTCACCGGCTACCGCGACACCGAGGAGTTCGGGGTGCACTCGGACGGCCTGGAGGCGGTCACCGTCGACGCGCGCGCGGTGCACGGGCGGGTCAAGCGGCTGGCCCTGGCGCAGTCCGCGGACATCCACGCCAAGCTGCTGAAGGCGGGAGTCACCTTCGTGGCCGGCACCGCCCGGCTCGGCGAGGACTCCCTCGGGCACACCCACCGGGTCGTCGTCACCCCCGCCGACGGCGCGGAGGAATACTCGATCGACGCGTCCACCGTGCTGGTGGCCACCGGCTCGACGCCCCGTCAGCTGCCCACCGCCGTACCGGACGGTGAGCGCATCCTGACCTGGCGACAGGTGTACGACCTGCCGGAGCTGCCCGAGCACCTGATCGTGGTCGGGTCCGGCGTGACCGGTGCCGAGTTCGCCAGCGCGTACCTGGCGATGGGGGTCGAGGTCACCCTGGTCTCCAGCCGGGACCGGGTGATGCCGCACGAGGACGCCGACGCCGCCTCCGCCATCGAGCGGGTGTTCCGCAACCGGGGCATGGAGATCCTCAACAACTCCCGGGCCGACGCGGTCCGGCGTACCGCCGACGGCGTCGAGGTGGAGCTCTCCGACGGCCGCAAGGTGACCGGCTCACACGCGCTGATCACCGTCGGTTCGATCCCGAACACCGCCAACCTGGGTCTGACCGAGTACGGGGTGGAGCTGGGCCGGGGCGGTTACCTGACTGTCGACCGGGCTTCCCGGACCAACGTGCCCGGCATCTACGCCGCCGGCGACTGTACGGGCGTGCTGTTGCTGGCCAGTGTCGCCGCCATGCAGGGCCGGATCGCCATGTGGCACGCGCTCGGTGAGGCGGTCCGCCCGCTGCGGCTGCGTACCGTCGCGGCGAACGTCTTCACCGACCCGGAGCTGGCCACCGTGGGTGTCTCGCAGGACGAGGTCGACGCGGGCAAGGTGCCGGCCCGGCAGGTGATGCTGCCGTTGTCCGGCAACGCCCGGGCCAAGATGGACGACCTCTCCGACGGTTTCGTGAAGCTGTTCTGCCGTCCCGCCAGCGGTCAGGTGATCGGCGGTGTGGTGGTCGCTCCGAAGGCCAGCGAGCTGATCCTGCCCATCACGATGGCGGTGGAGAACAACCTCACTGTCAACGAGCTGGCCCAGACCATCACCATCTACCCGAGCCTGTCCGGCTCCATCACCGAGGCGGCCCGTCAGCTCATGCTGCACGAGCTGGAGTGACCCGACCGGCGTGCGGGTCGGGTCAGGCTCGTCGCCACCGTCACCAGGACCGCCACCTCGGCGAGGATCAGGAGGCGTTCGGCCAGGCCGATGAGCATCCGGTCGCCGGGGTAGGCGGACCAGATCATCGCCGCCGCCAGGGCCAGGCTCAACAGGACCAGGGTGCGTAGCGTCCGGGCGGCGGGCGTCAGGTCGGGTCGGCGGGCGAGCAACCAACCGGCCACCGGCAACGCCAGGAAAGCGATCACCGACGCGTACCGGTGCAGGTAGGCGGCGGTGGTCATGGCGGTGCCCGGCTCGTTCGTCGGCACCACGGCGGCCAGCAGCAGCCCACCCACCCACGCGCCGAGCAGCAGCTCTGCCGTTCGACCGGAGCGCGGTCGGGGTGGGCTGGCGCGGCGCAGTCCGTAGAGCAACGCCACGGTGGCGAGCGCGAGCACCACCATGGCGATGTCGATGACGCCGCCGCGGTCGGAGACCGCGAAGTCGCTGATGGTCAACGCCCACGGGTTGAGGTCGTCGTTGACTTCGAGGTGGCCGATCACTGTGAGCAGCGCCGCCAGGGCGATCCCGCCCAGGGCCAGCAGGCCGGTACTCCGGGTAACAGGCATGCCTCAGCCTGTCGCCGCACACACCCCAGCCGAATCCGGGACAGCCACCGAAATAGTCCCCCGGGACCACCCCTAGAGGCCTTCCGGCATTTGGCAGTCACGTGCTTCTGCGCATCCGTGAACTTCCGATGGTCGCGACGACCCTCGCCAGGTCAGGCGACGTTCAGCTGGATGTTCCCAATGCGGGCGACGATGTCGAGATGACCACCCAGGCCGGTGACGTAGGCGCGGAGTGATTCCAGGCTGGTGTGCTCGCCATTCTCGATCTGGCTGATCCTCGCCTGCGTCAGCCCTGCCGCCTCGGCCAGTTGCACCTGAGTCATACCCAGGTGCTTGCGGATCTCTGCCAGCTGCGCCCCACTGACCGCTGCCAGCATCTGCTCACGGTGCTGAGCGCGCCGGGAGGTCCTGTCCGGATCTGCCCAGGATGGATCGAGCGCGCGGGCCTTCGCCTTGACGTCCTGCCAGTCAGCTCCATCGGTCATCTCTGTGTTTCCCTCAGCCTGGAGAGGTGCTCCTGAAACCGGTCGTCCGCCAACGGGACCGCCGTCTTGTACCAAGTCTGCCACTGGCCCGACTTGTCGCCAGCGACCAGAAAACAGCTTCTCGAACGGGATCAAAAGCGAAGATCATGCGGACCTCCGTGGAGCCAGTCGACCCAGGTCGCAGCTCCTTCATATGGTGGAAGATGCTGCCTTTGAGGCGGTCAACCAGGGGACGCCCGAGCGCCGGCCCGTGTTCGGCGAGGAGGTCGATGGCCTCGCTGACGAGGTCGGCGCTGGCGGGATCCGTCTTGCAGAGGTCGAGGAACCACTCCTCGACCTCAGGATGAAGTTTGACGTCCCACATGCTGCCAATATAAGTGCAGCTTATACCCCGCAGATCCAACGACACTCAGTCGATGGGGACGTCGACCGCGGCCACTGCGGCGGCGGCGCGGGCGTGGCGGGCGCTCACCACTGTCATCGCCCAACCGGCGGCGGCGAAGCCGGCGGCTGCGGCGGTGGCGATGATGGCCAGCCGCCAGGCCGACTCGGTCAGTGCGGTGCCGCCCAGGTGCCCGACCAGCGCGCCGTAGGTGGCCCAGCCCAGCGCGGCTACGGCCTCGTAGAGCACGAACAGGCGGTACGGGTAGCGGCTGCGCCCGGCCGAGAAGCAGGCTGCCATCCGCCCGCCGGGCACGAACCGGCAGAGCAGGATGACCAGCGGCCCAGGTTGTCGCAGCCCCTGGGTGACTCGGCTGGCCACCCGGCGGGCGCGGCTCAGCTCGGCGTGCCGGGGTGGCCGCCGATCCGGTGCGCTGCGCCCCAGCAGGTAGCAGGCCAGGTCGCCGGCGAATACGCCGAGCGCGCCGACGGCGATGGTGACCGGCAGGCTGAGCCCGCCGTAGACGGTGAGCGCACCACTGGTGATCATGACGATCTGGGTGGGAATCACCGGCACGAAGGCGTCCGCGATCAGCAGCGCGAGCAGCACCAGGTACGCCCACGTCGGCGACGCGACGTCAGTCAGAAGTTCGGGCACGCCTGCCACCTCGCCGAATGCGGCCGATTGGGTGTCTTGAGCCTGACGTCGTGTCCGGCGTCACGGTGGACGGCCCCGGCCCGTCGTGACCGTCGACACGACTGGGCCACCCAGCTACAACGAGTCCGATCGGTGCCGGGTGACGGTTTCGGAGGCGGTTCCACCCGTTCGAGGCGGGCGGCAGAACGCCGTTCGTCGGCGTACCGTTGTCGGCGCGGCCACGCCCGTCGGGTCCCCCGTTCCTGACGATTCGGCCGCCAGGGCCGCCGGCGGGTCCCGCGCCGGCGGCCCACCCCTCCGCCGCGAAATCCGGGTGCATCCCTGATGGTCGCGCGGGTACGGTCGCCACATGCGCAGCGCGGTAGTGATGACCACGACGCCGGGTGTCCCCGGCGCGCCGCTCTGACGTAACCACAGTCGACCAGGCCCCGGGGCGATCCGCCCCGAGGGCAGCGCGCCGAACGGAGCTCAGGTCGCCTCCGGGTCGTACCCGATCCAGGAGCCCGACATGATCGACCACCGTAGGCTCGGCCGTGAGCTGGACCTCTTCGTCTCCGACCCGCTGGCCGGCGCCGGCCTGCCGATCTGGCTGCCGGCCGGTGCCGCCGCCCGGCATGCCGTCGAGGAGTACGTCCGGGAGTTGGAGCGCCGCTCCGGCCACCAGCACGTCTACTCGCCGCCGCTGGGCAAGCGGGAACTCTTCGAACTCTCCGGCCATCTCGGCTACTTCGCCGACGACATGTTCCCGCCGATGCGGCTGAGCGCCGACGACGAGTTCGTGCTCCGGCCGGCGCTCTGCCCGCACCACGCGCTCGTCTTCCGGGCCCGGGGCCGCTCCTACCGGGAGTTGCCGTTGCGGATCGCGGAGCTGGGCGGGATGTACCGCTCGGAGCGCTCCGGTGTGCTCGGCGGGCTGTCCCGGGTACGCGCCATCTCGCTCAACGACGCGCACACCTTCTGCGCCCCGGAGCAGGTCGGCGCGGAGGTCGTCGAGATCCTCGGACTGATCCGTGCCGCGCACGCCGCGCTCGGTGTCCGGCCGGCCGGGTTCCGGCTGTCGCTGCGCGGGCCGGGCGAGAAGTACGTCGGCGACGACGCCCAGTGGGCCCACGCCGAGGAGTTGCTTCGGGAGGCGCTGGCCGGGATGGAGTACGTCGAGGCACCGGGGGAGGCTGCCTTCTACGGTCCGAAGATCGACATCCAGATCGTCGACGCCGCCGGCCGGGAGTCGACCATCTCCACCGTCCAACTGGACTTCGACAAGCCGGAACGGTTCGACCTGTCGTACACCGACTCGGACGGCAGCCGGCGTCGCCCGGTGATGGTGCACCGCAGCCTGGTCGGCAGCATGGAGCGGCTGTTCGCGTACCTCATCGAGGTGCACGAGGGGGCCTTTCCCGCCTGGTACGCGCCCGTCCAGTTGGTGCTGCTGCCCGTCGACGACGGCCAGGCCGACGCGGCGGCCGACCTGGCCCGACGGGCTCGCGACGCCGGCCTGCGGGTCGAGGTCGACGTCGCCGGCTCGCTGGGCGCCCGGGTACGGGACGCGGCCCGCCGCCGCGTCCCGTACCTCGGAGTGCTGGGGGCCCGGGAGGTGGCCGACGGGCACCTCGCGCTGCGCCTGCGCGGCGGCCGCGCCCTGGCTCCGATGCCCGCCGACGCGGCTCTCGCCCTGATCGGCGGGCAGGTCGACGCCCGCGCGACCGACCTGCTGCCGTCGGACTGACACGCCCACCGATCGTCTCGCGCGCACGGCCGCCCGACCTCAGACCGATGCCGGTTGGGCGGCCGGTTCCTCGTCGACCACAGCGCCGGTGAACTGGGAGCGGTAGAGCCGGTGGTACGCGCCCTGGGCGGCGAGCAACTGCTCGTGGGTGCCCTGCTCGACGATCCGGCCGTCCTCCATCATCAGGATCAGGTCGGCGTCGCGGATGGTGGACAGCCGGTGCGCGATGACGAAGCTGGTCCGGTCCGAGCGCAGCGCGGCCATCGCCCGTTGCAGCAGCACCTCGGTACGGGTGTCCACCGAGCTGGTGGCCTCGTCGAGGATCAGCAGCGACGGCTCGGCGAGGAACGCCCGCGCGATGGTGATGAGCTGCTTCTCGCCGGCGCTGACGTTGCTGCCCTCCTCGTCGATGACGGTGTCGTAACCGTCGGGCAGGCTGCGCACGAACCGGTCCACGAAGGTGGCCCGGGCGGCGGCGAGGATCTCCTCCTCGGTGGCGTCCGGTCGCCCGTAGGCGATGTTGTCCCGGATGGTGCCGCCGAACAGCCAGGTGTCCTGGAGCACCATGCCGATCCGGCCGCGCAGGTCGTCGCGGCGCATCGTGGTGATGTCCACCCCGTCGAGCGTGATCCGGCCCGCGTCCAGCTCGTAGAAGCGCATCACCAGGTTGACCAGGGTGGTCTTGCCGGCGCCGGTCGGGCCGACGATGGCCACCGTGTGTCCGGGCTCGGCGACCAGCGAAAGGTCGTCGATCAGCGGCTTGTCCGGCTCGTAGCGGAACGAGACGTGCTCGAACTCGACCCGACCGTGCGGGTCGGTGACCCGGGCCGGCGCGACCGGGTCGGGGGTCTGCTCGTCCGCGTCGAGCACCGCGAAGACCCGTTCGGCCGACGCCACCCCGGACTGGAGCAGGTTGGCCATCGAGGCGAGCTGGGTGAGCGGCTGGGTGAACTGGCGGGAGTACTGGATGAACGCCTGCACGTCGCCGAGGCTCATCGTGCCGGAGGCGACCCGCAGCCCACCGACCACGGCGATCGCCACGTAGCTCAGGTTTCCGATGAACATCATCGACGGCATGATGATTCCGGAGATGAACTGCGCCCCGAAGCTGGCCCGGAACAACTCCTCGTTCTTCGCGTGGAACGCGGCCTCGACCTCACGCTGCCGGCCGAAGACCTTCACCAGCTCGTGGCCGGTGTACGCCTCCTCGATCTGGCCGTTCAACTCGCCGGTGTGCGTCCACTGGGCGATGAACTGCTTCTGCGAGCGCTTGGCGATGCGCTGGGTCACCAGCACCGACAACGGCACCGCGACCAGGGCCACCAGGGCCAGCACCGGCGAGATCCAGAACATCACGGCCAGCACGCCGACGACGGTCAGCAGCGAGGTGAGCAGCTGGCTGAGGGTCTGCTGGAGGCTGGTGGAGATGTTGTCGATGTCGTTCGTGACCCGGCTGAGCAGCTCACCGCGCGGCTGCCTGTCGAAGTAGGGCAGCGGCAGCCGGTTGAGCTTCTCTTCCACCTCGGCGCGCAGCCGCAGCACCGTGCGCTGGACCACCCCGTTGAGCAGCCAACCCTGCCACCAGGACAGCAGACTCGCCGCCAGGTAGAGCCCGAGCGCCAGCAGCAGCACCCGACTCAGTGCGTGGAAGTCGATGCCCACCCCGGGCACCACGTCCATCCTGGCCAGCATGTCGGCGAAGCTGTTGTTGCCGCTGGCCCGGGCCGCCGCGACGGCCTGGTCGGCGGTGGTGCCGGCGGGCAGTTGCCGGCCGATCACCCCAGTGAAGATCAGGTCGGTGGCGTGGCCGAGGATCTTCGGTCCGGCCACGCTGAACCCGACGCTCACCAGGGCCAACGTGATGATCGCGGCCAGGTGCAGTCGGTGCGAGCGCAGCCGGCCGAGCAGCCGTCGGGCCGACGGGCCGAAGTTCATCGACTTCTCGGCGGGCATTCCGGCGCTCATCCATCCCGGACCGCCGCCCTGACGGCCGGGTGGCAGCCGCTTCGGCGTCGGCGCGCCACTGCCGGTCCCCGGCGCGGTCTCCCCGCCGGGCTGCCGCGCGGTCTCATCCGGCGTCCGTCCGTCGCCGGCCGGCTTCTGACTGGGTACGGCCGCGGTGCGCGGCTCGTCGCGCTCGCTCATGCCGCCACCTCCGTGGTCTGCTGCGAGGCCACGATCTCGGCGTACGTCGGGCAGGTGTCCAACAACTCCGCATGTCGTCCCACTCCGACGACCCCTCCGTTCTCCAGGACGATGATCTGATCGGCGTCGATGATCGTGGAGACCCGTTGGGCGACGATCACCACCGCCGCCTGCGCGGTGACCGGCCGCAGGGCCGCTCGCAGCCGCGCGTCGGTGCCCAGGTCGAGCGCGGAGAACGAGTCGTCGAAGAGGTAGATCTCCGGTTGCCGGACCAGGGCGCGGGCGATGGCCAGGCGCTGCCGCTGCCCACCGGAGACGGTGGTGCCGCCCTGCGCGATCGGGGCGTCCAACCCGCCGGGCATCTGGGCCACGAAGTCCCGGGCCTGGGCGATCTCCAGCGCCGACCACAGCTCCTCGTCAGTGGCGTCCGGGTTGCCGTAGCGCAGGTTGCTGGCGACCGTTCCGGTGAACAGGTACGGCCGCTGCGGCACCAGGCCGATGCGTCGCCACAGCTCGTCCGGCGCCAACTCCCGCACGTCCACCCCGTCGACCAGCACAGCGCCGTCGGTGACGTCGACCAGGCGGGGGATCAGGGACAGCAGCGTCGTCTTGCCGGCGCCGGTGCTGCCGATGATCGCCGTGGTGGTGCCCGGGGTCGCCCGGAAGGAGATGTCGCGCAGCACCGGCTCGACCGCGCCCGGGTACTGGAAGCGCACCCCGCGCAGCTCCAACTCGGCTCGGCTGGGCAGCTCGGTGACCGGCACGGTGGCCGGGACCACCGAGGAGTCGGTGTCCAGCACCTCGACGATCCGCTCGGCGCAGACCGCTGCCCTCGGCACCATCATCAGCATGAAGGTGGCCATCATGACCGCCATCAGGATCTGCATCAGGTACTGGAGGAACGCGGTGAGCGCGCCGATCTGGATCGCGCCGGCGTCCACCCGCTGCGCGCCGAACCAGAGCACGGCCACGCTGGAGACGTTCAGCACCAGCATGACCACCGGGAAGATCAACGCCAGCAACCGGCCGGTACGCAGCGCGGTCGCGGTCAGGTCGGCGTTGGCGACGGCGAAGCGGTCCGTCTCGTACGGCTCTCGGACGAACGCACGGACCACCCGGATGCCCGTGATCTGCTCCCGCAGCACCCGGTTGACAGTGTCGATGCGGGTCTGCATCAGCCGGAAGCCCGGCACCATCCGACGGATGATCGCGCCGAGGGCGATGGCCAGCACCGGGACGCTGACCAGCATCAACCAGGAGAGCCCGACGTCCTCACGCAACGCCATGAACACGCCGCCGACGCTCATGATCGGTGCGGCGACGAGCATCGTGCAGCTCATCAGCACGAGCATCTGCACCTGCTGCACGTCGTTGGTGTTGCGGGTGATCAGCGACGGTGCCCCGAACCGGGCCACCTCGCGGGCGGAGAAGCGGTTGACGTGCCCGAACAGTTCGGCGCGTACGTCACGGCCGAAGCCCATCGCGACCCGGGCACCCAGGTAGACAGCCGCGATGGAGCAGACGATCTGGATCAGGCTGACCAGCAGCATCCAGCCGCCGGTGCGCACGATGTAGTCGGTGTCGCCCCGGGCCACACCCTGGTCGATGATGTCCGCGTTGAGGCTGGGCAGGTAGAGCGAGGCCATGGTGCCCACGAACTGGAGCAGCACGACCGCCAGCAACGGTCTCTGATAGGTGCGCAGTTGGCCGCGCAGGAGTCGGATCAGCACGCCGGGTCCTTCGTTTCGGTAGGGCGTCCGGTCATCCGCGGGTCGTCTCCGCTGCCGATGACCTCAAGCAGGAACTCCCGGATCACCTGGGCCTTCGCCGGGTCGGCGTCGACCGAGGTGAGGGGCCGTCCGGAGTGCATGAGCGCGTCGAGCGCTGCCACCCGTTCCCGCCCGGCGGGGGTGATGGCGAGTCGGATGCTGCGTCGGTCGTTGTCGTCGCGCTGCCGCTCGACCAGGCCGTCGCGCTCAAGCGTGTCGACGATGCCGGTCAGGGTCGCCGGGCGGACGAACCCCTTCTCGGCGACCGCTCGGTGCGGCAACTCGCCGTGCCGGGCGAGCGTCATCAGGGTGATCATGCCGGCCTGGGTGAGGCCGTGCTCCTCGGCGAGGTAGCGGTTCCACCGCTGCCCGACCAGGTGCCCGGCCACCACCAGCAGCCGGCCGAGCGGCACGTCCTGGAGGGTCACGAGTTCCACGACAAGCAGGTTAGCCCCCTGATAGTCAGGGGCCAAACGAAATTGCCGCAGCGGTGGCCACGAACAGGATCTGCAGGGCGGTTCGCTGTGCGAGCGGGGTGACCGGGCGGCCGGCGAGGGTCAACTCGCGGCGGGCGGCCGAGACGTTGGCCGGGAACATGGCCAGCATGAGCAGGCCGAGCCCGGCCGCCGCGACCCGGGCGGTCGCCGGCACCAGGAGGCCGACCGCGCCGACCAGCTCCAGCACGCCGGTGGCGGTGACCAGCAGGTCCGGTCGGGGCAGCCGGGGCGGGACCATCGCGATCAGGTCGCTGCGACGCTGGCCGACGAAGTGCGCGACGGCGGTGAGCGTGAACATCACGGCCAGCCCGACGCGCAGCGCGGGATGCCATCCGTCCAGTGCGGAGATGCCGACCAGGCCGGCGATTCGGGCCAGCGCGGCGCCGGCGATCAAGGCGATCAGGGGTGCCATCGGAATCCTCCTCGGGGGAACTTGTCAGTGTCAAGATTGCGCGTCAGATGCTCATCTTGTCAATGGCAAGATAGGCTTGGCGCATGAGCGGAACCCGCGCCTACCACCACGGCGATCTACGCCGCGCCCTGCTCGCCGCAGCGCTGGAGGTCGTCGGGGAGGTCGGACCCGCCGCGCTGAGCCTGCGCGACCTGGCCCGCCGGGCCGGTGTCTCGCACGCCGCGCCCGCACACCACTTCGGCGACAAGGCGGGCCTGCTCACCGCGCTCGCCGCACAGGGCTTCGACCTGCTGGCCGAGACGTTGACCGCGGCGGATGACGACCTGCTGGAGGCCGGCGTCGCGTACGTCGACTTCGCGGTCACGCACCGGGCGTACTTCGAGGTGATGTTCCGCCCGGAGCTCTACCGGGCCGACGACGCCGAGCTGATCGCGGCGCGGAGCCGGGCCGGCGCCGCGCTCCGCTCCGGGGTGGCGGCGCTGTCGAACGGTGGCGCGCCCGCAGACACCGACCGGGACTCGCTCGCGGCCTGGTCGATCGCGCACGGCTTCGCCACCCTCTGGCTGGCCGGCGCGCTGCCCGACCGCGTGGGCGACAACCCCCGCGAGGCAGCCCGCGCCGTGCTCGGCCGACTGCCGACCTGACCGCGCCAACACGCGCCAACACGCGTCGATCATGGAGTTATGGTGGGCAATTCACCCATCGCTGCCCCTTTTGCGGGGCACCACAACTCCATGATCGACGCGGTGGAAGGGTGGCCCTTACCAACTCGTGGGGAGGGGCATTCCTTCGGTGAAGCCGGCGGCGCTCTGCACGCCGACGATCGCCCGCTCGTGGAACTGGGTCAGATCCCGTGCGCCGGCGTAGGTGAAGGCGCTGCGTACTCCCGCGATGATCTCGTCGATCAGGTCCTCGACACCAGGGCGGGTCGGGTCCAGGTGCATCCGGGCCGAGGAGATGCCCTCCTCGAACACCGCCTTGCGGGCCCGGTCGTACGGGCTGTCGTCGGCAGTTCGGGCGCTGACCGCCCGAGCCGAGGCCATTCCGAAGCTCTCCTTGTACCGCCGGCCGTCCGCGTCGGTGTAGAGGTCGCCGGGAGACTCGTAGGTGCCGGCGAACCAGGAACCGATCATCACGTTCGACGCGCCGGCGGCGAGCGCGAGCGCCACGTCCCGGGGGTGCCGCACCCCGCCGTCGGCCCACACGTGCCGGCCCAGTTGGCGGGCGGCGGCAGCGCAGTCGAGCACGGCGGAGAACTGCGGTCGACCCACGCCGGTCATCATCCGGGTGGTGCACATCGCCCCCGGGCCGACGCCGACCTTGATGATGTCCGCCCCCGCTTCCACCAGGTCGCGTACGCCCTCGGCAGTGACCACGTTGCCGGCCGCCACCGGCACCCCCGGGTCCAGCTTCCGGACCGCCTGAAGTGCGGAGATCATCCGTGCCTGATGGCCGTGCGCGGTGTCCACTACCAACGTGTCCACCCCCGCCTCCAGCAGCGCCGCCGCCTTGCCGGTCACGTCCCCGTTGATCCCGACGGCCGCCGCGATCCGCAGCCGGCCCCGGTCGTCCACAGCCGGTGTGTAGAGGGTGGCGCGCAACGCGCCCTGTCGGGTCAGCACCCCGACCAGCCGACCCTCGGCGTCCACCACCGGGGCGAGTCGGCGGCGGCCCGCCGAGAGCAGATCGAAGCCGGTACGAGGATCCGCGTCCGCCGGAACGGTGTGCAGCTCGGTGGACATGACGTGACGCAGTTGCGCGAAGCGGTCCACGCCAGTGGTGTCCGCCTCGGTGACCACACCCATCGGCCGGCCGTCGTCGTCGACGACGATCACCGCACCGTGCGAGCGCTTGGGCAGCAGGTGGATGGCATCGCCCACGGTCTCGGTCGGGCCCAGCGTGATCGGGGTGTCGTAGACCAGGTGGCGCTGCTTGACCCAGGCGACGACGTTGGCCACCACTTCGATCGGAATGTCCTGCGGGATCACAGTGATGGCACCCCGGCGGGCGACCGTCTCGGCCATCCGCCGTCCGGCGACCGCGGTCATGTTCGACACCACCAACGGAATCGTGGTGCCGGTGCCGTCGCCGGTGGAGAGGTCGACGTCGAGTCGGGAGCCCAGGTCGGAGCGGGCCGGCGCCATGAAGACGTCGGTATAGGTCAGGTCGTGCGCGGGAGCCGCGCCGTGAAGGAACCGCACCCGGCAATCATTCCCGCTCGCGGTCGGTTCCACCGCCGGTGGTCGCGGAAAACACTCGCATCGTCGTCGGTCCTGATCGCGGTGGCGCGGTGCTCGCCACAGGAGGGGCCACGGCGAGTCCGGGTAGAACGGGTCAGCCCAGCAGGAGTGCCACGGCGAGCCCGGCCATCACGACGGCGATGACCGCGTCCAGCACCCGCCAGGCGACGGCGCGGGCGAGCAGCGGCGCGAGGCGCTGCGCGCCGACGCCGAGGGCGGTGAACCAGGCCACACTGGCCAGAACGGCGCCGGCGCCGAAGACCCACCGGTGCGGGTGTTGCTGGGCCACGCTGCCGAGGAGCAGCACGGTGTCCAGGTAGACGTGCGGGTTCAGGTAGGTGAAGGCGGCGCAGGCGAGCAGGGTCGCCCCCAACGTGGCTGGCGGCCGCTCGGTGGGCAGCAGGGCGCCGGGACGCAGGGCGCGGCGGGCGGCGAGCCCCGCGTAGCAGAGCAGGAAGGCGGCTCCACCCCATCGAATCGCCATCAGCAGGCCCGGTCGGCCGGTCACCAGCGAACCGACCCCGGCCACCCCCGCCATGATCAGCAGCGCGTCCGAAGCGGCGCAGGTCAGCACCACGGGTACGACGTGCTCGCGTCGCAGACCCTGACGCAGGACGAAGGCGTTCTGGGCGCCGATGGCGACGATGAGGGCGATGGAGACCGAGAAGCCGGCGACGGCGGAGGTGAGCACGGAGACGACGCTAGGGCGGTCGGCAGTCACCAGTCCAACTAAAGATTCTCACGCAACTTAAGCTCAGCTGATGGAAGGTCTCGACTCGGCGCAGCTTCGGACACTCGCGGCCGTGGTGGCGGAGGGCAGCTTCGACGCGGCGGCCCGGCTGCTGCACGTTACGCCGTCAGCGGTGAGCCAACGGATCAAGGCGCTGGAGGAGACAGTCGGCCAGGTGCTGGTCCGCCGTGCCCGTCCATGCGTGGCGACCGACGCCGGCCGCCCGCTGCTACGCCTGGCCGGCCAGCTCGCGCTGCTCGAACGGGAGGCCCTCGCAGATGCCCGCGGCCCGCTGGCCGGCGGTGGCCGCATCCGGGTCGCCGTGGTGGTCAACGCGGACTCGCTGGCCACCTGGTTCCCCGCCGCGCTGGCCCGCTTGCCGCAGCGCGCCGGGCTCTCGTTCGACCTGCGGCAGGACGATCAGGACCACACCGCCGAGCTGCTGCGCGACGGTTCGGTGACGGCGGCGGTCACTGCCCAGCGGGAGGCCGTGCAGGGCTGCCGGGTGCTGCGACTCGGGGCCGTGCGCTACCGCGCGTTGGCCACAGCGGAATTCGCGGCGTCCCACTTCCCCGGAGGATTCGCCGCCGCCGCGCTGGCGAGCACCCCGCTGTTGGTCTTCGACCGAAAGGACCGGGTGCAACATCGGTTCATCCGGGCGGTGGTCGGTCGACCGCTCGACCCGCCGGTGAACTACGTACCGTCGGTGCCGGCGTTCAGCGAGGCGATCCGGCTCGGGTTGGGTTGGGGTCTGGTGCCGGAACAGATCGCCCAGGCCGACCTGACCGCAGGTCGCTGTGTCGACCTCGCGCCGGGCCGACACCTCGACGTTCCGCTGTACTGGCAGCACTGGCGGCTGGAGTCGGACGTGCTGAACGCCCTGACCGTCGCCGTCCGCGAGGTCGCCGCCGAAACCCTGCGCTGATCGTCCGCCGGACGGCTCAGGCGATGGTGCAGATGGGAGCACCGGCGGTGATCACGGCGCCGACCTCGGCGCTGAGGCCGCTGACCGTACCCGCCTTGTGCGCGTGCAGCGGCTGCTCCATCTTCATCGCCTCCAGCACCACGACCAGGTCACCCTCGGCCACCGTGTCGCCGTCCGCCACCGCGATCTTGACGATGGTGCCCTGCATCGGCGAGGTGAGCGAGTCGCCGCCGACCGGGGCACCGGCCTTGGCGCCGCCACCGCGCCGGGTCGGCTTGCGGGCGGCGGGTGCCGCGGTGGTCGTACTCCCGCCGAAGCCGGCGGGGAGGCTGACCTCGATGCGCTTGCCGCCCACCTCGACCACGACGGTGTCGCGCTCGGCCGGCGCCTCGGCGGTGCCGGCGGCGGCGCTGAACGGCGGCACCGTGTTGTGGAACTCGGTCTCGATCCACCGGGTGTGCACTGTGAAGGGCTCGGCGGTGAACGCCTCGTCCCGCACGACGAGCCGGTGGAACGGCAGCGCGGTGGCCATTCCGTCGAGGACCATCTCGTCCAGCGCGCGGCGGGCGCGCTCCAACGCCTCGGTCCGCGTCTCACCGACGATGATCACCTTGGCGAGCAGTGAGTCGAAGTTGCCGCCGATCACGTCGCCGGCCGAGATGCCGGTGTCGACCCGCACACCCGGCCCGCTGGGCAGACGCAGCGCGGTGACAGTGCCGGGGGCGGGCAGGAAGTTGCGGCCTGGGTCCTCGCCGTTGATCCGGAACTCGATCGCGTGCCCGCGCGGCGTCGGGTCCTCCGTGATCCGCAGCTTCTCGCCGTCGGCGATCCGGAACTGTTCGCGGACCAGGTCGATGCCGGCGGTCTCCTCGGTGACCGGGTGCTCGACCTGGAGTCGGGTGTTGACCTCCAGGAAGGAGATGGTGCCGTCCACGCCGACCAGGTATTCCACTGTGCCGGCGCCGTGGTAGCCGGCTTCGCGGCAGATCGCCTTGGCGCTCTCGTGGATCTGCGCGCGCTGGGCGTCGGTGAGGAACGGCGCGGGCGCCTCCTCGACGAGCTTCTGGTGACGCCGCTGCAACGAGCAGTCCCGGGTGCCCACCACGATCACGTTGCCGTGCTGGTCGGCGAGGACCTGCGCCTCGACGTGCCGGGGCTGGTCGAGGTACCGCTCGACGAAGCACTCGCCCCGACCGAACGCCGCGACCGCCTCCCGGGTGGCCGACTCGAACAGCTGCGGGATCTCCTCCATCGTGCGGGCAACCTTGAGGCCGCGCCCGCCGCCACCGAAGGCGGCCTTGATGGCGACCGGCAGGCCGTGGTCGACGGCGAAGGCCATCACCTCGTCCGGGCTGGCCACCGGGTCCGGGGTGCCGGGGACCAGCGGTGCGCCGGCCCGCTGGGCGATGTGCCGGGCGGTGACCTTGTCGCCCAGGTCACGGATCGCCTGCGGGGTGGGGCCGATCCAGGTCAGCCCGGCGTCCGTGACGGCCTGGGCGAAGTCGGCGTTCTCACTGAGGAAGCCATAACCCGGGTGTACGGCGTCGGCGCCGGCCCGAGCGGCGACGTCGAGCAGCTTGTCGATGCGCAGGTAGGTCTCGGTCGCGCTGTCCCCGCCCAGCGCGTACGCCTCGTCCGCGAGGGTGGCGTGCAGGGCGTCGCGGTCGGAGTCCGCGTACACGGCAACGCTGCCCAGGCCGGCGTCGCGGCACGCGCGGATCACCCGGACGGCGATCTCGCCGCGGTTGGCGATGAGTACCTTGCGCACCTTGGTGGCTCCTCCCGGGCAGGTTACTGACGGGGAGTGTATCGGCCGCCCACGGCGACCCTAACGATCGCTCAGTGTGGGATGGCGCACTGCACCCGCCACGGTTTAGTCAAACTTGGCTATTACGCTTATCGGGTGTCTTCGACTCGAATGATGATTCTCGGTCTGGTGCGGTGGATGCAGCCCGTGCACGGCTACGACGTGCGCCGTGAGCTGCTGAGCTGGAGCGCCGACAAGTGGGCGAACGTGCAACCCGGATCGATCTATCACGCCCTGCGCAAGCTCACCGAGGAAGGGTTGCTCCGCGCCGTCGCGACCGAGCAGGTGGGCGCCCGTCCCGCGCGGACCACGTACGAGGTGACGGTCAAGGGGGAGGACGAGTTCGAGACGCTGCTGCGCAACTCGTGGTGGACCATCAGCGAGCCCGTCGACCCGTTCGTGGCCGCCTTCTCCTTCCTGCCGGCCATGCCCCGCGCCGAGGCGGCCGCCGCCCTGCGTAACCGGGCCAACCTGCTGCGCGCCGGCGTCGAGTCCATGCGCGCCTCGCTGGAGTCGGACTGGGTGCGCAACCGCAAGCCGGTGCACGTGGCCTGGATGTTCGAGCTGTGGTCGGCGCGCGCGGAGGCGGAGATGACCTGGTGCGAGCGGATCGCGGAGCGGATCGATTCCGGAGTGTCGTACCTGCCTGCTGAGCTGGACGAAGCGCAGGGTTGGACGGGGTGGAGGGACGGCCTGGAGTCGCCCGACTCCGACGCGGAATAATCAACGTTGACTAGAAAAGTTATATCGCGTTAGCCTACTGACGGCACAGCGGGGGATTGCGCCGCCCGGCGTCGACCCACTCGACGGCCGGCCCGACCGGCCCGAACGACCAGGAGCAGAGATGATCGAGACCAGGGGGCTGCGGAAGTCGTTCCGCTCCCGCGCGGGTCGAGAGACGAAGACGGTGGACGCCGTGCGGGGCGTCGACCTTGACGTTGCCAAGGGTGAGATCTTCGGCTTCCTCGGCCCGAACGGCGCCGGCAAGACCACCACGCTGCGGATGCTCGCCACGCTGATCGAGCCGGACGGCGGCGAGGCCACCATCGCGGGCGCCGACCTGCGCAAGGACCCGGCCGAGGTGCGCCGCCGCATCGGGTACGTCCCGCAGGGCGGCAGCACCTGGGACGAGTCCACCGCCCGCGAAGAGCTGGTGCTGCACGCCCGGATGTACGGCATCAGCAAGGCCGACGCGCAGCGGCGTGCCGCCCGCGCCCTGGACGCCTTCCAGCTCACCGAGTACGCCGACCGCAAGTGCAAGACCTACTCCGGCGGCCAGCGTCGCCGGGTGGAGATCGCCCTCGGCATCATCCACGAGCCGAAGATCGTCTTCCTGGATGAGCCGACCACCGGCCTCGATCCGCAGAGCCGCGCACACATGTGGGACGAGATCCGCCGGCTCCGCGCCGACGGCATGACCGTCTTCATCACCACTCACTACCTGGACGAGGCCGACGCGCTCTGCGACCGGATCGCGATCATGGACAACGGCGAGGTGGTGGCCGAGGGCACCCCCGCCGAGCTGAAGCGGGAGATCTCCGGCGACGTGGTGCTGGTCGGTCTCGACCTGGCCGCCACTCCGCAGGCCGCCCAGACGCTCGACGGCGAGCCGTACGTCAACAAGCTGGAGACGGTCGACGAGGGCGGCCTGCGCCTCTACGTCGACGAGGGCGCCACCGCCATCCCGCAGGTGCTGCGCCGACTCGACCACGCCGGGCTGGAGCTGCGCTCGATCGAGCTGCACCGACCCAGCCTGGACGACGTCTTCCTCACCAAGACCGGCCGCTCGCTGCGCGAGTCCTGACCACCGGAGACGACTCTCATGAAATTCGCCCGTGACACGTGGCTGATCTTCCAGCGCCAGATCCAACTCCTGCTCCGCAACCCGGTCTGGGTCTTCGTCGGTGTGTTCCAGCCGGTCATGTACCTGCTGCTCTTCGCCCCGCTGCTCAAGCCCGCACTGAACGCGCCCACCCAGGCGGCCGCCTACAAGATCTTCGTACCGGGTCTGCTGGTGCTCCTGGCCATCTTCGGCGGACTGTTCCAGGGCTTCGGCCTGATCGCCGAGCTGCGAGCCGGCGTCATCGAACGCTCCCGGGTCACCCCGATCAGCCGGCTCGCCCTGCTGCTCGGTCGCTCGCTGCGCGACGTGGTCTCGCTCCTGGTGCAGGCCGTCATCATCACGCTCCTGGCGCTCATCTTCGACCTTCGGGTGTTCCTCGGGGACCTGCTGCTGGCGTACCTGATGCTCGCCCTGATCGCCCTCATGACCTCGGCCGTCTCCTACGGCGTCGCCCTCAAGGTCAAGAGTGAGGACGCGCTGGCCCCGCTGATGAACACCGTGGCGCAGCCGGTGCTGCTGCTCTCCGGCATCCTGCTGCCGCTGACCTTCGCGCCCGGCTGGTTGCAGGGCATCGCCAACTGGAACCCGTTCTCCTGGGCGGTCGACGGTACCCGGGCGCTGTTCGCCGGTGACCTGGGCAGCGACAAGGTCTGGCAGGGCCTCAGCATCACCGCTGTCCTCGCCGCGCTGGGCGTCTACTGGGCTGCCCGCCAGTTCGCCCGCAGCGTCCGCTGACGCCGGCTTTCACTGACGGGGGTGTCCCTCTGGTGGGGACACCCCCGTCGCTGCGTGCGGCGTCGGTCAGCGGACCCGGGCGAGGGTCAGGCCGTCCGCGATCGCCAGCATCACCGGGTCCACCCGTACGTCCGCGAGGACCTCGTCGTTGAACGCGGCGATGGCCCGGTCGCCGGCGTCCTGCGGGGCGATGACCCGCCCGCCACGCAGGACGTTGTCGACGGCGATCACGCCACCCGGACGCATCCGGGGCACCAACTCGGCCCAGTAGATCGGGTAGCCGGTCTTGTCCGCGTCGATGAACGCGAAGTCCAGGTGCCGCTCGTGCGGCAACTCCCGCAGCCCTTCTGCGGCCGGGCCGATGCGCAGGTCGATCAGATCCTGCACGCCGGCCCTCGCCCAGTAGCGCCGGGCTATGCCGGTGAACTCCTCGGAGATGTCGAAGCAGGTCAGTTGCCCACCCTCGGGCAACCCGCGGGCGATTGCCAGAGACGAGAGCCCGGTGAACGTGCCGACCTCGACGGCCTGCCGCACGCCGAGCAGCCGGGTGAGGAACGTCAGGAACGCGGCCTGCTCCGGAGCCACCTGCATGGTGGCGTGCTCGGGCAGCACCGACCGGGTCTCCTCGGCCAGGTCACGGATGATCTCGTCCGGCGGGGAGCCGTGTGCGACCAGATAGGCGTGCAGCTCGTTGGTGAGCGGGATCGACTTGATGGTCATGACCGGACGTTACCGAGCGGCTCGACCATTTGGCCGCCCGGCGCGACAGTCGTCCACAGGTCGGTGATCCGCAGATCCAGCTCGGCGAGGAGCCGGCGCAGCAGCGGCATCGACAGCCCGACCACCGTCCCCGGGTCACCCTCGATCCGTTCCACGAACGGCCCACCCAGCCCGTCGATCGTGAACGCGCCGGCCACCGCCAGCGGCTCACCGGTGGCCACGTACGCGGCGATCTCGTCGTCACTGATGTCAGCGAAGTGGACCGTCGTCGACGCGACCGCCTCCGCGCGCCGGCCCGCAGTAACGTCGACCAGGCAGTGCCCGCTGTGCAGAACGCCGCTGCGTCCCCGCATCCGCAGCCACCGCCGGGTCGCGTCCGCGGCATCCGCCGGCTTGCCGAGGATCTCCCCGTCGAAGGCGAGCACCGAGTCGCAGCCGATCACCAACGTCCGCTGATCGGCGGCCGCATTGAGCCGGGTCAACACCGCCTGCGCCTTCAGGCGAGCCAACTCCAGGCACAACTCCTCGGCCCGCTCGGTCACCACCAGGGACTCGTCCACCCCACTGACCAGCACCTCCGGCTCGACGCCGGCAGCCTGGAGCAACTTACGACGGGCAGGGCTCGCCGATGCGAGCACGAGGCGGAGCGGCAAAGTCTCAGACACCACCCCGACGTTACCGCCCAGCCACCCACCAAGACCGACACCCCGCCGCCGGGTGGCCCGCGCCCTTGATCCACTCGACTTGCAGGAAACCGCGCGATCCCGTCCCTCCGGACACCGCGACTTCCTGCAAGCCGAGTGGATCACCGCTTCGCCGATCGTTCAGCGACTGATTCTGGGTGGCGGATCATCGCCACGTCGACGCCGCCGCGCTATCACGGCCCACCCGACCCCGGCAGCCACGAGCACCCCGAGAGTGACCAGCCCACGCGCGGTCGCGCTATCGCTCTCCCCGCCCGGCTGAGCGCCAGCCGTCGTGGTCGGGCCAGCACCGGCCGGAGCGCTCACCGATTCAAACCCAAGCGGCGGTACGTCTGCCGTCAGCGCCGCCACAAGATCGATGACTCCATAGCCGTACTCGTCGTCACGCCCAGGAGGGCCCTTGTCGACGGCGGTAGCCGTGAGCCGGTGCGCCACCTCTCGGGCCGGCAGGTACGGGTACTTGGACCTGATCAACGCAGCCGCGCCCGCAACGATCGCCGTCGCGTCAGAGGTGCCGGTGCCTTTGCGGTACTTGCCGTCGATGCTCGTGCTGTAGATGTCAACGGCGGGCGCAACCACGTCAATCTCCGGCCCAGTGACGGAGACGGCGGCGTGTGTACCGGATTTGTCAACTCCCCCCACGGCTAGGACGCCATCTTCGGATGCCGGGTAACCAACCTCAGTGTCGGCTGGTCGATTACCTGCAGCAGCAACGACGACGACATTCGCGACGATAGCTCCCCTGATCGCGCGACGTAGGGCTGGGCTGGAGCCTCCCGCACTGGAAATGCTAATGATGTCAGCACCAGAAGAAACCGCATACTCGATTGCCCTGCCCAGATTGTCTGGGCTGCTCTGATTGTCGACTGTCGAGGAAATTATCGGCAGAACCTTTGCTTTCGGTGCTATGCCGCGAGCGCCTTGGTTTCCTTGTTGGCCGTGGGCAGCGATAAGACCCGCCATCCCCGTGCCGTGGCTATTTCGATCGCCTTGACCATCGTTGCTCTCTCCTCCGTTGGTAAGGTCGGTGCCGCGAAGCAGGTTCCCTCTTAGATCTGGATGCGGGTAAACGCCAGTATCCGGTACTGCCACAGTCACGCCCTCGCCCTGGCTGATTTTGTTGGCTTCTCCAGAGTTGAGGGCTGAGAGATGCCACTGGTCAGCGCGAATGCGCTTCGAGCCATCGTTGGGCGGCGGGCTGGCCGTGCTCGCGGCGATAGGGGTGGAAGATAGGGTAATAATTCCGATAACTATCGGTATTCCGAAAAGGGCGTGTATGGTCGACCTCTTCACCGGCCGATACCGATTGCCGGTCCTGGGTCTATTGGCCCCTCGTCGTCCGGAGGGCGCACTACCGGGTTGACTCCCTTTTGCGTTTCCCAAGGATTGTCCGGATCCCAGCGATTCGGCTCCTCCGTATTGCCGTCGTTCCGCCGAAGGCGAGCAGTTCCGCTCATCCCGGAACTCCAAGGTCCCGGCGCGCCCCCGATCGGAGGCGTTCCATGTGCACCAGGAAGGCCTCTACCGGCGGAAGGGCGAGATCCAGCCGCACCAGTAGGGGCAGTTCCGGCCCCACCGCCACCAATCACGCCTCCAACCGGGTTAACTCGGCGTGGGGGTACGTTGTTGCTGTCGGGCTGACGGGGGAGTGATCCGGGAACGCTGCCGATAAGGCCACTAGGCGGCAATTTTCGCGATGGGTCCAGACCGGGTGAGCGTGACGAGCCGCGCGAGCCATTCGAGTCAGGTCTCCCAATCGGTTGCGTCGGCTGGTGCCTCAATGGCGCGGTGGTGGCAGCCGGCGGAAGGACGGGCGGTACCCCTGGCGAGGAACTGGCATGCGGTGCACTTGATGGGCCGGGGTGTGCAATGCTGGGTGGGCTTAGCGGAGCGACTCCTCCAGCCCCATTAAGAATGGGACCATTTCCGGGGGCTACGGTTGCTGGTGTGGCGGCGTGATTATTCGCGGACGGGGTCGTGGTTATTTTTGGCGGCATAGGTGCTGGCAGGATCGGTGGAATGATGGGCGCTGCAGCGTTGCCATACACATCCGAGTTCGAAATATCCTTGCCGGTTTGTGGAGGTGCTGCGGGGGGTTTTTGGAGGGTTGCTTGGGCTTGTTGGAGTTCGCCGCTCAGGTTGAACATCATGGAGCGGGCCTGCACGTTCAGCCGTTCCAGTTCCCCGTCAGCAACAGGTGGCGTGGTGGCCCGGTTGCCCATCACCGCTTTCGGGTCGGCGACCATCGACTCGTACGCCTGCTTCTGCTGGAACTTGGTCGCGTACTCCTCGTAGATCTTGTGGAGTGCGGCGCGGGTGGTGCCGATGGCCTGGGTTGCGGCGGAGAGTGCTGTGTAGTTCGCGGCGGCGGCGTCGTGGGTGCGCTGCACCTTGTCGATGAGGTCGTCGAGTTCGGCGAGGTACGTGCGGGAGGCGGCGCTGGTTTCGGGGGGCCACGCCTCGGCGAGTCCGCGTCGGTACTGCTGGAGGCGGCCGAGGTGGGTTTGCGCCAGGTCGCAGACCTTGCGCCAGCCGGCGACCTGCTTCCAGTGGTTGGCGGTGTCGTGGTCCTGGAGGCAGGCCCACATGCTGTTGACGTCCATGAGGTGCCAGTCGGTGAGGCCGGAGGTGCGGCCGGTGCCCCGTTCGATCACGGCAGGACCACCGGCCCTTCGGCGTCGGGACCGGTCGGGTCGGTCAGCATTGACGTAGGGCCGCCGGGCAGCATGTTCAAAGGGTTGGCGAGGGCTCGTTGCACGTCGACCACTCGGGCGGCGGTGAAGGCGTCGCTGTCGGCGTAGTGGGTGGCGACCTGATCGGCGGCGGCGGCCAGGTGGCCGGTGGCGCCTCGGACGGCGTACACCATGTCGGCGGTGGCCTGCTGCGTCTCGTGGTGGGCGTGCAGGAAGGTGACCAGCTCGATGAAGGCGTCACACGGGTTGGGCAGCTTCGCCGACATGTCTTCGGCGATGTACGACAGGTGCGGCGCGTAGTTGCTCTCCACCTCGGCGGCGAGCCGGTCGGCGAACTCTCTGAGCTGGCTGATGTCGGCTTCGATGCCGCCGTAACCGCGTAGCCAGGGTGCTGGCCGGTCCTCTTCGGGGATCATGGATCCTCCCTACCCGTAACGGCACCGTTTCCCTGAGTGAGGTTAACGGCTCAACGCCACCCTGACAGCCCCCGTACGGCAGGTCTCGGGGTCAGCGGGGCAAGCCGGCGGCGCGCCACCCGCGGGAGCCGCCGGGTCGACCGCTGAGCGCCCAGGCGGACGCGGTCGCCGGGACGGGGGCGGCGGCCGGACGGGTTCGGACGATGATCGCCCCCACCAGAGCGGCCAACTCTTCGGCTGTGGGCACGCCGCGGACGACCCGGAACAGCGGCTCTTCGGCAGACATGCCGCCAGGGTACGCGGCGCGAAGTTACCCGAAGCGCACAGTGGCGTGCCGGCGGTGTGAGCGTCAGCGGGTCCGGGTACCGTCTCACCGATGTCGAACGCGCTTCCCCAACTCGTCGCTGACCGATACCGGCTCCTGTCGCCGCTCGGCCAGGGCGGCATGGGCAGGGTGTGGAAGGCGCGCGACGAGGTGCTGCATCGGGACGTCGCCATCAAGGAGTTGGTGCCGCCACCCGGTCTCACCGATGAGGAACGCCGCGAAATGCGGGAGCGCTCGTTGCGGGAGGCGCGGGCCATCGCCCGGCTCAACCACGCCAATGTCGTCCGCATCTTCGACGTACTGCGCACCGACGGCGATCCGTGGATCGTCATGGAGTACGTGGCGTCGAAGTCGTTGCAGGACACTCTCGCCGAGGACGGCCCGGTGGGGGTTGCCCGCACGGTCGAGATCGGCCTGGGCGTGCTGGGTGCGCTCAGCGCCGCGCACAAGGCGGGCGTCATGCACCGCGACGTGAAGCCCGGCAACGTGTTGCTCGGCGACGACGGTCGGGTGGTGCTGACCGATTTCGGTCTCGCCACGATCCCCGGTGACCCCAACGTGACCCGCACCGGCATGGTGCTCGGCTCGCCCGCGTACATCTCGCCGGAGCGGGCCCGGGACGGCACCGCCGGGCCGGAGGCCGACCTGTGGTCGCTGGGCGCGACGCTCTACGCGGCGGTCGAGGGCAAGTCGCCGTACGCCCGGCCGTCGGCGATCGGCACCCTGGCCGCGTTGGCCACCGAGCCGATTCCGCCGCCGAAGAACGCCGGCCCGCTCAAGGCCGTCCTCAACGGGCTGCTGCGCAAGGACCCGAACGAGCGCATCACCGCCGAGGTGGCGGAGCGGTTGCTGCGCCGCGCCGGGGGCAAGCGGTCGCGCGGCATCTCCCTGCTCGATGGCGTACGCCGGCCTGGGCCGAACGGTCCGCGCGAGCCGCGCCTGCCGGTGGTGCCGGCCCCACGACCGGCCGAGAGTGTCGACCGGCCGGTGTCGCCGCCGCCGGCCGCCGCCGCCGCGACCACCTCCGCCGCCACCTCCGGTGCCGCCGCGACCCCGGCCGCCGATGCCACGCCGACGGCCGTCGTTTCCGGTGCGGTCGCCGACCCGACTGCCGTCGTGCCGGCCGAGTCGGCGGCAGCGGCCCCGGCCGAGCCGACCGCCACGATCGACCGACCGTCCGACGCCGACCCGTCCGATGCCGAGCCGTCCGATGCCGAGCCGACCGCGAAGGTCACGGCCGCGCCCGACACAAGCGGCGACGGTACGACGAACGTCGACGACGAGCCGACGGTGGTCGACGGTCCGCCGGTCGCTCCGGAGCAGCGCAAGCCGACCACGCCGACGTCGCTCATGCCGCCGGTCAGTCCGGCCGGCCGCGCGGCGGTGCCGCCCTCGGACGGCACAAAGCCGAACAACACCCGACGTAACCTGCTGATCGGCGCCGTGGTCGCGCTGCTGCTGATCGGCCTCGTGGTGGTCGTGCCGATGCTGACCAAGGGTGATGGCGACAAGACCCCGCAGGCCAACCCGACCGGTGCTGGCGCGACCTCGGGGGCTGCGCCGACCTCCGCTGCTGCGCCTCCGCCACCCACCACCGGTGCGCCGAGCCCGTCGGCCTCGGCCACCCCCTCGGTGGACCCGAACGCGTTGCCGGCGGGCTGGAAGCTGCACAAGGACCCCGAAGGCTTCTCCCTGCCGCTGCCCGATGGCTGGGTGCGTAGCCAGGTCGACGGCAACACGGTCGTCTTCAACCAGTCCAACGGGCCGGGAAAGCTGCTCGTGCAGTGGACCCCCACCCCGAAGAAGGATGCGGTCGCGGACTGGCGGGAGCAGGAGCCGAATCGCGCTAGCCGCGTCAAGAACTACCAGTACCTCAGCATCAAGGCGTGCGACTTCTGGAAGACCTGCGGTGACTGGGAGTGGCTGGAGACCCGGGACGGGCAGCGGATCCACGTCCGTAACCGGGGGTTCGTGACGGCCAAGAACCGCGGTTACGCCCTGCGATGGGAGATCGCGGAGAAGGACTGGCAGGCCAACCTGCCGAACTTCGACCGGATCGCCAAGGGTTTCGTGCCCGACCGTCAGGACTGAAACTTCTTCGCATGACCTTCCGTGGTCCTGGGTAATTGACAGTCGACGACGGAAGGAGGCACGACATGCGTTACCGACGGAGGGACGCTCGGCCTCGGCTGGCACTGTGGATGCTCGTGGCGCTTGGCGACGCGATCCTGCTGCTGGTCAGCGCGGGGGTTTCGGTGCTCGTCGCACTGCTCGGCGTCGTGATCGTTGCCGGCTTTGGTGTTGCTGCCTGGCGCATGACCCGCAGGGGAGCGCTGGCTCGTGAGGACGCTGTGGTGCCGGCCCTGAGCCGGCGGCGGGCCTGACCCGTACCCGGTGGTGTGGCGGCAGCCGGACCGATTGTCGACCATAATGGTGATCGTCGATCCCGCTGCCGCCAACGGCCCGGTCAGGTGTTGTTGGCCAACGCGATCAGGCGGCTCCGGTCGCCGTTCCAGTAGTTGCGGTCCACGTTGCCGCTGATTCCGGAGACCGCGCCGGTGCTGGTGTACTGCCAGAAGCTCCACACCGAAGCCCCAGCCGGCAGGGCGCCTGGCGTGCTCGACCAGCGAGCCAGCCAGAGCGGGTGGTTCGCCCACGGGCCGGTCCAGCTGCCGGTGCACTGGTTCCACCAGCTGGTGGTGGTGTAGATGACCGCGTACCGGCCGGTGCGGGAGCGGTAGGTGTTCAGGAAGTCCTGCACCCAGTTGCGCATCCCGGTGGTGCTGAGCCCGTAGCAGTAGCCGCCGGCGTACGGGTTGCCCTCGATGTCCAGCGCGGCCGGGAGAGTGCGGCTGTCCGCCGACCAGGCTCCGCCGTTGGAGGCCAGGTAGTTGGCCTGGGTGGAGCCGGCGGAGATGTTGGGGCGGGCGAAGTGGTACGCCCCGCGGATCACCCCGGCGTTGTACGAGTTGACGTAGTTGGCGTTGAAGTTCGGGTCCTTGTAGCTGGTGCCCTCGGTCGCCTTGATGAAGGCGAACTGGATCCCGGCGTTGCGCACGCTAGTCCAGTTGATGCTGCCCTGATAGCGGGACACGTCGACACCGGGTGTGGTGGCGGCGGCCGCCGGTCCGGCGGTCGCGACCAGGGCCGCCGCCGCGGTGGCGAGGACGGTGAGGCTGGCCGCGAGTGCGCGGCGCAGCGATGATGAGGTACGGGCCATGAGTGCCTCCAAGAGGATTGCTCTATCGACAATCATCTTTGGAGGTAAGTGCCCTAGATCGCAAGTGCGGTTGAATAAAAGCTTCAATGACTGGGTGCGGGACCCCTGGACGAGGCGGGACGGATCAGCGGAGTGCGGCCGGGTCGAGCTGCCAGCGGAACGGCTCGACGACGCTCAACGTCTCGCCGGCTTTGGCCACCTGGTCCTCGACGTAGTGCTCGCCGTCGAGCCGGAACAGCCGCAACGAGTGGCCGTCCCCGTCCTGCTCGACAAGCAGATACCAGGGGATTCTCGCGATGGCGTAGAGCTGCATCTTGAGCAGACGGTCAGCGGCCGCGTTCCCCGGCGAGACGACCTCCCCGACGAGAGACACCCGGTCGGAGTCGAGATAAGTGCCGTCGTCATCGGCATCGGTGACGACGAGATCCGGGATCACGACCCGGTCGACGCCGAGCCGGACGTTGATCGCGTCATAGACCAGGAAACCCCGAGGCTCTGCTGCTGCCTCGATGCTGTTCGCCAGCCGACGCGACACCCGCTGGTGCCGTCGGCTCGGGGCCCGGCTCACCAACAGGCTCCCGTCGAGCAGTTCGATCCGGTCAGGCGTCTCGCCCAGGGCGAAGTAGTCGGCTTCGGTCCACAGACCGACGTGCGGCTCCAGGGGGGCAGTGCTCACCGACCGTCACCTCCCGCTTCGCTCGCCACTCGATCAGTCTCACAGGATACGAGCCGGTGCCTTGGGAACGACACGGAACGCCGCCGGTAGGCTCGCGCCCCATGATGTCGATCGACGGACTGGGCGAGAAGTGGGACACGCTGTTCGGCGCGCAGCCGGACCCGCCCGCGCTGCTGGTGCTGATCACCGGGGTCGTAGCGCTGGTGGTGGTCTCCACCCGCCTGCCGTGGCGGATCGCCCGTAACGCCGTCACCATCGCGCACGAGGGCGGGCACGCCCTGGTCGCCCTGCTGACCGGCCGTAAGCTGCGCGGCATCCGACTGCACTCGGACACGTCCGGGCTGACGCTCTCCGCCGGCCGCCCCACCGGGCCGGGCATGATCCTCACTCTGCTCGCCGGGTACGTCGCACCGCCGCTGGTCGGGCTGGCCGGGGCCTGGCTGCTCGGTGGTAACCGGATCACCCTGCTGCTCTGGGTGGCCGTGGCGCTTCTGCTGGCGATGCTCGTCATGATCCGCAACGCCTTCGGTGTGGTGTCGCTGCTGGTCACGGGCGCACTGGTGTTCGCCGTCTCCTGGTACGCGACGCCGCAGGTCCAAGCCGCGTTCGCGTACACCGGTGTGTGGTTCCTGCTGCTCGGTGGGGTGCGACCGGTGGTCGAGCTGCAACGGCTGCGCTCGCGGGGCCGGATGCCCGCCTCCGACGCCGACCAGCTCGCCGGGCTCACCCCGTTCCCGCCGCTCTTCTGGGTGGGCTTCTTCGCCCTGGTCAACGTGGCGGCGCTGATCGCCGGAGCGCTCCTGCTCGCCGGCCCGTTCCTCCCCACATCGCCCTAGCCGCCTCGCTCCGGTCGATCCGGGCAGAATGAGGCAATGCGATACGTGATCATCGGCGCGGGTGCGGTCGGCGGGACCATCGGGGTACGGCTGGCCCAGGCCGACCGGGACGTGACGGTAGTGGCCCGGGGTGCGCACCTGGAGGCGATCCGAGCGCGGGGCCTGACCCTGCGACAGCCCGAGGGTGAGGTCACCGCCCGGCTCGCGGCGGTGGACCGGCCCACCGACCAGCCGCTGCCAGCGGACACCCTGCTGATCCTCACCGTGAAGTCGCAGGACACCGCCGACGCGTTGGCAGCCTGGGTGGACGCTCCGGTGGTCGGCGGCGGCACGGCGGGAGAACGTCTGCCGCTGGTGACCGCGCAGAACGGGGTGGCCAACGAGCGGGCCGCGCTGCGCCTCTTCGCCGACGTGCACCCGGTCTGCGTCTGGCTGCCGGCCACCCACCTGGACCCGGGTGTGGTGGTCGCCAACGGGTACCCGCATCCCGGGATGCTTCACATCGGCCGGTACCCCGGAGGCGCCGACGACACCGACCGGGCTGTCGCCGCCGACCTGACCGCCGCCGGCTTCGTCGCACCGGTCCGCACCGACGTGCTGCGCTGGAAGTACGGCAAGCTGCTCAGCAACCTCGGTAACGGCCTGCAGGCGTTGCTCGGCCGGGACATCCCGGATGCGCTGGTCGAGCGGGTACGCGCCGAGGGCGTCGCCGCGCTCGCCGCCGCCGGCATCGCGCACACCTCGCCAGAGGAGGAGAAGGCCGAACGCGGCGACCTGGTCGGACAGCGCCCGGTCGGCGGCGAGGCCCGCTCCGGCGGCTCCACCTGGCAGAGCCTGGCCCGGGGCGCCAGCTCGACCGAGGTCGACCACCTCAACGGTGAGATCGCGCTGCTCGGCCGGTTGCACGGGGTGCCGACGCCGGTCAACGTCGCCGTGCAGCGGGCCGTGCGCCGGGCGGTCCGGGAGCGGATCGGGGCCGGCGCGTTCCCGCTCGACGAACTGGAAAAGTCGATCGCCTGACCGGGCAACCAACGGCCCTTGCCGGTGCGTGTTCCCAGCGACCGACACGGGGAGGTAGCGGGTGCCGGACGTCGACGGGTTCGACGAGTTCTACCGGGGGAGTCGGCAACGACTCCTCGGGTTCGTCTACGCCCTCACCGGCGATCGGGGTGAGGCGCAGGACGCCGTGCAGGAGGCGTACGTCCGGGCGTGGCAGCGCTGGTCGACGATCAGCGGGTACGACGACCCGGAGGCGTGGGTACGGGTGGTGGCCAGCCGGATCGCCGTCAGCCGGTGGCGCAGCCTGCGGAGCCGCGCCCGCGCCTACCTGCGACACGGGGCCACCGAGACCGTTCCCGGGCCGGGCACCGACACCGTCGCGGTGGTCGCCGCCCTGCGTCGACTGCCCGAGGAGCAGCGCACCGCCATCGCCCTGTACTACCTGATGGGTATGCCGGTCGCCGAGGTGGCGCGGGAGACCGCGGCCCCGGTGGGCACCGTCAAGGCCCGTCTCTCCCGGGGGCGTACCGCGCTCGCCGGTCTGCTCGCCGTCTCTGACCTGGAGGAGGCCACCGATGCGTGACGACGACCTGGCATTCGTCGAACGGGTTCACCGGGACCTGCGTGACGTCAGGTGGCCGGAGCCGCAGGAGATCCGGTCCCGTGCCCGTCGCCGTAGTCGTCGTACTGTCGCGCTGGCGACGGTCGCGGTGCTCGCGGCCGTGACTGGCCCGGCGTACGCCCTGACGGAACGGGCGTCGGCTCCGCCCGATGCCGCCCTGCCTGCGTCCACGCAGGGCCCGGTCCGGATGGACATCCCCCTCGACTCCCTGCTGGCTGTCACCGAGGTGCCGGCGATGAAAGGCGCCGTGCAGTTGGGCGACGCTGGCCTCGGTGAGGTCGTCCGGTTGGATCCGACGTTGCAGAGGTGCGGCGACGACCGCGGCGTGCCGACGGTTCCCGCGTACTCCCGTTACTCGCGGTCGCAGACCCTGTTGTCGCCGACGAGGGACGGCAGGGCGCCGGTACGGGCCGAACTGAGCCAGGACGTCTACCGGCTCGATCCGCTGGTGAGTGCGCGACTCTTCACTCACCTGAGGGCGCTGCTCGACGCCTGCCCCGAGTGGCATGTCGTCGAGAACGTCGTCGCCGCGGGCGAGACGACGCCGAACGAGAGCAAGCACGCCTGGGAGACGGCGGCGAGCAACTTCGCCGGTGACGAGTCGGTACTGGTGCGGCACGTGCCGTTCGCCCCCCGTGGCCCGGCCGCCGGAAGGACGCTCCAGCGCTCCAAGCCGGTCGGGATGACAGTCGTGGTCCGGGTCGGCGATCTGGTCACGGTGCTGGTGCCCGACCCTGGCCTGGGCCTGGGCGACGCGGATCTTGAGGCGCTGGGCCGTACGGCCGCCCAACGACTGTGCCCCGCTGCCAACCCGGCGTGCTGACCCTTCCACGATCCGCGCAACTTCACGGATGTCGCTGCCTCCCGATCCCCGGAAGCAGCACCATCCCCGAAGTTGTGCGGATCACGTGAGCAGGGCTCTACAGCGGGATGTTGCCGTGCTTCTTCGGGGGCAGGGTCTCCCGCTTGGTCCGCAGGACGCGCAGCGCCCGGACGATCTGGGTGCGTGTCTCGTGCGGAGCGATCACCGAATCGATGTACCCGCGCTCGGCGGCCACGTACGGGTTGGCCAGGGTGTCCTCGTACTCGGCGATCTTCTCGGCCCGGACGGCCGCCGGGTCCTCGGCCCCGGCCAGCTCGGAGCGGTAGAGGATGTTCACAGCGCCCTGCGCGCCCATCACCGCGATCTGCGCGGTCGGCCAGGCGAAGTTCAGGTCCGCGCCGAGGTGCTTGGAGCCCATCACGTCGTACGCCCCGCCGTACGCCTTGCGGGTGATCACGGTGACCTTCGGGACGGTCGCCTCGGCGTACGCGTAGATGAGCTTCGCGCCCCGGCGGATGATGCCGTCCCACTCCTGACCGGTGCCGGGCAGGAAGCCGGGCACGTCCACGAAGGTCAGCACCGGGATGTTGAACGCGTCGCAGGTGCGGACGAACCGGGCGGCCTTCTCCGAGGCGGCGATGTCCAGGGTGCCGGCGAAGTGCATCGGCTGATTGGCCACCACGCCGACCGGCCGTCCCTCGACCCGGCCGTAGCCGACCACGATGTTCTGCGCGTAGAGCGGCTGGACCTCCAGGAACTCCCCGTCGTCGAGGACGTGCTCGATCACCGTGTGGATGTCGTACGGCTGGTTGGCAGCGTCCGGGATGAGCGTGTCCAACTCCCGGTCCTCGTCATTGACCTCAAGCGAAGCGGGGGCGTCGACCACGACCGGCTCGTCGAGGTTGTTCGACGGCAGGTACGACAGCAGCGCCTTGACGTAGTCGACGGCGTCCTCCTCGTCGCTGGCGAGGTAGTGCGCGTTGCCGCTGCGGGTGTTGTGCGTACGCGCGCCGCCCAGCTCCTCCATGCCGACGTCCTCGCCCGTCACCGTCTTGATCACGTCGGGGCCGGTGATGAACATGTGCGAGGTCTGGTCGACCATCACGGTGAAGTCGGTGACCGCCGGGGAGTAGACAGCGCCGCCGGCACAGGGCCCCATCACCAGTGAGATCTGCGGGATGACGCCGGAAGCCCGCACGTTGCGGAAGAAGATCTCGCCGTAGAGGCCGAGCGAGACGACGCCCTCCTGGATTCGCGCGCCGCCGGAGTCGTTGATGCCGACCACCGGGCAGCCGATCTTCATGGCCAGGTCCATCACCTTGACGATCTTCTCGCCGAAGACCTCACCGAGCGAGCCACCGAAGACAGTGAAGTCCTGCGCGAAGACGCACACCTGCCGGCCGTCCACCGTGCCGTAGCCGGTGACCACACCGTCGCCGTACGGGCGGTTCCGCTCCAGCCCGAAGGCAGTGGACCGGTGCCGGGCCAGCCCGTCGAGCTCGACGAAGGAGCCCTCGTCGAGCAGCATCTCGATCCGCTCGCGGGCGGTCTTCTTGCCGCGCGCGTGCTGCTTCTCCACGGCGCGGGCCGACCCGGCGTGCACCGCCTCGTCGACCCGGCGCTCCAGGTCCGCCAGCTTGCCCGCGGTGCTGTGCATGTTGGTCCCGGTCTCGGTAGTCACCCAGGGAATATAACGATGGTTCAGGTGGGTGCCGCTGTGCAGTACGCCTCAGTGTCGACCGGAGCACCGCCGTAGGCTGGCGGAATGCCGGGCTCCCCGTACACCGATCTGGACCGGCCGCCGCTGTCGGCGGCCCGGCTGCGCCGCGCGTTGACAGCGCCGAACGGGCCGTGGGCCCGCCTGGAGCTGCGTGCCGAGACCGGCTCCACGAACGCCGACGTGGCCGAGGCCGCGCGGGCCGACGAGCCCGAGGGCCTGGTCGTGGTCGCCGAGCGGCAGACCGCGGGGCGCGGCCGGCGCGGGCGGGTCTGGCAGTCGCCGGCGCGGGCCGGCATCGCGACCAGCGTCCTGCTGCGGCCCGGCGAGGCCGTGCCGGACCGCGGCTGGCTGCCGGCGACACCCACCGGGTACGGGTGGCTGCCGTTGCTGGCCGGCGTGGCGTTGGTGGAGGCGGTGGCCCGGCTCGCCGAGCTGGAAGCCACCCTCAAGTGGCCGAACGACCTGCTGATCGACGACGCGAAGTGCGCGGGCGTGCTGGCTGAGGCGGTGCCTGGACGGGCGCCGGACCAACCGCCGGCGATCGTGCTGGGCATCGGGCTCAACGTGACGTTGCGCGCCGACGAGTTGCCGGTGAATCCGACCGGGCTGCCGGCCACCTCGCTCCAGTTGGCCGGCGCGGTGGCCACCGATCGAGATCCGCTGCTGCGGGCGCTGCTGCGGGCGGTGGCCGACTGGTACGACCGTTGGCGTTCGGCGGGCGGCGACGCGGTGGCCAGCGGCCTGCGCGACGCCTACCTGGCGGCCTGCGCGACGATCGGGCGCGAGGTACGCGTCCTGCTCCCCGACGGCGACTCCCTGACCGGCACCGCCACCGGGGTGGACCCGGACGGCCAACTGATGGTCACCACGTCGACCGGCGCCCGAACCCTGGCCGCCGGCGACGTCCTGCACCTCCGCTGAGGACGGGCAAGATCACGTAGGGCCCGAGTGGGCCCGCGCGGCGGATGTTGTGGTGGGGCCTGGGGGGTTTACCGTCTGCGCGTCCAGAAAATCGCGTTGGAGGTTCCCGTGGCGTTTCCCGAAGACGTGCTCACCGAGGACGAGCACGTCGTGCTGCACCTGCACCCGCACTGGAAGGCGTTGATCCGGCCGATCGCGGTGCTGGTGCTGGCCATCGCCGCGGTGGTGGTCGGCGTGCTCCTGTTGCCCGAGAGTGGCGGCGGTTCGGTCGCGCTGGCCGTGATCGGGGCGATCGCCCTGGTCGCGGTGCTCTGGCTCGGCCTGTGGCCGTTCCTGGTCTGGCGCACCACCCACTACCTGTTCACGAACGAGCGAGTCCTGCTTCAGCAGGGTGTGCTCTCCCGGGACCGGCGGGACCTTCCGCTCGCCCGGGTCAACGACCACTCGATGAACCAGCGTTTCGTCGAGCGTCTGCTCGGCTGCGGGACACTCACCATCGAGTCGGCTGGTGAGCGCGGCCAGTCGGTGCTCGCCGACGTGCCGGACGTCGGGAAGGTGCAGACCACCCTGTACGAGCTGGTCGAGGCACAGCACGACAAGCACTCGCTGGGCGATGGCGAGATGCGCGACATGCTCGCCGACATGCAGGACGGCAAGCCGCTGCGCGACACCACTACCTGATCCGGGCCGGTGGAGACCCGCCCCTGGCACACCGTCGGGGGCGGGTCAGTCGGGTGGGCCGCTGCTCTTCGTCGGGTCGGTCGGGGACGACCCGACGGTGGACGGGTCTGCCGCGGTCGGGCCGCTGTCGGGCTGGTCAGCTCCGGGCCGGTCAGCGTCGGTCGGAGTGGCTTCGGTGGCTTCGGCGGGGTCGGCCTCGACCGGTCGCATGCCGAACCAGCCACGGAAGCGGGTCCGCAGCACCTCCTGCTCGGGCCGGTCGTCCGGGCCGAGGCGCAGCATGGTGCCGGTGAGGCTGACGGTGCCGAGCCCGGGGCGGGCAGTCGACGGCCGGGCGCCCATCACGTCGACCCGGACCGCGAGCCGGTCGCCGGCCCGCACCGGGGCGAGCCAACGCAGCTCCTCCAGGCCGGGGGAGGCGTCCGCGGCGGCCCGGGACAGCAGGTGGTCGACGTACGCGCGCATGAACAGGCTGACCGTGTAGAAGCCGCTGGCGATCAGACCACCGTGTCGGCTCGCCGCAGCCAGGTCGGGGTCGACGTGGTACCACTGCGGGTCGAAGCGGCGGGCGAAGGCAACCATTTCGTCGCCGTCCACGGTGACCACGCCAAGATCGACGGTGAGTCCCGGGACGAGATCCTCGAAGAACAGCTCGGCGGGTCGCCCCGTGCCGGAGCGGGCGTCGGGTGTCGTCACCGGCGGGGCGCGCGACGGGTGCCGACGTGCAGCTCCGCGGCGAGTTCCGCGTCCAGGTCGACGGCGGGGCTGACGCTCAACTGCGGGAGCCGCCCCTGAGTCGGTGCGCCGGCCGGCGGGTCGTTGCGTTGCGCTGACTCCGCCTCCTCCAGCTCGGACACCGATTCCGCCAACTCGGCGACCGGGTCCATCTCCGCCATGGTGTCCCACTCGTCGCGCGGAATGCTGTGCCAGGTGGAGTCGGGCTTCGCGGGCTCGTCCTCGGCTGGCGCGACGGGTTGGAAGACGAACGTGCGGTATGACCAGAACCGGAACAGCGTGGCCAGCAGGACGCCGACGGTCTTGGCCAGATTCAGTGCCAGCAGGCCGTGTACGCCGAGACCGTACTTCGCTGCCGCCACAGCCCCCAGCTCAATGAGCAGGCCAGCGCCGTTGAATAGGAAGAAAAGCAGATATTCCCGGCGAAGCGCCGATTTCGGGCGATCACGGTACGTCCAGTGCCGATTCATGAGGTACGACGTGATGGTGGCGACGATCGTCGCGATCACTGTCGCCTTCAACTGACCATTGACAAAAACGGTCAGTGCAAGGGCATTGAACACCGCGTAATTGATGACGGTGTTGATGCCGCCGACGATGCCGAACTTGAGCGCCTCGTGGATGAACTTCTGCCAGCGCTCAGGCAGCAGGCGGACAAGACGCATGCGAAACACCTTAGGGCAGTCGGTGCGGCCGGCGATCACCGGCCGAACGAGGTGGGCGGCAGGTCACGCCCGGTGGTCACGGTCGGGATCCACCTGCGGAAGGGTCGGGGTTCCCGCTTCGACGAAGACGAACCGCCGGTACGACCAGAATCGAAACAGCGTGGCGAATCCCGTACCGACGATGTAGCTGGCGAGATTGTCCGCCAGGCGCGTCTGGAACACGTCCGGCCAGATGGCCCCGAGCCCGTAGCGGCTGAGCGCGAGGCAGGCCACAGTGATGCCGAGACCGACCGCGTTGAAGAAGAAGAACAGCGCGTACTCGCGGGCCGCGTTGTTGCGCTGACGGTGCCGCCACGTCCAGAACCGGTTGCCCACGAAGGCGACGGACGCCGCGATCACCGTGGAGATCGTCTTCGCCGTCAACTCTTCGACGCCGTGCCTGCTCGTCAGGTAGTTGAAGAGCGCGAAGTCGACGAGGAACGCGAAACCACCCACGGTGGCGAACTTGCCCATCTCGCGGATGAGGTGACCGAAGCGGTCGAGGAGTAAGCCGACGAGACCCCGTCGGGTCTGCCGGGGACCCGGTTGTTCCCCGGTCATCGTGGCGGCCACGGGGGGAGCCTACCGGCTGCCGGCCAGTCAGAGGGGTAGCAACGGCAAGCGGGCGTGGTCTCTCGGAGGGGCCCAGCGCCGTGTACGTAACCACTGCACAGAGCGTAGCCAATTGGGAGGACTGAGCCGCTGCGGAACGGGAATCACCGCATCGGTCGGCGGGGCAGGTCAACGGCCCGACCGCAACAAGCGTCCGCCGGGGTGCACAACAAGATTTGCGTGAAACTGCGCGGGAAAGCGGGTATCAGCTCGTGATGCCGCAGCGAGGCCGTAGCTTGTGCAGTTCTTCACAACCTGTCCCACTGACTCGGAAGGCTGCCCGGTTTACGCTGAGGCCAATCCCAGGTTTCCACGAAGGCGACGCATCGCGCCGCTGAGTCTCGTGCATCCCATAGATCGGTCAGCGTCGACCACAAGGAGATGTGTCATGGTTGCTCCGGCTGTTGTGCGGGGTATCGATCAGGCCCCGACGTCCCATCCGAAACTGCTCGCCTGGGTCCGTGAGGTCGCGGAACTGACCACCCCCGACCGTGTCGTCTGGGTGGACGGGTCCGACGAGGAGTGGCGCCGCCTCACCGATGAGCTGGTCGAGGCCGGCACCCTGATCCGGCTCAACCCGGAGAAGAAGCCCAACTCGTTCTACGCGCGCACCGACCCGACGGACGTCGCCCGGGTCGAGGAACGCACCTACATCTGTTCCGTCGACGAGGCGGACGCCGGCCCCACCAACAACTGGATGGCGCCGGCCGAGATGAAGCGGACGATGACGGAGTTGTACCGGGGCTCCATGCGCGGTCGCACCATGTACGTCATCCCGTTCGTCATGGGGCCGGTCGAGGCCGAGTCCCCGATGTTCGGCGTCGAGATCACCGACAGCCCGTACGTGGTCGCCTCGATGCGCATCATGACGCGGATGGGCACCCGGGTCCTGGAGGCCATGGGCGACGACGCGGACTTCGTGCACGCGCTGCACTCGATCGGCGCCCCGCTCGCCCCCGGCCAGCAGGATGTCGCCTGGCCGTGCAACGACACCAAGTACATCTCGCACTTCCCGGAGAGCCGGGAGATCTGGTCGTACGGCTCGGGTTACGGCGGCAACTCGCTGCTGGGCAAGAAGTGCTACTCGCTGCGGATCGCCAGCGTGATGGGCCGCGACGAGGGCTGGCTCGCCGAGCACATGCTGATCCTGAAGATCACCTCGCCGGAGGGCAAGACCTACCACATCGCCGGCGCCTTCCCGTCCGCCTGCGGCAAGACCAACCTCGCCATGGTGGAGCCGACGATTCCCGGCTGGAAGGTCGAGACCATCGGCGACGACATCGCCTGGATGCGGTTCGGCCCGGACGGCCGCCTCTACGCCGTCAACCCCGAGTACGGCCTGTTCGGCGTCGCGCCCGGCACCGACTGGAAGACCAACGCCAACGCCATGCGCACGCTGGACCGGGGCAACTCCGTCTTCACCAACGTCGGCCTGACCGATGACGGCGACGTCTGGTGGGAGGGCATGGGCGAGCCGCCGGCACACCTGATCGACTGGAAGGGCAACGACTGGACGCCGGAGAGCGACAGCCTGTCCTCCCACGCGAACAGCCGGTTCTGCACCCCGATCACGCAGTGCCCGATCCTCGCCGACGAGTACTTCGACCCGAACGGCGTGCCGATCGACGCGATCCTCTTCGGTGGACGCCGCAAGGACACCGTGCCGCTGGTGACCGAGGCCCGCGACTGGGTGCACGGCGTCTACATGGGCGCCACGCTCTCCTCGGAGACCACCGCCGCAGCGTCCGGCGCCGTCGGCGTGGTCCGGCGGGATCCGATGGCGATGCTGCCGTTCATCGGCTACCACGCCGGGGACTACTTCCGGCACTGGATCGAGATGGGCAAGGGCACCGACGGCGACGAGGCGAAGCTGCCGAAGATCTACTACGTCAACTGGTTCCGCAAGGACCCGGACGGCTCGTTCCTCTGGCCGGGCTTCGGGGAGAACTCCCGGGTGCTCAAGTGGGTCGTCGAGCGGATCGAGGGCACTGCCGACGCGGTCGAGACGCCGGTCGGCATGGTCCCCGCGCCGGACGCCCTGGACGTCGAGGGCCTGGACATGACCCCGGAGGATGTTCGGATCGCGCTGAAGGTCGACCCGGACGAGTGGCGTAACGAGCTGCCGATGATCACCGAGTGGTTCGAGAAGTTCGGTGACAAGCTGCCCGGCGTGCTCTGGGCCGAGTTGGACGCGCTGCGCGCCCGCCTGGACGCCGCGCAACCGCAGCGGTAGGTGTGAACGAGGCCCTTCGCGGGCAACATCGGATTTCATGAGGACGGCCGCCGAGACACAGGTCCGGCGGCCGTCCGCCGTCCGGGTGCTCACCATCCTGCTGGCGACGACGGCGGCGGCCACCGTCGTGGTCGAGCTGCTCAACTGGTGGTACGCCCCGGAGCAGGGGTTCGGGCTCGCCGTACGGACCGGCTGGGCCATGCTGCGCTCGTTCGGCTTCCTGCTGCTGATCGGCCACGTGCGACGGGGTCGTACGGCGGCCCGCCCGTTCGGGCTGATCCTCGCGGTCACCACGATCTTCGCGGTCGGTCGGCTCATCGTGCCCCGGCAGGGGGTGCCGCCGCTGCCTGGCCTGCTCGGCTTCGCCATTCTCACGGCGCTCTGCGTCGCGGTGGTCTGGCTGCTCTACCGCTCGTCGGCGTTGGCAGCGCACCTGGTCCGGCACCGTCCACGCCTCGTCATCGACCGGGACGGCATCTCCTGGCGGGAGACCCCGCCACGCCGACCACAGGCCAGTGCCTGGTTGTTGACCAGCCGGGTGGCTGCCTTCACCTACAGCCCGCTGATGCTGGTGCCGGCACTGGTCGCCGGGGGTTCCATCCTGGATGGTCGCCTGACCGCGGTGCCGGCCGTGCTGTTCTGGTTCGGTGCGGGCATCACGGCCAGCTACGCGGTGCTGTTCTGCACAGCGTTCCTGATGCGGGGCAAGGACTGGGCGCGTGGCCTGCTGGTCGTCGTCACTGTGGCCGTACTCGCCGTGGATCTGCCGCTGTGCTGGTGGCTGCTCGGCGTGGACGGCCTGATCCGCGACGGCGCCCCGCTGCTCGCCGCCGCCGGGCTGGTCCTCTACGGCCTGCGCCGCGCCGCTCGCGCCCCCGACGATGCCGGACCCGAACCCCGACCTTGACCGCGGCGGTGCCCCGCACCGACGCCGCCGGGTGCCGACCCGGCGGCCGACCGCGGCCCAGCACCTGCCCATCCCTCGTCGGCTCTGCACCGTCCTTTGCTCTGCACCCGCGGATGCGACAGTCGCGGACGGTAACCGTCGCATCCGCGGGTGCAGAGCAAAGGTGGGGTGGGTGAGATTGGCCGGCCGGGTGCGGGGGCGGTCTTCGCGGGCGACCAGGGGGCAGGATGGCGGGTGGCGTCGGTCACAGTGTCGACATCGGGGCGAGCTGCGGAGATGTCGCGGCGGTCGGCCGCAGGGCCGACCGGGTCGCCCGGCGGGAGCGGCCGCGACGCGGCGGACTGGGAGGAGGCTCGTGGTGGGCGACGAGTTCGACGTGGTGGTGGTGGGGGCGGGACCGGCCGGGGCGGCGGCCGCGCTGACGGCGCGCCGGGCCGGTGCCAGCGTGCTGCTGCTGGACCGGGCCGACTTTCCCCGAGACAAGGCGTGTGGTGACGGGATCGCCGCGCACTCGGTGGACGTGCTCGCCGAGCTGGGGGTGACCGAGGCGGTTGCGGGTTACGCGCCGCTGCCGGCGTTACGCATGGTCTCGCCGGGTGGCGGTGCGGTGGCTCGGGCGCTGCCCCGACCCGCGTACACAGTGCCCCGGGAGGTTTTCGACGCGCGGCTGGTGGCGGCCGCGGTGGCCGCCGGCGCGCAGCTGCGCCGGCACACGGTGCGCCAGGTCGAACCGCGCGCGGACCGGGTGGTGCTCGACGGGCAGGTGTCCGGCCGGGTGGTGATCGGCGCGGACGGCGCCGGCTCGGTGGTACGTCGGGCGCTCGGCCATCCGCAGAACCCCGACCGACACCTCGCGCTGGCCATCCGGGGGTACGCCCCGGCTCTGCCCGGCCCGTCCGAGCAGCTCATCGTCACCTCGAAGGCGCGTTGGCCGGCGTACGCCTGGTCGTTTCCGATCGGTGACGGACGGGCGAACGTCGGGTACGGGGAGGTCCTGCGCGGTGAGCCGTTGAGCCGCGCGTACCTGCTGGATCGGCTGGCCGCGCTGCTGCCCGGCACCGATCTGGCGACCGTGACCGCGTTGCGCGCGCATCACCTGCCGCTCTCCACCCACCGGCCGTCGCCGGGGCGTGGGCGCACCCTGCTGGCCGGGGACGCCCTGTCACTGATCAACCCGTTCACGGGGGAGGGGATCTTCTACGCGTTGCTCTCCGGCGCGCTCGCCGGGTCGGCGGCGGCCCGGTCGCCCGAGGGCGCGGCTGGCCGCTACGCCGACGGGTTGCGTCGCCGCCTCGGCACCCACCTGCGGCACAGTTCGGTGGCGGCCTGGTTGGCCCGGCGACGTCGGGTGGTGGACGCGGCGGTCCGGGCCGCCCATCGGGACGACCGGGTGTTCTACGACGTGGTCGAGCTGGGGCTGGGTGACGGCCGCCTCACCGCTCGTACGCTCGCACTGATCGGTGTCGGTCTGGGCGGCGGGGATGGGGCTCCGAGGCAGTGAACTGGCGCAAGGGTCGCTACGCTGCTAGGTGATGACGCTGCGGAACCTTATCTACTCCGTGTACGAGCGCCGGCTCACGGCGAAGCTCGCGGGTAAGCCGGTGCCCCGGCACGTCGGGGTGATGTGCGACGGCAACCGCCGATGGGCGAGGGAGATGGGCTTCGTCGACCCGAACGACGGGCACCGGGTTGGCGCGGCGAAGATCAAGCATGTCCTCGGCTGGTGTGACCAGGCCGGCGTCGGGCACGTGACCCTCTACCTGCTGGCCACCGACAACCTGCGCCGTCCGGCCGCCGAGCTGGACCCCCTCCTCAAGATCATTGAGGACCTGGTGGTGGAGCTCTCCGAGGAGGGCAACCCCTGGCGACTGCGCATCGTCGGAGCGCTCGACCTGCTGCCGGCGCAGACTGCGGCGGCACTCAAGGGCGCCGAGGAGCGCACCCGTGAGCGCACCGGTGGCGCGGAGGTCAACATCGCGGTGGGCTACGGCGGCCGCCGGGAGATCACCGACGCGGTCCGTTCGCTGTTGCTGGAGCACGCCGCCACCGGAGGCACGATCGAGGAGTTGGCCGAGGTGCTGGACGTCGAGCACATCGCCGAGCACCTCTACACCCGCGGCCAGCCCGACCCGGACCTGGTCATCCGCACCAGCGGCGAGCAGCGGCTGTCCGGTTTCATGCTCTGGCAGTCCGCGCACTCGGAGTTCTACTTCTGCGAGCTCAACTGGCCGGACTTCCGGCACATCGACTTTCTGCGGGCCCTGCGCTCGTACGCCACCAGGCAACGCCGCTACGGCGCCTGACCCGGCGGCGACGCCGTCGGCCGCCGCTGGGGTCAGGTCGGTTCAGGACAGGTGGGTCAGCGCCCGGGTGAGGAAGTCACCCAGGGCGGCCGGCGACTCGATGGTCAGGTCGGCGGCGTTGGCCACCTCGTGGCCGGTCTCCGGGTTGGCCACCGCCACGCAGACGCCGAGGAAGTCCGGGTCGGCAGTGGCGCGAGCGCGCAGCGCGGCGAAGGCCTTGATGTCGGAGACGTCGTCGCCGAAGTACCAGGCGCCGGTGGCACCCTTGATCGCCTCGCCGATCACCATGCCCTTGTCCCGGTCGACAGGTGGCTTGAGCTCCAGCACCATCCGCCCGGCCTGTGAGCGCAACCCCAGACGGTCGGCCTGCGCCTGCCCCCACTGCTGCACAGTGGCGCCGAGTTGCGGGGCGGTACGCCAGTGCAGCGCGACCGAGAGCCGCTTGTACTCCACAAGCGTGCCGGGTGGCAGTTCCGCCCGAGCCAGGTCGGCCAGCTCCGACATGGTCGGCACCCAGGGCAGCGCGGCCGGTTCGGTGACTGTCTCGCCGCCGGAATGGCTGTGCTCCAGCCCGTAGAGGCCGTAGAGGTCCACGCCAGCGAGCCCGCCGAGCTGATCCCGAAGGAACTCGACGGGTCGGGCGGAGACGATCGCGACCCGCTGCACGACCGGGGCGAGCGCCTCGATCGCGGCCAACGCCTTGGGCGCCGGGCGTACCGCGGTCGGATCGTCGTCGACGGGCGCGAGCGTGCCGTCGAAGTCGAAGAAGAGCACGGTCCCGGCCGCCCGGCTGGCGGTTACCCGCCAGGCCTGGTCGGCGTTCAACGGGGTCCTCGGCTGCTGATTGCCCAGATTCAACGGCGGCACGCGCGTCAGCGTACCCCGGCGATCCAGGCTCATTCCTGGCCGAGCGGACCCATTGAGCGGTAAGCGATCAGCGTTCGGCGGCTCCTCGTCCGCGCCGGCCGAACGGCACCACCGCGGCTTCCTGGCCGTGGCTCAACAGGTAGCCCTCCACGAACCCGGTGTTGCGATCGCCGGTGTGGTTGTCGATCTCGTTGAGCCGTGCCACCAGGAACTCGGTGAGCGCGCTGATTCGGTTGTTCAGACGCTCGTGCAGCTCGGCGACGACGGCCAGGACGACCGCGGTGCCGGCGGTGATGAGCGCAAAGAGGTTGACGAGCAGCGGCAGCTGCCCGCCGTCGACCGCGAGGGTCACCGTGTTGCCGGTCGCCCACAGTGTCACCGACACCGTTGCGACCACGACTGCCAACCACTTCAGGGTCATGGACAGACCCCTCCTTCTGTCCCGCAGGGCTGGGTTCGGCCTTGTCCCGTCCCCCCGCCGATGACGAGCCCAAGCAGTACGAGTAGGGACGCTAGCGTGCCCGTTCCAGCCCCGGAGGCAAACGAATGAACCTGACCAGGCGTTCTTTCGCTATCTGAGGAACTAGCCTGCCTGATTGCCCCTTTTTCGGACATCGACCGGCAACGTTGGGCGGTATGCGAGGTATCTGATGGTTTCCCGGATGTGGAACTTCTCCGCGTCCGACACCTGCGGATCGACCAGACGGCGCAGCAGCGCCTCCACGTCGGGGTCCATCGGAGGGGCGGCCTGGCCGGTGCGGGGGCCGGCTGCGGCGCGGTCCCAGCCGAGTGCGGCGAAGGCCGCGGCAGGGTTCAACCCCAGGCCCTCGCAGAAGGCGACCACCCGTTCGGCCTCCGGGTCGCTGGCCCAGTCGCCCCGAACCCAGCGGTTGATGGTCTGCCGGGAGACGCCGGTGCGCCGGGACACCTCGGTGCCGCTCCAGGCTCGGGTCGCCCGCGCCTCGTCCAGGGCCCGCCTGACGAAGGTGGCGAAGGCGATCTTCCGCGCATTGGCCGTCTCGGTCACTCCGTGACGGTACGACCAGCCGGCTACGGGTGCGCGACCCGGCTCGCCACCGTCACGCGGACGTGACGAAGGGTTCGGATTTCCGGTAAACGAGTCAGTGCCACTGTTGAGGGGTGTCACGCGGGCAGAATAGATGAACGTAGTGGCAAACGTAAGCGGACGAAAAGCTGATACTGTCACGCCCATGGGACAATCTACGGTGTGTCACGTGCATGAGACGATTGGTGCTCACATGCGTCACGCCCCCGGTGCCAGGGGGTCGTGGTGACCGAGCTCGCCACCCGCGCCCAGGCCTTCGGGCTGATCGCCGAGGGGGTCGCCGCAGGGCTGACCGCCCCCTGGCGCCTCTATCTGGCCCGAGGCTGCCGCTACCTGTCGCTGAGCGTCGGTGATCGTGCCGAGTGGAACGCCTGGCGTACCCATCTCGGCTGCCCGGAGCTGAGCGTCCGGGTCTACGACGCCGGCGGCGAGATCCGTCGGTCCTCGATGGCCGAAGTCGTGCTGGACGGCTGCCGGATCAGCGTCGAGCTGGTCGAGGAGGTCAGCACCGACGACCTGGACCGGCTGCTCGTCGCCGACCCCACCACGATCGAGCCGGAGGAGCGATGACCTGGCGCCCCGGTTGGGCCGGAGCTGCCCTATGAGCCCGTTTCTCGCGGTGTTCCTCGTCCTGGTGCTCGGTGCCACCAGTTACGCGGCCGGCCGGCTGCACGGGCAGCTCAGCTACCGCATCGGCTACCGCTTCGGTTACCGGCAGGGCTACTTCGACGGTGACCGGGGCGCCTGGAACCGGCGTCGTCGGGACGCCCAGGCGGCGATCGCCTCGGCCCTGTCGGTCTCGCCAGCGGGCGTGGTCCGCACCGCCGGTGCTGTCGAACGCCCCGGCACCACGTACACCGGCTCGTCGTTCAGCGCGCCGGCCGCCCCGATTACCGGGCGGCACCCGACCGGCACGCTCGTCCGACGTACCGGTTGAGGTCGGTCGGCGGGCCTGCCCGCCGACCGGCGCCACGAGCGCGGTGCGTCGTCCGCGGCGGACACGCACCGTCGGGGTCACGTCAGACCGGTGACGGTGGCCCCACCGGCCGGGATGCGCGCAGGGGGCATGCATCCCGGCCGGGTCCGCCGCGTGCGCGACAGTGCCTTTTGACTGGTGCGGGCGTCGACGGAGCGCTGTTCACGAGCGCGTCTTGGGAGATCCACGTTCGGCCCCTAGCCGGGAAGGTCCGGCGGGGCTAGCGTCTAGGCATGGCACGGGGTTCTCCCGAGCCAGCCGGTCCGCCCGGATCTGCGACCTCGCGCATGGGGTTCCGCATCCGACCCCGTGTCCCCGGGCACCGGAGGAGGCGGAACACGGGTGGCGGGTGCCCATCCGTCGGAGCAGGCCTGTGACGACTCGCCGTACCATCGCCGGTGCCGACCAAACCCCGGCCGCGACTGCCACGCCCCGCCGAGCCACCAGGAGCCGCCGTTCGGCGGCCGCCGCGCCGGCCGACCCCAAGGAGCCACGACCAGCCGGCCAGGCCTTTGTCCTGGACACGTCGGTGCTGCTCTCCGATCCGGCGGCGTTCCACCGGTTCGCGGAGCACGAAGTGGTGCTGCCTCTCGTGGTCATCACCGAGTTGGAGGGAAAGCGGCACCATCCGGAGCTGGGCTGGTTCGCCCGGCAGTCGCTGCGGATGCTCGACGACCTGCGGGTTCGGCACGGCCGACTCGACCGCCCGGTGCCCGCCAACGACGTCGGCGGCACCCTGCGGGTGGAGCTCAACCACACCGACGACGGTGTTCTGCCGCCCGGGTTCCGCAACGAGAGCAATGACGCCCGGATCCTCTCCGTCGCGCTCAACCTCGCCGCCGAAGGGCGGGAGGTGACCCTGGTCAGCAAGGACATGCCGTTGCGGGTCAAGGCGGCCTCGGTTGGACTGCGCGCCGACGAGTACCGCCACGGCCAGGCCAGCGACCCGACCTGGACCGGTATGTCGGAGATGGAGTTGAGCGAGGAGCAGATCGGCCAGTTGTACGCCGGCGAGACGCTCGACCTCGACGAGGCGGCCGGGCTGCCCTGCCACACCGGTCTGGTGCTGCACTCGGGGCGTGGCTCCGCGCTCGGTCGGGTGCTGCCGGACAAGTCGGTACGTCTGGTCCGGGGCGACCGGGAGGCGTTCGGGCTGCACGGCCGCTCGGCCGAGCAGCGAGTCGCCCTCGACCTGTTGCTGGACGAGTCGATCGGGATCGTCTCACTGGGTGGCCGGGCCGGCACCGGCAAGTCGGCGCTGGCGCTCTGCGCCGGGCTGGAGGCGGTGATGGAGCGCCGCCGCCACAAGAAGGTGATCGTGTTCCGCCCGCTCTACGCCGTCGGTGGCCAGGAGTTGGGCTACCTGCCGGGCTCGGAGTCGGAGAAGATGTCGCCGTGGGCCCAGGCGGTCTTCGACACGCTCGGCGCGGTGGTGCACGAGAACGTGCTGGAGGAGGTCACCTCGCGGGGCATCCTCGAGGTGCTGCCGCTGACCCACATCCGCGGGCGCAGCCTGCATGACGCCTACGTGATCGTGGACGAGGCCCAGTCGCTGGAGCGCGGGGTGCTGCTGACCGTGCTGTCCCGGATCGGGCAGGGCTCCCGGGTGGTGCTCACCCACGACGTGGCCCAGCGGGACAATTTGCGGGTCGGCCGGCACGACGGGGTGACGGCTGTCATCGAAGCGCTCAAGGGTCATCCGCTCTTCGCGCACGTCACCCTCAGCCGTTCGGAGCGATCTCCGATCGCGGCGATGGTCACGGACCTTCTGGAGGACATCCCGATCTGACGGGTGATATGCGGGCTTTCGTCCGTATTTTCGGTGTGGCGCAGATCACAAAGTGCCTGGTTGGTTTCCCATCAGCCTCACTGTGCGCAATCGTGTCCCACGAGCGTCCACGCACCACCGGAATCGTTGGTGATCGTTCGTCCCGAGACGGACGACATCGGCGAAGGTCGGTGCGTCGGCGCGACCGGCAACCGGTCGGGGCGCTCGTGGCACGGCTGACGGCCCACCTGTGGTCTGCGCCGCGCCGCGTCCTTGCTCCCGACGAAGGGACCACTTCGTGAGTCGGCTGTGGAGCCGGTTGGGCGCCCGTACGGCTGCTGTCGCGCTGCTCTCCGTGGGCGTTGCCGGTGGCTTCTACCTGGGCGAAGACCGGGAAACCCAGCAACAGGGTCTGACCGAGCAGGTCAGTCTCGAGGTCGACCGGGCCGACCTCGCGTACCAGCGCGAGCGGCAGGCCGCCCACCAGGTGCAGTTCTCCAAGCAGCGGGCCGCCGAGTACCAGGCCAAGCTGCGGGCGAAGCAGGCCGCCAAGGAAGCCGCCGAGCGGGCCCGCAGGGCCGAGGCCGCCGCGGCGTCCCGTAAGCGCGAGCGCGCCGCCGCCAACGCACCCGCCAAGCCGTACGACGGGCCGATCCCGGCATCCTGCGCGGAGTACAGCGGCAACCGCAAGGTCGGCTGTGCCCTGATGATCGACAAGGGCTTCGGCATCGCGGAGTTCCCCTGTCTGGAGAAGCTCTGGACCAAGGAGAGCGGCTGGAACCACAAGGCCGCCAACTCGTCCTCCGGCGCGTACGGCATCCCGCAGTCGTTGCCGGGCAGCAAGATGGGCTCCGTCGCGTCCGACTGGCGCACCAACCCGGCCACCCAGATCATCTGGGGGCTGGGCTACATCAAGGGCCGGTACAAGACGCCCTGCGGCGCTTGGACCTACTTCCAGAACAACGGGCACTACTGACGCTGTCGACGCGGGGCGGGTGGGCGACCACCCGCCCCGCTGTCGCGCGTACCCCGGACGGGACGTGAGTGGCGGTCGGCCGCTTTTGCTGATAGCAGTTGTGGAGTGACCCTGCACCCGTCAAGCGGCGACCCGTTCCGGTTCGGCACCGAGGCGTTCTACGCCTCGCTCGGCCGGGCGTTCGTCGCCATGTGCGCGGTGGTGCCGTTCCTCTTTCTCATCGAGGCCGTCGACCAGGGGCTCGCGTTCGGCCTGGACGCCACCGCCGGCATCATCCCGCAGCGCATCGAGGGTCTGGACGGGGTCTTCTTCTCCCCGTTCCTGCACCACGGCTTCGACCACCTCTACAGCAACAGCATCCCGCTGATCCTGCTGGGCACCTTCGTCCTCGCCGCCGGCGCCCGCCGGTTCCTCTGGTCGACACTGGTCATCATCCTGGTCAGCGGCCTCGGTGTGTGGTTCACCGGCTCACCCAACTCGGTGGTGGTCGGCGCCAGCGGTGTCATCTTCGGCTACCTGGGCATCCTGCTCACCCGAGGCATCGTCGAGCGCAGCTGGTGGAACTTCGCGGTCTTCCTCCTGGTCGGTCTGCTCTACGGCTGGCAGCTGGTCGGCATCCTCCCCACCGACGAGCGGATCTCCTGGCAGGGGCACCTGTTCGGCCTGCTCGGCGGGGTGGTGGCGGCGATCCTGTTCCGTCGGCGGCGACCCGCACTGGGCGGCTCGGACTACTCGGGCTCCACGCTCAGCCTGCCCTGAGGCGATTCTCCGGCGCGCCTCTGGGACATGCTTGCCCGACCGTCGCCGCCCGCTTACGGTCGAGATCAGCAAGCGTTGATCCGTGAGCGGAAAGCGACGGTACGCCATGCGCGAGGTCGATGTCGCCGTGATCGGGGCCGGTCCGGCCGGCCTCTTCGCCGCCTACTATGCCGGGTTCCGGGGGCTGTCCGTGGCGGTGATCGACGCGTTGCCCGAGCCGGGCGGCCAGGTCACCGCCATGTACCCGGAGAAGCTGATCCTCGACGTCGCCGGCTTCCCCGCGGTCAAGGGCCGCGACCTGGTGGCCAACCTGGTGGCCCAGGCGGCACCGTTCAATCCGCAGTACCTGCTCGGCACCCGGGCGGAGAAGCTCGCGTACGCCGACGGCCGCCCGGTGCTCGGCCTGGCCGGTGGCGAGCAGCTCGCGTGCGGCGCGGTCGTGGTCACCGGCGGGCTCGGCAGCTTCAGCCCTCGGCCGTTGCCGTGCGCCGACGGCGCCCCCGGCTCGGGGATCCTCTACTTCGTGACCGAGCCGACCGAGCTGACCGATCGGGACGTGCTGATCGTCGGTGGCGGCGACTCCGCGTTCGACTGGGCGCTGGCGCTGCAACCGTTGGCCCGGTCGGTGACCCTGGTGCACCGCCGGGAGAAGTTCCGGGCCCACGCCTCGACTGTCGCCCGGGTGCTCTCCCTGCCGGTGCGGGTGGTGGTCAACGCCGAGGTCACCAGGCTGCTCGGGGACGGTGCGGTGACCGGTGCCGAGGTGACGGTGCGCGGCGGCGCGACCGAGACGCTGCCGGTGGACGTCGTGGTGGCCGCCCTCGGCTTCACCGCCGATCTGGGCCCGCTCGCCGAGTGGGGGCTACGGCTGGACCGCCGGCACATCCTGGTCGACAGCGCGATGGCCACCAACCTGCCCCGGGTCTTCGCGGCGGGCGACATCACCGAATATCCGGGCAAGGTCCGGCTGATCGCCACCGGCTTCGGTGAGGCGGCGACGGCTGTCAACAACGCGGCAGTGGCCATCGACCCGAGCGCACACCTCTTCCCCGGGCACTCCTCCGACGCCGGCTGAGCGTCGGTATCGGACCCAGACCGACCCGAGTCCGGATCGAGACTGGTCGACCGGATCCTGAGAGGATGACGGGTCCCGAGACACCGCGGGACGGCGCGCCCACCACGCTGTCCTGGCTCTGCCACCCCGCAACCCTGGTCGCGCTGGTCCTGCTGCTGCTCAACGACCATGTGCTGAAGGTGGCCTTCCCTGGCCCGGTGACCGGCAAGCTGAGCGACGTCGCCGGCCTGGTGCTGGCACCACCGCTTGTCGCGGTGCTGCTGACTCTCCTGGTGCCACGGCTGCCGTCCCGGGCCGCCGCGCTGGCCGGCCTGGTCGCGGTGGGTGCCGGGTTCGCGGTCGTCAAATCCAGTGGGTACGCCGCCGAACTCGCCTCTTCGGCCTGGACCGTGCTGGCCGGGCCGTCGCTGGTCCGGGCCGACTGGACCGACCTGCTCACCCTGCCGGCGCTATGTCTGTCCTGGTGGAGTTGGACGCGGTCACGTCGCCGCCCGGTGCGCCGACGGACCGCCCGGCTGGTCCGGTTGCTGGTGGTGCTGCCACCGGCGGTGCTGGCGGTGGCAGCGACCAGTGCGATCAACTACCCGTACGCGGTGGGCACCGCGATGCTCGACGGCCAACCGGCGATCTCGGTCGGCAGCGGTTACAGCGCGTCGGACTGGCCGACCAGCCCGTCGGACGGGCAATGGGCGGTCAGCGATGACGGCGCGACCACCTGGCGGCCCGCCACCGATGACGAGAAGCAGCGGCTGTCCCGCCAGGAGACCGGGCAGCAGCAGGCGTGCGCTCCGGACGAGCCCCGGCGTTGCTACCGGGTCGTCACCGGGCATCTGCGGGTCGAGGAGAGTGACGACGCTGGTGCCACCTGGCGGGTGGCCTGGAAGGTGCCCGACGAGCAGCGGGAGGAGTTGGCCCGCCGGTCGCCGAACCCGGGCGATGTCCAGCGCCACTTCGCCTCCCGCGACCTGGTCGTCTACCCCCATCCCAGGGGCGGACACGAGGTGCTGGTCGCCAACGGCCGGGACGGGTTTCTGCGCCGCCTGCCCGACGCTTCGTGGCAGCGCGACGGGTTCCTCTTCGAGGAGGGGCAGAGCGCCATGTCGTGGAACGATCCGCCCCGGCTGGGCGGTGGCGGGCCCGGTGACCGCGGGACGGACCTGCTGCTCGCCGTCGCGCTGGCGCTGACTCTCGGCTGTGCCGTCGCCGCGCTCGCCGGTCACCTCGCTATCCGCCGTGGTGGAGGCACGCGCTGGTGGGGGATCGCTGGCAGCGGGGCACTGCTGGTGGCGGGCATCGTGCTGGCCTCGGCCTGGGAGCGTGACGACGACATGCTGGCGTTCATGGCCGTGCCGTTCGTGCTGGCGGTGGGCGTCCTCACCGCGGTGGCCATGATCGTTAGAGCCTCCTACCAGGGTGCTCTGCGTCGGTGGATCAGGTGGGCGATCACCGGGTTCCTCCTCACGGCGTTCCTGGCCGGGCTTCCGCTCGTCGGTTGGCTGTACGGCACCCCGTCGCGGACCCGGTTCGCGGTGGCGATCGCCCTGCTGGCCCTGGTGCCGGGCGTGCTGCTGGCCACCCGGATCGCGGGGCTTGTCGACCCGGCCCGCGCGTTCGAGCGCCGGTACCCGCCGCGCCCGCACTATGCGCCCTATCCGCCGTACGGGCCCTACCCGCCTGCGCCCTATCCCGCGCGCCCGCCGACGGTGCCTGATCCGCCCTACCCGCCGCAGTGATCCTCCGGCGGGCGGCCGGTCAGCGGCGGGGGGCGGGCGGCGCCAGCGCGGCGATCAGCACCGCCACCATTGTCAGCGCGGCCCCGAGCAGGGTGTTCACACCCGGGTGCGAGGCCGCCGTGGGGAGGATCAGGTCCAGCAGGACCGCGCCCACGATCTGCCCGGCGATGGTGGCCAGGCCGAGCAGCAGCACACCCGTGAAGCGCACGATCGCGGCGGCGATCGCGATGAACACGATGCCGATCGGGCCGCCCAGGTAGAGCCACGGCTCGGACGGCAGCTCACCCCCGGGCCAGCCGCGTACGGCGATGTCGATCGCGAACGCGACGAGCAGGGTGGCGGTGCCGACGGCGAAGTTCACGAGCGTGGCGGTCAGCGCACTGTCGGCCGCCGCCCGGACCCGACCGTTGACGGCCTGCTGCCAGGCGATACCCACCCCGGCGAGCAGTGGCAGCAGGGCCAGCGCCAGCGCGCCCAGGTCGCCAAGACGGTCGCCGACCGCCAGGCCGACCGCCAGCACGGTGAGCACCGCTCCGGCCAGCCGCTGCCGGGTGACCGGCTGCCGGCCGGTCGGCCCGATTCCGGCCCGGTCCACGGCGAGGCTGCTGCCGGTCTGGCCGGCGACCACCGCCACGGTGAAGACCGCCACGCCCAACGTGCCGATCGTGAGGCCCTGGGTGGCCACCAGGAAGGCTCCGCACATCCCGCCGAGGCACTGCCAGGGCCGCAGCGTGCCGGTCCGCAGGGCCCGCCGCGTCGCGACCAGCCCTCGCCGACCACCGGGGGTCGCGGGCACCAGCACCAGCAGCACCAGCAGACCGATGCCGAACGACACGACCGCGGCGGCGAAACCGTCGTCGAGGCGTACCCCCAGCTCGCCGTTGATGCGCGACTGCACCGCCACCGCGACCCCGGAGGCCGACGCCAGCGCGACGCCGGTGATCCGGCGGGCGGCCGACAGGGTCTGCGGGGTCGCCGTGTCGGCGGCTGTCACTCCTGCTCGGCCAGCGGACGACCGTCGAAGTCGACAGCGGAGTAGAGCGCCAACTTCTCCAACCGGTGATACGAGTCGATCACCCGGATGGTGCCGCTCTTCGAGCGCATCACGATCGACTGGGTGTACGCGCCGCCCGCCCGGTAACGCACCCCGCGCAGCAGGTCGCCCGAGGTGACCCCGGTCGCCACGAAGAAGCAGTTGTCGCCGGTGACCAGATCATCGGTGGCCAGCACCCGGTCCAGGTCGTGCCCGGCGGCGATCGCCTTCTCCCGCTCCTGCTCGTCACGTGGCCACAGCTTGGCCTGCATCGCACCGCCCATGCACTTCAGCGCGCAGGCGGAGATGATGCCCTCCGGGGTGCCGCCGATGCCCATCAGGACGTCGACGTCCGACTCACCCCGGGCAGCCGCGATCGTGCCCGCGATGTCGCCGTCGGAGATGAACCGGATCCCCGCCCCGGTCCGGCGGATATCCGTGACCAGGTCGTCGTGACGGCTCCGGTCCAGCACACAGACGGTCACCTCGGAGACGTCGGTGCCCTTGACCTTGGCGATCCGGCGCAGGTTCTCCGCGACACCGGCGTTGATGTCGATCACGTCGGCGTACGCGGGCCCGACGGCGAGCTTCTCCATGTAGAACACGGCGCTGGGGTCGAACATCGCACCGCGCTCGGAGACGGCGAGCACCGCCACCGCGTTCGGCATGCCCTTGCTCATCAGGGTGGTGCCGTCCACCGGGTCGACGGCGACGTCCACCTCCGGGCCTGTGCCGTCGCCGACGTGTTCGCCGTTGAAGAGCATCGGGGCGTTGTCCTTCTCGCCCTCGCCGATCACCACCACACCGCGCATCTGGATCGAGTTGATCAGCTTGCGCATCGCGTCGACCGCGGCCCCGTCGCCGCCCTCCTTGTCGCCCCGACCGACCCAACGGCCGGCGGCCATCGCCGCGGCCTCGGTGACCCGGACCAGGTCGAGGGCAAGGTTTCGGTCGAGATCCTGTGGGATCCGCGTCCTGGTGTTCGTCATGACGGCTACTCCTCCTCGCGACGGTGCGGGGACGACCGGCGACGGGGAGGCCCCCACTGCCGGCTTTGTCGCTGATCCTCACACGATGGCCGACCGGGCGTCGGCGCGGGGCGGTGATGGCCTGGATACCGCCGGTCGGGCGGCTGCGAAGATAACGGGGTGGAACCCGCACAGCCTGCCGACCGCGTACCCGCCGACAGCACGCCGCCCGACGGTCAGCCGCCGGCCGACGCCCCCGCCGGCCGCAGTGGTGAGCCCGCCGCGACCGACCCGACCCCACCGCCGCCGGCGGTTTCCGGCAAGTCCGAGCGGTCGCCGAAGGACATGGCGATCTCGCTGCTGGTGCTGCTCGTCCCGATCGCGCTGCTCCTGGCGTTCTACCGGGGATTCCTCGGCGGCGACCAGGCCACCACAGTCGATCCTGCGCCCGCCATCGAGCAGGCACGTTCGGCGAACGTCTTCCCGGTGAGCCAGCCGCAGGGGCTCGGCGCCGACTGGAAGACGGTCAGCGCCCGCTACCAGACCGTCGAGGGCGGTGCGAACCTGCGGCTCGGCTACCTCACGCCGGAGGGGCGGGGCGTCCAACTGCTGCAGAGCAGCGTCCCGGCGGACCGTCTGCTCCCCGCCGAGCTGACCAGTCAGGGCCAGCCGCAGGGTCCCACCGAGCTGGCCGGGCGCTCCTGGCAGCTCTACACGGCCCGGGGGAACCAGCAGGCGCTGGTCCTGCTGGAGCCGACCCGCACGGTGATCGTCGTCGGCGACGCCCGGGACAACGAACTCCGCGAACTGGCCGGCTCGCTGCGCTGACCGGACCCGGTGGATTGGCTCCGTCGGCGCTGAATCTGGGCAACTGGCCCGAAGGGTGATTGTCCGACGCGTCGACAGGGAAGAAGGAGGGGGTGATCCGGGCGCGTTGCTCGGCCCGGGTCGCGCGACGCAGCCGACGGTGCTGCTGCGTCGCCCGGAGTTTCCGGCGCCTTCCAGGTCGTCGGGTGACCCCCTTGGGAGACACGTATGACTGTTCGACGACTCGGCGCCGGCCTGGTAGCCGCCGCTCTGATCACGCCCGCACTGGCCGCCTGCGCCAGCGGAACCGGCACCGCCGGATCGACGCCGTCTCCGACGGTGAGCGCGTCCGGGACGGCGAGCCCGTCCGGTGCTCCGGTCGCGGGCGACGCCAAGCAGGCCCTGCTCGACTCCACCAAGGAGATCAGCAACGGGAACTTCCGGTTCACCCTGGCCGGTGCCGGCTCGACGGCGGAGGGGCTCGTGCACCAGCCGAGCCAGAGCGCGGCGATGAAGATCGCGATCGGTGGCCCCTCGTCCGACCTGGCGATGAAGCTCGATGTGATCCACTTCAAGCCGGACAGCTGGGTCAAGCTGGAGCTGAGCGGCCCCACCGCCAACAGCCTGCCCGCCATCAAGCAGCTCAATCTCGGCAAGTACCAGCACCTCGACCAGACCCGGATCAAGGGCAACCGCAGCCTCGGCTTCGACTTCGAGAAGGTCGACCCGGCCGGCAGCGCGGTGCTCACCCAGGGCATCACCGAGGTGCGCAGCACCGGCACCGGCGCGTACGCCGGCACCATCGACGTCACCAAGGCCGCCGAGGCGGGCTCGTTGAACGCCGCCACGATCGCCGCGCTGGGCACCCAGGCGAAGACCGTCCCGTTCACCGCGAAGGTCGACCCGCAGGGCCGGCTCAGCGAGCTGGTGCTGCAGTTGCCGGCCGCCGGGCAGACCACCGCCCAGGAGATCAAGATGACGTACTCCGACTACGGTGCCGCCACCGCCGCGCAGAAGCCGCCGGCGGACCAGGTCGTCGAGGCGCCGGCCGAGCTGTACAGCCTGTTCAACTGACGTGCCGAGGTGGGGCGGCTCCGGCCGCCCCACCGGCGGTCGGTCAGGAAGCGGGCTCCTGCCGGGCGGCGTCGATCCGCGCCCGCGCACCATCCAGCCAGCGTTGACAGATCACCGCCAGCGCCTCGCCGCGCTCCCAGAGGGCCAGCGACTCCTCCAGGGACGTGCCGCCGGCCTCCAGCCGTTCCACCACCGAGGCCAGCTCGGCGCGGGCCTGCTCGTAACTGAGCCGCTCGTCCGGCCCGGCCTTCGTGTCATCAGTCATCGCGTTCATCTCAGCACACCACTCCCCACCGTGCCGCGTCGCCACTCAGCCATCGACAGTGGCGGCCAGCTCGCCGTCGGCCAGTCGTACCCGCAGCGGGTCGCCCTTGCCGACCTCCGCCGCCGCGCGGACCACGTGGCCGTCCGCGCGCTGCACGATCGCGTACCCCCGGTCGAGGGTGGCGGCGGGGGAGAGGGCGCGTAGCCGCGCGAGGGTGTGCCGCAGGTCGTCCTCGGCGGCCCCGAGCCGGTGTTCCAGGCAGCGGCCGGCCCGCTGACGCAACGCGGTCAGCTCGGTAGCCCGATGCTCCACCATCACCTGGGGTCGGGCCAGCACCGGTCGGGAACGCAGCCCGTCCAGCCGGTGCGTCTCCCGGTCGACCAGGTTGCGCACCGCCCGTTCGAGGCGGTGCCGGGCCTGACCGATGAGGCGTACCTCCTCGGTGAGGTCGGGGACGACCCGCTTCGCCGCGTCGGTCGGGGTGGACGCGCGGACGTCGGCGACGTAGTCGATCAAAGGCGCGTCCGTCTCGTGGCCGATCGCGCTGACCACCGGCGTACGACAGCCGAACACCGCGCGACAGAGCGCCTCGTCGGAGAAGGGCAGCAGGTCCTCGATGCCGCCGCCACCCCGGGCGATGATGATCACGTCGATGCTCGGGTCGGCGTCCAGCACCTTGAGCGCGTCAACGATCTGTGGCACCGCGGACGGGCCCTGCACGGCCACGTTGACCGTCCGGAACTCCACGGCCGGCCAGCGCCGCCGGGCATTCGTCAGCACGTCCCGCTCGGCCGCCGACGCGCGACCGGTGATGAGCCCGATCCGGCCGGGCAGGAACGGCAGTCGACGCTTGCGGGCGCGGTCGAAGAGCCCTTCGGCGGCGAGCAGCTTCTTGAGCTTCTCCAGTCGGGCCAGCAGCTCCCCGAGCCCCACCTGACGAATCTCGTCGGCCCGCAGGCTCAGCGTGCCCCGGGCGGCGTAGAACTCGGGCTTGGCGTGCAGCACCACACGTGCGCCCTCGCGTAGCTCCGGCGCGCCGGAGTCCAGGACGTCCCGGTTGGTGGTGACGGTCAGGCTCAGATCGGCCGATGGGTCACGCAGGGTGAGGAAGACAGTGCTGGCCCCGGGGCGGCGGCTGATCTGCGCCACCTGCCCGTCCACCCACACCCAGCCCAGTTTGGCGATCCAGGCCCCCACCTTCTGGCTGACCACCCGTACCGGCCAAGGCTCCTCAGCGCTGCTCGCCCCGCCGCCCCCGCCGCTGCCCCCGCCGCTGCCCCCGCCGCTGGCCCCGCCGCTTCCCACCCGCCCGCCCTCGCTCACCCGCCCACCCTACGGACCTCCCCGGCCTGGCCCGTCGATCATGAAGTTATTGCCCTCCGTGCCGGCGTGTCGCAGCAATAACTTCATGATCAACGCAGGGATGGGTGGGGCGCGGGCCGGTGGCGGGTGGAGGGGTGGCACGTACGATGGGGTGGTGACTGAGGCTCAGGCGACTCACCGGACCGGCAAGCGCGTGCTCCTGGCCAAGCCCCGCGGCTACTGCGCGGGTGTCGACCGCGCCGTGCAGACCGTGGAGGAGGCGCTGAAGCTCTACGGCGCCCCGATCTACGTGCGCAAGCAGATCGTGCACAACAAGCACGTGGTGCAGACCCTGGAGGCCCAGGGCGCCATCTTCGTCGAGGAGAACGAGGAGGTGCCGGAGGGCGCCACCGTCATCTTCTCCGCCCACGGTGTGGCGCCGGAGGTCTACGAGCAGGCCAAGGCGCGTTCGCTGAAGGCGATCGACGCGACCTGTCCGCTGGTCACCAAGGTGCACCACGAGGCGCGGCGCTTCGCGGCTGAGGACTACGACATCCTGCTCATCGGCCACGAGGGGCACGAAGAGGTCATCGGCACCGCCGGTGAGGCCCCCGCGCACATCCAGCTCGTGGACGGTCCGGACGGCGCCGACAAGATCACCGTACGTGATCCGGAGAAGGTGGTCTGGCTCTCCCAGACCACGCTCTCGGTCGACGAGACGCTGGAGACGGTGGCCCGCCTCAAGCAGCGGCTGCCGCTGTTGCAGTCCCCGCCCAGCGACGACATCTGCTACGCCACCTCCAACCGGCAGCACGTGATCAAGGAGATCGCCGCCGACTGTGACGTGGTGATCGTGGTCGGCTCGACGAACTCCTCCAACTCGGTCCGCCTGGTCGAGGTCGCCCTGGACGCCGGCGCCCGCGCCGGTCACCTGGTCGACTTCGCGCACGAGATCGACGACGCCTGGCTGGAGGGGGCCACCACGGTTGGCCTGACCTCGGGCGCGAGCGTCCCGGACGACCTGGTCCAGGAGGTGCTGGTCCACCTCGCCGCCCGCGGCTTCGCCGACGTCGAGGAGATCACCACCGCCAACGAGCGGCTCACGTTCTCGCTTCCGCAGGAGCTGAGGCGGGACATGAAGGCCGCTGCGGCGCGCGGCTGAAGCACGGAACGAACTCGGGTCGGCGTACGTCAGATTCGGCATGAGGACTCTTCGGCTCGCCGTCCCCGCGCTGGCCGTCTGCGTGGCGCTGAGCGCCTGCGGCGGCCAGGGTGTCGGGGGCGGCACACCCACCCCGACACCGACGGGAGCACAGCCGGTGACCAGCCAGCCCACGCCCGACCCGACGCCCTCGCCGGAGACCGGCACCCGGAGCGTGCCGCCCGGACTGAAGACTCCGAAACCGGGCGGCCCGAGCACGCCGCCGGGCGTCGGGGCCACCACCCTGAGCGGCACCGTGCAGGGCGGTGTGGAGCCCGGCTGCGTGCTGCTCGACGGTTACCTGCTGCTCGGCGGCCCGCGTGAGGTGCTGACGCCGGGCGCCCGGGTCGAGGTCACCGGTCGGGTGGAGCCCGGCATGATGACCACCTGCCAGCAGGGCACCCCGTTCGTCGTGACGGCAGCCCACCGGTCCTGACCCCTTCCCACCCCTGACATGCGGGAGCCCGCCCCCGAACGTGGGGACGGGCTCCTGCCGGTGTTACGAGCGGATCAGTTCACCGCACCGATGGACACGTTGCCGCGACCCACGATCGCACCCTCGCTGGTGACGATCGCCAGTTCACCGGAGAGCTGACGCCCGTCGGCCGGAACGGCCACCGCGGTCACCGTGCCGGTGATGGTGGCCGACTCGCCGTGCATCAGCGGCACCGCGACGGCCGGAGCGGTGATCGTGCCCAGCGACGCCGACGCGAACGCGTCGTAGTAGTCGTAGGCCGTGCTGGTCCCCGGCCCGTCGACCCCGTACGGCTCCACCACGACGCGGTAGGTGCCGGCGGCCGGGTTGGTCAGCGTGACCGCCTCCTCCGAGTCGCCGTCAGCGGCCCGGCCGACCTCGGTGGTACCCCGGTAGACGAACAGGTCCAGGTCGGCGCCCGCGTTGGCGGGGTTGCCGATCCGGGCGGTGAACGTCGACGTACCCGTTGGGATCTCGACGGTCCACTCCTGGTTGGGACCGCCCTCGGTGATGGTCGGACGCTCGGTCCGCACACCGGTCAACGCGCCGCTGCGGCCGCTGACCGAGACCGGACCGAAGGCGTTGGTGACCTTCCAGCTCACCGGGGTCGGCTCGCCGGCCTCGACACTGGGCAGCTCGACCAGCGCCGGCTCGACCGTCAGGCCCTGCACCCGTGCCTGGAGCTTGAACGGGTTGTTCAGCGCCGGGGACGTCCGCCGCGCCTCCACCTCGATCTCCCAGACCCCGGGAAGCGGGTTCTGGTAGTCACGCTCCTGCGGCTTGCAGACGTTGACGTCGGAGAAGTTGGTGTAGCAGACGGTGCTGGTGGTGGCCTCCACCGGCACACCCAACGGGTTGATCGCGATGAACCGGGTCTGCGAATCGGTGGCGATCCCGGAGAGGTTCACCTGGAGTGCCTTGGCGCCCTCCGGCACCGTGACGAAGTACGACGTGAAGCCGTTGCGGTCGACCGAGCCCTCGTTCGCGTACGAGAAGGTGGGCTTCTTCACGTCGTTCGAGGCCACCACCACTGTGGACACCTCGAAGTCGACGACGTTGGTGGCCGGGTCGTCGATCCGCACGATCGCGCCGTGCGCGCCCTCGGTGGCCGGCTTGGCGCTGATGTTGATGGTGACGGCCTTGTTGAGCGGCAACGCGACGGTCTTCGGCGCCTTGAAGGTGCCGTCGTTGCCCTGGAGCGTGATGGTGTGCTTGATGGTGCCGGCCGGGCCGCTGGTGCGGGTGAGCTTGACCGGGTACGTCTTGCTCTGGCCGACCTTGTGGCCGCCCTCGGACGAGGTGCAGCGGTTGTAGACGCCGGTGCCCCGGCCCGGGTTCGGCACGAACTTCACGCCGTTCCAGATGGTCAGCTGCTCCGCGAGAGGGCTGCAGACCGGCGCGTCGGAGACGTACGACCGGGTTTCGACGCCCTGGCGCAGCAACTGCCAGGCGCCCGGAACGTTGACCATGCCGTAGCCCTGCGCGTACGTCGGCACGTCCGCGATCGGCTTGGCGGAGCTGAACAGCGCCCGCCGCAGTGCGGCCGGGCTGATGCCCCGGTCGGTGGCCTTGGCCGCCGAGAGCAGCAACGCGCCGGCGCCGGCGGTCTGCGGAGACGCCATCGAGGTGCCGTTCAGCATCGCGTAGCCCGGAGGCAGCGCGTAACCGGCCTCGGGGACCGGGGCTCCGAGCTGCCAGGTCGGTGCGGTGGAGATGGCCGAGCCGGGGGCGGCGATGTTCGGCTTGAAGCCGCCGTCCTCGCGCGGGCCACGGGAGGAGAAGTTGAACAGGGCGTTCTTCTTTTTCACGACCGAGCCGTAGTTGGCCAGCCAGGTGTCCTTGCTGATGTTGGCGGCAACGCTGATCACGTTGCTGGCCACCGAGGGGTCGCCGACGGTGTTGAGACCCGGGCCGGAGTTGCCGGCCGAGATGACCAACTGCACGCCGTACGTCTCGATCAGTTCGTTGTAGAGGTTCGTCCGCGCGTTGTTGCCGTCGTTCAGGCCCGGAAGGCCACCGATCGACATGTTGACGATGTCGACGCCACGGTTGGCCACCAGGTCGATCATGCCGGTGGTGAGGGCAGCCGCGCTGCAGCCGCCGCCCCAGGAGCAGGCGCGGGCGGAGACCAGCTTGGCACCGGGCGCGGCGCCGTCGAAGGCTCCGTTGCCGAGCATGTCGTTGGCGGCGGTGATGCCGGCGACGTGAGTGCCGTGGGTGCTCTCGACGATGCCGATGTTGACGTAGTCGTAGGTGCCCGGCAGGCCGATGGGCGTGGTGTTCACGTTCTTGCGGAACTCGACGACGAAGGGCTGCCGCTCAGCGACCGGGGTCGCCGGGTTGTCGGTACCGAAGTAGCCGATGTCGTACTTTTCCTTGTACGGCCGCATAACCGGGTCGTCGGTGAAGTTGAGGTTCTGGTTGGCGTCCACCCGGATGTTGTTGGTGGCCGGGTCGAAGAGCACACCCCAGGTGTCGGTCGTGTCGCCGTCGCGGTTGACGTCACCCCGGGCGTCGCTCGCTGCGGTGACCGACTCGCTGAACAGGTTGAACCGGTACGTGCCGGCCGGTGCCGTCCAGGTGCCGCCGGCGATGGTGAACGACGGGCCGGTGACCTCGGCCTGCATCCGCCGCCACGAGCCGTCCTCCAGCGGATCGGTAGCGGTGACCCAGTCGACGATCTTGCGCTCGCCGGTGGTCGTCTGCTGCAACGCCGGGTGGGCCAGGTCCACACCGGAGTCCATGATGCCGATCGTGACGCCCCGGCCGTCCCACTCGGGGTGGGCCGCGGTGAACGCCACCGCGCCGGTCTCGTTCGTCGGCATGTAGGGGTTGTCGGCCGGGGTGGTCTCTCCCGGCGCCGCGACGGCGGCCTGCCGCGCGCCGGCGGTGCCGGTGGCGGTGCGCTCCGGGGCCGGGTCCGGCAGTTGGATGACCTCGTCCAGGTCGACGGCCGAGACGCCCGGCAGCCGTGCCGCCTTGAGGACCCGGTCGGTCGGAACCTTGGCCAGCACGAAGCCGACCCTGTCCTGCCGCTGGCTGACAGTGCCGCCGAGCTTGGTGAGGCTGTCGGCGACGTCCCCCGCCTCACCCTTCTCGGTGGCGACGATCAACGTGACGGTCGGAGCCTTCTTGGCGCGGGCCTCACTGAGCAGTTTGGCGTCGTGGGCGCCCAGCGTCTCGGCGGCGGTGGCCGGGGAAGCGTCCGGTGTGGTGGCGGGAGCGGCGGCCGCGGTGGCGGCACCACCCATCGTCGTCATGGCGCTCGCCGCCAGGACCGACGCGAAGAGCGCGGCTGAGGTGCGCCGGCTCATATTTCGGAGTCTGCTCACGTTCTCTTTACCTCCAGAGAACAGGGCCCTTCAGAGAAGGGCGCTCGGGTGAGCAGAATCTTTCGTGGTAGCGGTGAGCACTGTCACTACTGGTCAGTCCCTTGTGACCAGTTCGTGACATGCGGGTATACGTACTGTCACATGATTGGCGAGCGGTTCGAGACCTCGTCACCGGCCGGGTCGGCCAGCTCGGGTGCCTGCGGTTGCCGGGGCGTCAACTCGACCTGGGCCGGGGTGGCCAACTCGTCGTCCGACACGCCCAACTCGGCGAGCTTGCGGGCGCTGACCAGCACCCGGGCCTCCAGCGAGCCGACCGCCCGGTTGTAGGCGGTCACCGCACCGGCCAGCGAGGACCCGAGCTTGCCCACGTGGTCGCCCAGGGTGGAGAGCCGGCCGTACAGCTCCCGGGCGAGAGTGTGCACGGCGAGCGCGTTGCGGGCCAGTGCCTCCTGCCGCCAGGAGTAGGCCACGGTGCGGAGCAGCGCGACCAGTGTGGCCGGCGTGGCGAGCACCACGTTGCGGGTGAAGGCGTGTTCCAGCAGCGACGGGTCTCGCTGGAGCGCGACGTCGAGGAACGGGTCGGCCGGGACGAACAGCACCACGAACTCGGGTGAGTTGTCGAACGCCGACCAGTACGACTTGGCGGCCAGGGCGTCGACGTGCCCCCGCAGGTGCCGCGCGTGCGCGTCGAGGTGGGTGTCCCGGCCGCGCTCGTCGCGGGCCTCCATGGCCGTCAGGTACGCGTCGAACGGGGCCTTGGCGTCCACCACCACCGAGCGACCACCGTGCAGGCGAACCACCAGATCCGGTCGGACGACCTGCTGGTCGGTGGCGGCGGTGACCTGCTCGGAGAAGTCGCAGTGCTCCAGCATCCCGGCAGCCTCGACGATCCGGCGCAACTGGTGCTCGCCCCAGCGGCCCCGCACCTGCGGTGCGCGCAGCGCCGCCACCAACTGCTTGGTCTCGGTACGCAGCTCACCGGAGACCGCGTTCATCGAGCGGACCTGCTCACGCAGCTCGGCGTACGCGTCGACGCGGTCGTGCTCCAGCTCGGCCACCCGCTGCTCGTAGCGGCGCAGGGTGTCGTGCAGCGGCGCGACCGCCCGGGCCACCGCCTCCTGGGACTGTGCGGTGGCCTCGTAGCTCAGCGCCCGCATGGACTGCTCCAGCCGACCCTCGCCCTCCCGGGTGGCGGCCAGGGTGGCATCCAGCCGGGCGATGTCGGCGGCCGACCGGGACCGGGCCGCGAGCCAGCCCACCGCCCCGCCGGTGCCGAGGCACACGATCACCAGGAGCAGCGTCGAGACGTCCATCACCGGAGCTTGCCAGACGGATACGACGTGCGACCCGGGGGTACGTTCGATGACATGGAACTTGTGCTCTGTCTCGCCGTTGTGCTGGTCGGCGCGCTGGGCGCCGCCGCCCTCGTCCGCGCTCAGGCCGGTGCCCGTCGGCGCACCGAGCTCGGCGACGCCCGCGCGGAGGCGCAGCGGTGGTACGAGCGCCTCGGCGGCCAGTTGATGAACCTGCACGGCGACGACCCGGCGGTACGCCAGGCGCTTGCCGACGCCGGTGAGCGGTACAACGCGGCGGGCTCCCAGCTGGAACAGGCGTCCACGCCGCACCAGTTCGGGCTGGCCCGGGAGACCGCGCTGGAGGGTCTGGCGTACATCCGGGCGGCGCGCACGGCGCTGGGCATCGATCCGGGCCCCGAGGTGCCGACCCTGGCCGCCGCCCGCGGCGTGGGGCAGCTCACCAAGGAGCGTGAGGTCGATGTGCAGGGGCAGACCTTCCGGGCCGGGCCGCAACCCGGCCGGGAAACGCCCTACTACTACCCGGGTGGGCGTTATCAGGGTCGACCGGTGCCGGCCGGCTGGTATTCGACGCCCTGGTGGAAGACGGCGCTGGGTGCCGGTGCCGGTGTGCTCGGCGGCATCCTGATCGCCGACGCGCTCTTCTCGCCCGCCTTCGCCGACCCCGGGTACGGCTACGACGCTGGCTACCAGGAGGGCTTCGGTGACGGCGTCGACCAGGGGGGCGACGGCGGCGACCAGGGCGGGGACTTCGGCGGCGGCGACCAGGGCGGCGACTTCGGCGGCGGCGACTACGCCGGTGGGGACTTCGGCGGCGGTGACTTTGGTGGCGGCGGTTTCGGCGGTGGCGACTTCGGGGGCGGGGACTTCGGCGGCGGCGACTTCTGACGGTCGTTCAGACCCACCGAAACGGGCCCCGGTCGTAACGACCGGGGCCCGTTTTCCGTACCTCTTGATCAGCCGGTGTTGCGCATCCCGGCCGCGATGCCGTTCACAGTGGTGAGCAGCGCGCGTTCCAGGGCGGTGCCGTCGCTCGGCGCGCGTCGGCCGCCCGGTGCGGTGGCGACCGCCCGGCCGGCGGCACCCGACTCCCGGTACTGCCGCAGCAGCGCCACCTGGAGATGGTGCAGCGGCTCCAGGTAGGTGTCGCGGACGGCCAGGGTGCGCTGGAGCACCGGCGAGTTCTCCAACAGGGCCGGTGAGGCGGTCACCGCCAGCACCTCCCGCTTGGTCAGCTCGTACTCCTGCTCGATCTGCTCGAAGATCGGGTGCAGCTTCTTCGGCACCAGCGTCTCGACGTACCGGCGGGCGATGCTCAGGTCGGTCTTGGTCAACATCATCTCGACGTTCGACAGGAACGTGCGGAAGAAGTGCCAGTTGCGGTGCATCTCGGCCAGCACGTCCGCCAGACCGGCCTCGCGGGCGGCGGCCAGCCCGGAGCCGACGCCGAACCAGCCCGGCACGATCTGCCGGGTCTGCGTCCAACCGAACACCCACGGGATGGCCCGCAACCCGGACAGCCCGGCGCCGGTGTTCGGGCGCTTCGCCGGCCGGGAGCCGATGTTCAGCGCGCCGAGCAGCTCGGTGGGGGTGGACGCCCAGAAGTACGCGGGCAGGTCCGGGTCCTCGACGAGCGACCGGTAGGACCGGAACGCCGACTCGGAGACCACGTCCATCGTCGCGTCCCAGCGCTCCAACATCTCGGCGGGCTGCCGGGGTGCGGTGTGCAGCAGGGTGGCCTGGAGCACAGCGGCGAGGGTGAGCTCCAGGTTCTCCCGGGCCAGCGAGGGCAGGGTGTACTTGTCGGAGATCACCTCGCCCTGCTCGGTCACCTTGATGGCGCCGTCCATGGTGCCGTACGGCTGAGCCAGGATCGCCTCGTGCGTCGGCCCGCCGCCGCGCCCGACAGTGCCGCCCCGGCCGTGGAAGAGCCGCAGGTGCACACCGTGCCGGGCGGCCACGTCGCGCAGCGCGCGCTGCGCCCGGTGGATCGACCACTGGCTGGTCGTGATCCCGGCTTCCTTGTTCGAGTCGGAGTAGCCGAGCATGACCTCCTGCACGTCACCCCGGGCGCTCACCAGCGCCCGGTACGCGGGCAGCGACAGCAACTCGTCGAGGAGTTCGCCGCCGGAGTTCAGCTCGGCCGGGGTCTCCAGGAGCGGCACGAACCCGACCCGGGCCCGCCCGCTGTGCACGTCCACCAGGCCGGCCTCGCGGGCCAGCACCACCGCGGCAAGCACGTCGTCGACACCCAGGGTCATCGAGATGATGTACGACTCGATCACCTCGGCGCCGAACCGGTCCTGTGCTTCCCGGATGGTGCTGAACACGTCGAACGTCTTGCGGGCCGGCTCGGACAGCGACGTGTCCAGCGTCGACAACGGACGGCGACCGGTCAGCTCGTCGGCGAGCAGCTTGGTGCGTTCCAGCCGGGTCAGCGCCGGGTAGTCGGAGACCTCGCCGACCGCCTCGTAGAGCTGCGCGAGCACCGCGTGGTGCGCCTCGGCGTGCTCCCGGACGTCCATGGTGGCCAGGTGCAGGCCGAACGCGGAGACCGTACGGATGGTGGAGGCCAGCCGGCCGACCGCGGTGAGCTGCCCGGAGTTGCGGGCCAGCGAGGCGCGCAGCAGGTCCAGGTCGGCGATCAGCTCGGCGGAGCCCCGGTAGTCCCGGCCCGGTACGTGTGCGGTGCCCTGGCGCAACCTCAGCCGGGTGTTGGCGAGCTTCGCCTTCACGCAGCGTGCCTTGAGCCGGTACGGCTCCTCCGCGTTGACCCGGCGGAAGCGCTGTGCCACCTCGGGCAGCGCGTCCAGGTCGGCGGCGAGGCTGGCGGAGAGGTCCAGGGAGACCCCGCGCAGTCGGCGGGACACCGAGACCTCGTTGATCAGGTGGTCCATCGCCTTCTCGGTGGCCGCGATGCCGTGCTCGTGCTGGATGGTCAGCACCTCGCGGGTGACCGCCGGGGTGACGAACGGGTTGCCGTCGCGGTCGCCGCCGATCCAGGTGCCGAAGCTCAGCGGCCGGGCCGTCGGTGAGGTCTCCACACCGAGCGTGCGCAACGTGTCGGCCAGGTCGTCGAGCACCTGCGGGGCGGCCTCGGCGTACAGGTCGCGCAGGTAGTAGATGGCGTTGCGGGCCTCGTCGGTCGGGTCCGGCCGGTCGAGCCGCAGCTCGTCGGTCTGCCACATCAGGTCCAACAACTCGGCCAGCCGGCGGTTGGCCGGGCCCTCGTCGCTGGCGCCGTAGAGGATCGCGTTGGCGGTCTCGGTGTCCAACTCGTCGGCGATCGCCCGCAACTTGGACAGGATCGAGCGACGAGCCGCCTCGGTCGGGTGCGCGGTGAAGACCGGTCGCACCGCCAGCCGGCGAGCCGCGTTGGCGATCTCCTCGGCCGGCACCCCGCGCTCGGCGATCATCTTGGCGGCCTGGTCCAGCCAGCCGCCCTGCACCGCACGGCGGCGGCGCAGGTCCCGTGCCCGGTGCACCTGCTCGGTGATGTTGGCCAGGTGGAAGTAGGTGGAGAAGGCGCGAGCCAGCTTGGTGCCGGTGGTCACGTCGAGCCCGCCGAGGCGCTGGGCGGCCGCCGGGGCGTCGGAGCGGACCTGGGCGCGGATCTCCTCGACGAGGTCGAGCAGCGGGCGACCCTCCTGGCGGGCCAGGGTCTGGCCGAGCAGGGTGCCGAGTCGGCGAATGTCGGCGCGCAGTGCGGCGTCCGGGCCGTCGTGGTCGTGCTGATCGGTCACGATGCGCTCCCTTACGTGGATACGAAGGACAGCGCTGTCCGACTTACTGGATGGTATCCGCGCGCAACGGATGTCTGGAGGGCCCCCTGGTGATCCACTGCCCTGGGAGGGGTGTTTTCCGGGGTGATCTCAACCACCGTCGCGGTCCGGCGAGAGGCCCGAGCGGGTCGTTGCAGGGCCGGAGGAGACGGCCCGGCGACCCCGGACCAGGCTCGCGCTGACGAGTCCGAGCCCTCCGAGCACCGCCCAGATCCCGAGGGCGGAAGCCGGCCAGCCGGCCGACCGCCAGTCGAAGTACACGGCGGCCTTGGTCAGGTCGTTGGCGAGCCCGGGGATGTTCCAGCGGTGCATGCCGCGCAGCACCCCGGGCAGGAACTCGGGCGCGTAGATGCCACCGGAGCCCGGGTTGCCGAGCACCACCAACAGCAGGATGACCAGCGCGGTGCCCGCGACGCCGAGCCAGCCCTGAATGGCGCTGGCGAACATGGCGGCGGCGAAGACGGCCAGCGCGCCGATGGCGGCGATCGTCGGTACGTCGCCGTGCCAGATGTCCAGAACGGGTCCGACCACCACCGCGCCGGCGATGCCGAGCAGCACGCTGTAGACCGCCAGGGCGGCGATGCGCAGTCCGGCTCGTCGCGCCGTACGGGGTGTGGTGCCGGCGGATATCCCGAGCACCGTCGAGGCGAGATAGCCGCCGAGGACGTACCCGACGTTCAGGTAGAAGGGCACCACCCCGCGCGGGTCGGTCGGGGTGACCGGCACCTTGTCGACGATCTGGAGCGCGGTGCCGGTGCGGGTGGTGGCGGTGCCGAGGACCTCCTTGATCGCGCTCGTGGCGGAGGGGCCGGAGGCGCTCGCCACGGTGAGGAGCAGGCCGTTGTCTCCTCCGGTGCTGAGTACGGCGTACACCGCTCGGCTGAGCAGTGCGTGCTCGGCGGCGGCCGGGTCGTCGTACCCGATGGGTTTGAGGATGGTGGTCTGGGCGCGCACGGCGTCGAGCGTCGCCTGGGCGCGTTGGTCGCCGGAGACGACGCCGATCGGCACGTCGCGCGGTGTGGGCTGGTGCAACGCGCCGACGTAGGCCGCGATGAACGCCGTGGCCAGTACGAGGGTGCCGAGGAGCAGTCCGATGCTGCGGGGCGCCCAGTCGCGAGTTGTGCCGCGCGATTCCTTGTCCACGTTGTTAGCCTATGGTCTGTTTTGTGGACCGCACTGTGGAACCAACTCGTCGCCCCGGCGGCCCGGTGGCGACCGCCGCTGGCCGTGCGGCAGGCGTCGCGGGCGGTGTCAGGCGTCGCGGGTGGCGTCAGGGGGCGCGGGTGGCGTCAGGCGTCGCAGGTCGCGTCAGGGGTTGACGACGGCGAAGGCGCGGACCGGAAAGGTGCCCATGCCGGCCACCATCGGCGGGGCAGCGGTGAACCGGAACCCGCTCGGCGGCAACGCGTCCAGGCCGGTCAGGTGCTCCACGATCGGGATGCCGGCGGCGAGCAGCGTGCTGTGCGCGGGGCGTACGCCGGCGGCCGTCGGGCTCATGTCGTCGATGTTGATCGAGTCGATGCCGACCAGGGCCGCCCCCGCCTCGACAAGCGCCTGGGCGGCGTCGCCGGTCAGGTACGGCGCTTCCGGAGCGGCGTACCGGTCGGTGCCGAAGTGCGCGTCCCACCCGGTGTGCAGCAACACCGCCCGGCCGCTCACCTCGTACGGGGCCAGCATCAGCCGGTCCACCGCGCGGATGCCGGCCGGCACCCGGACCACCACCCCCGGCAGGTCGGCGAGACGGTCCAGCGACACAGCGGTCAGGTCGTCCCTGCCGGCCCAGCGGTGGGCGGGCGTGTCCAGGTACGTGCCGGTGTTGGCGATCATCTCGATGCGGGCCACGTGGAACTCGGTGTCCGGGGCGTACCGCTCGCGGGATGCCGCGAAGGTCAGCCAGTCGGTGATCCGGGGGCCCGGCCAGCCCGGCAGGGTGGTCATCCCGTCGCGGATCACGTGGCTCAGCTCGACCAGCCGGCGTTCGGCGCCGGATCCGTCGACCGCGACACCCCGGCCGCCCTTGTGCGACTCCTCGACGATCGTCTTGGCGCTGATCCGGACGTCGGCGACCATCAGCAGCCCGAGGTGCCGGACGAACAACGCCGCGAGGTCGTCGTCGGTGATCTCCCGGCCGGGAATGTCCAGCCGGAACCCCTCGGTACGCAGCCCGCCGCCGTTGGCGAAGCTCACCTCCGCGTCGAACTGTGCCCGCCACTGCTCACTCATGCCGAAACCCGACCACGCCATCCGGCGACCGTCAAGATCCGCGAGACACAAGGCAGGCCGCCGGGTGTCGGGCCCGCGGGATCCGCGGGCCGGTCCGGCCGGTCCGTGAAGACGGCCGGTCCGGCCGGGGCCGTGAAGATCCGCTCAATTGCAGGGAAAGTGCTGCCTCGGCGTGCTGTGACGCCGCAAGTTCCCCGAAGTTGAGCGGATCTTGTCGCGAAGAAGGCCGACTCGGACCCAAGATCGCGCAATATCCAGGATCTAGTGGGCTCGGCGCGTCGCTGATGCCACTACATCCTGGTTCGAGCACGATCTTGGCGCGGGGCGCGGGGCGCGGGGCGCGGGGCGCGGGGCGCGGGGCGCGGGGCTGATGGGTCGTGGGTCGGGGGGGGATCGGGGGTCAGTGGGAGTGGTGGAG